>NZ_JBNHHC010000206.1:0-3107 GCF_059091865.1 Arthrobacter sp. B0316-1-20 | reverse complement strand
CCCCGGGGACCGTGTTCAGGACAATATCAAGGACGCCGGCCTGCCAGGAGTGCCGCAGGCCGGTCATTAGTTCCTGGCCGGAGTATTCCAGCCCGAGCATGAGCAGCAGCAGGACGACGCCGATTTCGCTGGCGATGTGGCCGAATTCCTCCATGCCGCGCAGTTCGATGAGTCCGCCGTGGCCGAAGAACAGGCCGCCGACCAGATAAAAGGGGATCGGGGACATGCCGATCCGCCCGGCGAGCCTGGCCAGCACCCCGAGCCCGAGGAAGATCGCGCCCAGTTCGGTGAGTGCGAGGGCAGTGGCGGTCACCGGACCTCAGCTGCGGTTGAGGAGCTTGTCGGCCGCGTCGAGGCCTTCGGTCGAGCCGACCGTGATGAGCATGTCGCCGCCGTTCAGGATGAAGTCCGGGCCGGGGGAAGCATGCGTCCTGCCGGCGCGGACAATGGCCACGATCGAGGCGCCTGTCTTGGTCCGCATGCAGGTATCGCCCAGCGGGCGTCCGGCGAAGTGCGAGTCGGGCTCGACTACGAACTGGCGCGTGTTGACGCCTTCGAAGTCGCGATGTTCCTCGGTCAGCTGCGTGACGATCTGGTGGCCGCCCAGCAGGGTACCCAGCGCGGCGGCCTCCTCGCCGGACAGCGGGATCGAGGCGAGGCAGGCGTCGGGATCATCCAGCCGGGAAATAATCAGCTCGGTCCGGCCGTCCCGGTGGCTGACGACGCCGACCCGCCGTCCGTCGCTGATGACCATGTCCTTGCGCATGCCGATGCCGGGAAGCGGTGTCTCGTCGACGTTCATGCTTCAACTTTAAGCCCGTTAGGTGGCCGGGATGACGGCCTTCCGGACGCGGCCGGGAGCCTGCACCGGAAGCAGGACGAGCAGTCCGGCGAGCACCACCAGCAGGATGCCCAGGATGCCGAAACGCTGGGATCCGAAGAGCGCGATGCAGGCGGCGAACAGCCCCGGGGCCAGGAAGCTGACGGCCCTGCCGGTGGTCGCGTACAGACCGAAGAGCTCGCCCTCTTCGCCTTCGGGCGCCAGCCGGGCCAGGTAGGCGCGGGAGGAGGCCTGCGCCGGTCCCACGAACAGGCAGAGCAGCAGGCCGAAGACCCAGAACGTGGTGGCACCTGTCCAGTCCAGGCCCAGGAAGCGGTGCGTCTGCGGCCCCAGTACCAGCACGGCGGTTCCTGCGGCCAGCAGCCCGGCCAGAGCGGCAATGATGACTGCCTTGGGGCCAGCGCGGTCATCCAGCCAGCCTCCGCCGACGGCACCCAGTGCTGCGACGACGTTGCCTGCGATGGCGAAGACGATGACTTCGGCCAGCGAAAAGCCAAAGGTTCCCGCCGCGATGATCCCGCCGAAGGCGAAGACCGCGGCCAGCCCGTCACGGAATACTGCGCTGGCCAGGAGGAAGTAGATGGTGTGCGGGCTGGTCCGGTAGATCGCCTTGATCCGGCGGAACAGCAGCCCGTAGGAGGCGAAAACGCCCAGCTTCGCCGACTTCTGCCGCGGCACTTCAGGGACAAGGAGGAACAACGGAAGGGCGAAAACCGCGAACCACACGGCGCAGAACAGTGCCACCGCGCGGATATTCTGCCCGTCCTCGGAGGTGACGCCGAACCAGCCGACCTCCGGCTGCACGAACCCCACCAGCACCAGTCCCAGCGCCGCGATGCCGCCGACATAGCCCATGGCCCAGCCGAAGCCGCTGATCTTGCCGATGGTCTGCGGGGTGGAGACCTGGGTCAGCATCGCGTTGTAGTTGACGCCGGCGAACTCCGCGAAGATGTTTGCCAGCGTGATGAGGATGACGCCGGCCAGCAGGAATTCCGGCCGCGGGTACACGAAGAAGCACAGGGCGGTGAGTACCACGATGAGGACGCTGTTGATGCCGAGCCAGAGCCGCCGTCTGCCGCCGGCGTCCGAGCGCTGCCCCGTAACCGGGGCCAGCAGCGCGATGACTGCGCCGCCGATCGACAATCCGGCGCCCAGGACCGCCGAGGCACGGTCCTCGCCGCCGAAAGCCTCAGAGGTCAAGTACACGGTGAAGACAAAGGTGCTCATGACAGCGAAGAAGGCCGCTGAGCCCCAGTCCCAGCCGGCCCATGCCAGGACCTGGCGGCCGATCAGCCGCTGAGCCCGGGGCGGAGCGCCCGCCGGTGATCCCCCGGACGAAAGATTGGGGGGCGAAGGATCGGCGGACGGAAGATCGGCGGACGGGGGATTGGCGGACGAATGCTGGGCGTCGCTCATACCGTGAATGCTATACGTCCAAAAGGGCGGAAAATCCCTTGGAGTTGAACAAAAAGTGAATCTGTGGGGGAGCAGGTCCTGCGGTATATGTGCGGCATGGCATATACCCGGGTGCACAATACACCCGAATAACAAGGTTAGAATGGATGACAGGCCCTTGACCGTCCGTCTTCGACAACTCAATCCCGTGAGCTCCCGCAGCCCGTTTGTGAGTCGAAGAGGCAACAGTTCGGAGACCAGTTTTGCTGCTTGTGCTCACCGCTCTTTTCGTGGTGGCTCTTGTAGCGCCTGCATTCTTTCGCCGGATGGGCCGCTCCGCATTCTACGTCCTGGCCGCCGTCGCCGCCGCCTGCTTCGGCTGGCTGCTCTTCCGCTTCAGCGCCTTCACGGCCGCCGACCAAACGCTGGCTTCCGGCGCCCCCAGCGCGCCGCCGTCGGTCATTATCAAATGGATTCCGCAGCTCGGCCTGGAACTGGCGTTCCGGATGGACGCACTGGCTGCTGTCATGAGCCTTCTGGTCCTGGGCGTGGGGGCCCTGGTCCTGTTCTACTGCGCACGCTACTTCAAGGCCGACGATGCGGACCTGGGCGCCTTCGGGGCGCAGTTGCTGGCCTTCGCCGGTGCGATGTTCGGCCTGGTCACCGCAGATGACCTGCTGCTGCTGTTCATCTTCTGGGAACTGACCACAATCCTGTCCTACCTGCTGATCGGCTATGCCCGGCAGCGGCTGTCCGCCCGGCGTTCGGCGCTGCAGGCCCTGGTCGTCACGACCTTCGGCGGCCTGGCCATGCTGGTCGGCATCGTCATGCTCGGGGAGTCGGCCGGCACCTACCGGATCTCGGAGATCCT
>NZ_JBNHHC010000205.1:0-3113 GCF_059091865.1 Arthrobacter sp. B0316-1-20 | reverse complement strand
GGCGCCGGCAAGCCGCTGATCGTCATTGACCTGGCCCTGACCCACGACTTCGACCCCGCCGTCGGCGAACTGGCCGGCGTCGAGCTCATCACCCTGGAATCCGTCCGCCTGGCCGCTCCGGAAGAGCAGTCCGAATCCCTGCGTCAGGCCAGCAAGATCGTCGACAAGGCTGCCCGGACCTTCGCCGAACAGCAGCAGGCACGCAGCGTGGACTCCGCCATTGTCGCGCTGCGCCAGCACACGCTTTCCGTGCTCGACGCCGAACTGGAGCGCGTCCGCGCCCAGCATGGCTGCACCGGGCCCGCGGAGGAAGTCGAATTCGCGCTGCGGCGGATGGTCAAGCAGTTGCTCCACATTCCCACCGTCCGGGCGCGGGAACTGGCCGCCAACGGCCAGCAGGCCGCGTATATCGCCGGTCTGGAAGCGCTCTACGGCATCACGGTAGAGGAGCGGTCCGCTGCGGCAAAGACCGCTGCCGATACAGCGTCCACAGCGGAAACCGCGTCTGCAGCCTGCCCGGTGGACCACGCTGCCCTGGCCGACGCAGCCAAGGGCGCCTGAACCTGCCCAGTACAGCGACTGGCCCAGCACTGCGACCTGCTCAGTACAGCGGCTTGGCCGGTTCGATCTGCCGGACCCAGTCCGTGATCCCGCCGGAGACGTTGAAGACCGATTCGTAACCGTGGTCCAGCAGATAGGACGCCACTTCCGAGGAGCGCACCCCCGACTTGCAGTGGATGTACAGCTCCTTGCCCCGCGGCAGTTCCCGCTCACCGGCAAGGATTCTACCCTTGGGCACCAGCACCGCGCCGGGAATACTGACAATCTGGTGTTCGCCCGGTTCGCGCACGTCGATGAGCTCGAAATCCCGTTCCCCGCGCTCCCGTTCGGCCAGCAGCTCCTGCAGCCGCGCCACCGTGACCGCGGGAAGCTCGCGTGCGGTTCCGGCCGCGGGCAGGCCGCAGAACGCCTGGTAGTCCACCAGTTCGGTGATGGGCTGCGCCTGAGGATCCTTGCGCACCCGGATCTCGCGCCAGCTCATGTCCAGCGCGTTGAAGATGAGCACCCGGCCCAGCAGGGTGCGGCCAGTGCCGGTGATCAGCTTGATGGCCTCATTGACCATCACGGAGCCGATCTGCGCGCACAGCACGCCCAGGACCCCGCCCTCTGCGCAGGACGGGACCGAGCCCGCGGGAGGGGCCTCCGGATAAAGGTCGCGGTAGGTGGGACCATGCTTTTCCCAGAAGACACTGACCTGGCCGTCGAAGCGCAGGATGGAACCCCAGACGTACGGCTTGCCCAGGATGGCGGCGGCGTCATTGACCAGGTAGCGGGTGGCGAAGTTGTCCGTGCCGTCGAGGATCAGGTCGTAGCCGGCGAAGATCTCCAGCGCATTGGAGGAGTCCAGATGCACCTGGTGCAGCTGCACGGAGACCAGCGGGTTGAGCTCAAGGATCGAGTCCCGCGCCGACTCGGCTTTGGCCCGGCCCACGTCCGATACCCCGTGGATGACCTGGCGCTGCAGGTTGGAGGTATCCACGACGTCGTCGTCCACGATCCCGATCGTGCCCACCCCGGCAGCGGCCAGGTACAGCAGGGCGGGAGACCCGAGACCGCCTGCGCCCATGACCAGCACCTTGGCGTTCTTGAGCCGTTGCTGGGCCGCCATGCCGAACTCGGGAATGATCAGGTGCCGGGAATAGCGTTGCGTCTCTTCCTTGGTGAGGCCGTCGGCCGGCTCCACCAGGGGCGGAAGGCTCAGGGGTTCGTTACTGCTCATTCCTTCAATCTATGCCCCGGCATGGCACAGGGGAAACTGCAGCATACGCGGCCGTTATTACCCCCGGGTAAACTGAATCAAAGCGCCGGCATCCGGCACGTTCCGTGAAAGGCAAGTCATCGTGACTACAGAAGCCCGGCCCAACGGCAAGGCAACTCGGCTCCCCCGGGAGGAACGGCGCCGGCAGCTGCTGCAGGCAGCCCGCCAGGTCTTCGTCGCCAACGGCTACCACGGAGCCGCCATGGACGAAATCGCCGAGACTGCCAAGGTCAGCAAGCCAGTTCTCTACCAGCACTTCCCCGGCAAGCGGGAACTGTACCTGGCCCTGCTGGACAGCCACCTGGCCCAGCTGACCGGGCTGCTCACGGATGCCCTCAATTCCACGACGGACAACAAGGAAAGAGTCCGCGCCACGATGCGCGCCTACTTCGAGTTCGTCGCCCAGGACAGCCAGGCCCACCGGCTGATCTTCGAATCCGATCTGAACAACGATCCGGAGGTCAGCGAGCGGCTGGAGGCCTTCAATCTCGCCTACACCGATGCCATTGCCCGGGTCATTGCCGAGGACACCAGCATGACCCAGCCGGAGGCCACGCTGCTGGGCCGCGGCCTGCTGGGAATGGCTCAGGTCAGCGCCCGGTTCTGGCTTGAGAAGGACGGGGATCTTGACCTGGGGGTTGCCAGCGACCTCATCTACCGTTTAGCTTGGCGCGGAATCAGTCGTTTCCCGAAAGAGACTTAGAGTAGATTTCGTCGGGACGACAGTTCACAACACAGGAGGCACCAAGGGTGGAAATCAAGATCGGCATTCAGAACGTGGGCCGGGAAATCGTCTTCGAGTCGGAGGAGGCTCCGGAGGACGTCGCCGAGATCGTCTCCAAGGCCATGAACGGCGGCGCCGAACTCCGCCTGAAGGACTCCAAGGGCCGCATGGTCATCGTCCCGTCCAACGTTCTTGGCTACGTCGAGATCGGCGCCGAAGAGGCCCGCCGCGTGGGCTTCGGCGCCCTCTAGCGGGAGCAGAGGTCCGGCCGGACATGCTTGAACTGACGCTGGTCGCAGCGGTGGCGGCGGCAGCGGGCTTCCTCTGGTGGGGCCTGGACCGGCACCACCGCAGCTATGGGGTGCTGCTGGTGCCGGGTATCGCCGTCGCGGCTGCCGTGCTGCTGTGGATCATCCTGGTGATGTCCGGCCTGGCCTCCCAGCCGCGGATCTTCTGGCTCAGCTGGCTGATTCCCATGGTTGCCGGCGCCGCCGCAGCGGCCATAGCGGGACTTTTCCTCGGGCGGCGCCGGTCCCGGGCCGACGTCGCCCGCCTCAACGCAGCCCTGCG
>NZ_JBNHHC010000204.1:0-3153 GCF_059091865.1 Arthrobacter sp. B0316-1-20 | reverse complement strand
CCCCAAACCGGCGCTTCGGAAAAGTCACATACCGGACCCGCCAAAAACAATCCTAGCGGCCCCTCCCACACAGCAGCTTGACACAGAGAGGCGCCGTTGGTGAGACAGTCCCGACAGTCCCCAGGTTAGGGTCAGATTTTGAATTTATGGACAGGTGTTCCCACAGCTCTTAAGCTTCAATCTGACAGTTTTCGGCATTTTGGTTGAAGGTTTGGGGAAACGGGGTGACGGGTCAGCGGCTCGGGTACGTGCGGGTGAGCACGCTGGACCAGAACGAGCAGCGCCAGCTCGAAGGCCAGGCCCTGGATCGGGTGTTCACGGACAAGGCCTCGGGCAAGGACGCGGAGCGTCCGCAGCTGGGGTACCTGCTCGGGTTCACCCGCGACGGGGACACCGTGGTGGTGCATTCGATGGACCGGCTGGCGAGGAACCTGGATGACCTGCGCTCGGTGGTGCAGAAGCTCACCGGCAAGGGGGTGCGGGTGGAGCTCGTCAAGGAATCTCTGGTGTTCACGGGGGAGGACTCGCCGATGGCGACCCTGATGCTCTCGGTCATGGGCGCCTTCGCCGAGTTCGAGCGGTCCCTGATCCGGGAACGCCAGCGCGAAGACATCAGTCTGGCCAAGGCCCGCGGCGCCTACAGCGGCCGCAAGCGCGCCCTGGCCCCGGAACTCGCGGCCGAGCTGGCCGCCCGGGCCGCGGCCGGCGAACCCAAGTCCGTCCTGGCCCGCGAATACGGGCTCAGCCGGGAAACGGTGTACCAATACCTCCGGCGCGGCCAAACTCTGACCGAACCCGACCCGGTCGAAGGATCCAGCTTGCCGGCGTGAGGTTTGTTATCGATTCACCGGGGGAATACCTGCGGGAGCGTTGTTATCCGGCTCCAAACTCCATCTGCTCGCCATGGATCGTCCGGGCGTGCCTACAGGATCTCGTTGAGGGCCGCTCCGGAAAAGGGGGGGGGACCGAAGACTGGCCCAAGGAACAAGGGCCTGCGCTTCGCATCTGGGATCAAGATCGCGAGCCTGGAGCCGTTCCGCGGCTACGCCTACGCCCTACGGGTGTTGGGCCTATCGCGCATCCAGAAGTGTCGCAGGTGGCATCGTTGAAACGGTCTGACCACACAACAGGTCAGTTGGGGCCAGCAGGTGCCCGAACTGGGTTATGCGAGCAGCAGGGCCGGTTCCTCCATGATTGCGGCGACGTCGGTCATGAACCGGGCGGAGAGGTCCCCGTCCACCACGCGGTGGTCAAAGGAGCCGCCGAGCATGGTGATCCAGCGCGGGATGATCTCCCCGGAGACCACCCACGGCTTCTGCCGGATGGTGCCAAAGGCGACGATCGCGACCTCGCCAGGGTTGATGATGGGGGTGCCGATGTCGATGCCCAGGGCGCCGATGTTGGTGATCGTCAGCGTGCCATTCTGCATGTCCGCCGGTTTGGTCCTGCCCTCGCGGGCGGTGGTCGCCAGCTCGTTGAGCGCGATGGCCAGTTCCTTCAGGGACAGGTCCTGCGCGTTCTTCAGGTTCGGCACCAGCAGCCCGCGCGGGGTCGCCGCGGCAATGCCCAGGTTCATGAAGTGCTTGACGTGGATCTCCGGGCCGTTCTCCGTCTCCACCCAGCTCGCGTTCACGCTTGGGTTGCGCGCGGCCGCCCAGATGACCGCCTTGGCCAGGATCAGCAGCGGGGAGACCTTGATGCCTTCGAAGTCGCGGCTCTTCTTGAGCCGCTGCACGAACTCCATGGTGCGCGAGGCGTCCACGTCCACGAAGATGCTCACGTGCGGGGCGGAGAACGCGGATTCGACCATTGCCTTGGCGGTGGCCTTGCGCACCCCCTTGACCGGCTGGCGCTCGATCCGCCCCTCCTGCTCGCCGTGGGACCAGAACCTCGGGGCCGCGGTCCGCATTGGCCCGTTTCGGGGATGGGCGAACCTAACGTCGTTGGCACAACGCTGGTCGAGGGCTGTCGTCGCGACCCTTTCGTCCACGGCGGTCATTGCTGCCTCCTTCTCTAACAAAACGGACTCGGGATCAGCACTTGTCCTGGCAGTGCTGCTGGCTAAAGGAGCCGCTCTGGCCGGGCCACGGTTTGGACATCGTCGGCGAGGAGCAGTACGCGCTGGCCTCTGCTGTGATCGGTGATCCAAAACAATCCAAGCGCGGCAGACGTCTCATCGACGACGCCGCTGCAGCGTTGTCCCGTCTTTAACCTAACTTCCACCAGTTCTCCGCGTAGCTTCGCTGCCTCCGCCACCGCGGAAGCGCATGGCGGATGCCGATCTGCTTCTTTGTTTGAATCAGGCATGTTGCTCTTTCACTTCGATCGGTTTCTATAGGCACGGCCGGGCAGCTGGATGAAAGGTGGCAGATTCCGGCTTGACGTCTCAAGGAAGAATGGGACTAGTTGAATTTCGGTCTTTCCACTGGCTGGCACCGGCCGCATTGCGAGGGCAGCGAGGACCATGGCAACCACGGAGGCAAGGAAGGCCCAGAACCTTGCTCAGTTTTCGGCATCTTGTGTTCCGTACATGTGGTTGGGGTTGCGCAGGGCTCCTGGGGCGAATGCCAGCGAGGCGTGCATGACGATGAATAACACGAATTAGAGCATCACAGGGAAGTGGATCCTGTGGGCAGCTTCCAAGGGGAAGGCCCTGTTGAGGCCATTTGCCTTTGAGCCAGAAGCTCGACATGTGAAGGCCTGAGGTCGCCGCGGCTGGCGCCGGTGGTGAGAGCCGTCTTGTCCTGCAGGTCCTGCGTGGTGGTCATTGGTGGCCTTCCTTCGATTCTCCGCGCAGCGCACGGCGTCGGATCTGCCCGGTCTGCATCTTGGGCAGGTCGTCAATGATGTGGATCTCCCGCGGGTACTTGTAGGCCGCCAGCCGTTCCTTCGCGAAGGCGATCAGCTCCCGCTCGGTGGGCTTGGCACCGGCCCGGACCGTCACGTACGCGACGGCGGTCTCGGCCGGACAGGCATCCGAGACACCGGCAGCACGCTCCAGCCCCTGAGGGGCTTCAAGGGCGTCTGGACGGCTTAGGGTCGATTGCCCGCGCGGACTCGTCAGACAGCGGCCGGAACCTCAGCTCTGCTGAGTTCGAAGCTGGGGTATCCGGCCGCCTGTTCGTCCGCGAGTAGGCTACGGTAGCGTACGGC
>NZ_JBNHHC010000203.1:0-3178 GCF_059091865.1 Arthrobacter sp. B0316-1-20 | reverse complement strand
GAACCGGGCAAAACACGAGCATGACCGGGGCCTGAGCGGTAGGCTGGGATGGCCGAAAGGGGAGCGTATGACGATGGCGCCGGGCGGACCCCGCCACAGGGCAGGCTCCGTCTACATGGACATTTCCGACGTCGTCCGCGAACTCTGCGATTCCATTACCGCTAGGCTCGTTGCCAGCCTCGCCGGCGTCAAGGACCCCGGACAGGTCCGCAAATGGGCCAACGGCCGGCTGCAGCCGACCCAACCGGCGCAGCAGCGCCTCCGGTTCGCCTACGACATGCTTCACGAGATTGAGGGCAGCCAGGGCCGGCGGACCGCCCAGGCCTGGATCATGACGGTCAACCCCCGGTTGGGCTACGAATCGCCCCTCAACGCCATCCGGGAAGACCGTTTCCCGGAGACCGCAGCCGCCGCCAAGGCACTCCTGGATGAGGGCTACGACGGTTGAGACACTGGACCTGCACGGAGACGGGCCTCGCCATAGTGGAGGGGCCCGTCACCATATACGTGAATTTCCGCAAAGATCATCCTCGGGCCCACACTCCCTCCCTGTCGACGACTAACCGGCCTTGCGGCGTGAACGCTCCTTGGCCGGCGGACGGATCGGCATACCGTTCTCATCCAACTTCGGGAAGTACCGCATGACCGGCTTCCCGGCCCGCAGTACCGGCTGTCCGTCACGTTCAAAGGGACGCGCCTCCAGTCGGCCGTCCTCGGCCATCGCCGCGATGGTCGCCCTGTTCGTCGGCCAGCCCGGCACCTGCGACAGCTGGTTGATGCTCCAGCCCGGCTCGGGTTCTCGTTTCGGAAGCCCGGCGCGCAGTTTCGCGACACGCTTCCGGGTCTGCAGCTTGCGCTTTTTGTGGGCGACCATGGGCGTATCGCCTTCGCGATTGCCACCGAATTTGTTCTGCACCGTCGCCACGGACCAACCCAGTTCCTGAGCGATCATGGGCATGGTGGCACCCTGATTGATCCGCGCGTTCTCCACCTGGGCCGGAATGAGCTCCTGATCGAGGAAATCCCGAAGCATCTTTGTTGAACCCGCATCGCTGGCGGGGCGACGGTCCGCCGGGTTCGGGTGCCGGAACTCCTCCAGTCGCTGTGACATTTCCAGGCCCAGCTCGCGGATCTTGTCCTGTACAGCTTCTGTACTTGGTACATCCATGGACATGACGGTACAGGATGGATCGGGGGCGGTGACGGCAATGCTCACGGGAAGGTCCTCCGGTTGTGGACCGAGGCGCCCCCGCGCTCGTGCGGAACGCCCCGGCGGGATGAATGGGTCAGAAGTCGGCCAAGGCGGCCATCGGCTCGGGAAGGCCGGCGGTACGGCTAAGACTGGAAGACGTTCGCCCGAACCGGGTCCGCGGCAGGCGACTGCGGCTCTACGCTGGGCCCCGGCAGGCCCAAGCCGGTTCGCACGAGGCCTGCATGTTGACAGGTAGTGCGGCGCTGGCGGGCAGTGCGGCCCCGGAGAGCAGAACCGCAGTGGCGGCCAGAGCGGCACGGACGGTTGAACGGGACAAGCGGTGCTCCTTCGGAACGCGGTCGGAACGGCTGTACAAATAGGGCCGGGGCGCCCTGGTTGGTCAGGACGCCCCGGTTGAGCGGACTTACTTGGCGGCGTTATCGAAGCGGTACAGGAACGCTGCCATCGCGTCCCGGTTCACCGGGCTCCACGGGCGGAAGGTCTTGAAACCGTTGCCCTCATCCCAGCCGGTGGTGATCTCCTGCTCGGCCAGCCAGGCGATCTCCTTGTAGAACTGGACGCCCGGGGCGATGTCGGCGAATGGGGATGCCTCGGGTGCCGTGTACTCCGGGGAGCCAGCCATCCGGTACAGGAAGGCAGCCATGGCGTCACGGTCGATCGCGGCATCCGGACGGAAAATCTTCGTACCGTCAGCCTCGGTCCAGCCGGTGGAGAGGCTTGCGGCGGCCAGCCAGGTGATCTCCTTGTAGAACTGGTGGTCGGGAGCCACATCGGCGAACGGGGACACTCCCGGGCCGATGAAGTCGGGCTCCCCGGCCATCCGATACAGGAATGCAGCCATAGCGTCACGGTTCACGGCGGCGGTCGGCTTGAAGGCTTCGTAGTCCCATCCGGTGGAGATCTTCTCCGAGGCCAGCCAGGAGATCTCCGTGTAGAACTGGGCACCGAACGGCACGTCAGCGAAGATCGGGGTCGACGGGGCGACGTACTGCATCGTCACCGAGGTGGAGGAGGTGGTCCGGTCCGCCTGGGCGGTGGCAAGGACGTCACCGTTGCGGGTGGACGCATCGGCCGGGATCTGCAGCCCCATACTGATCTTGCCTTCGGCGTCAGCCTGGGTTTGGAATGCATACTTCTGTTGGAAGGTCACGATGACGGTGTCGTTGGCGGGGAACCCCTCGCCTTCAAGGAGCACCGTGCCGCCGGGCGCAACGGGGCCCTGGTTGAGCACCTTGACCGAGTGGCTCTGGCTGAAACGGAGCGCCCCACAGCCGACGCCTTCCTGTGAGGGCAGGATCAGCACATCGCCTGTTGCGCAGACGCCGGTGTAGACCGGCGCCGAACGCAGGGAGATGTCAGCGGCAACAACAATCTTGCTGGACTGGCCCCGGGCGTACAGGCGGGTGTCGCCGGGGTGGGCGTCGGCCGGGACGGTCCACAGCGTGCCGATGCTGCCCTGGGCGTCGGCGGTGACCACAAAGCTGCCCTTGGGGCTGTTCTGGAAGGTGACCACGACTTTCTCGCCGGGATTCCATTTGGTGCCGGTGATGACGAGCTTTTCTGAGGGCGAGGCAGCCGGCTTGCTGAGGGAGAGGGTCTGGCCCTTCGCGTCAATGGCGGTGTGGTTGCAGCTGATGGTGTCTCCGGTGGAGAGCGTGATGGGGGTGTGGCTACTGCAGACACCGATATATTCGGCGGCCTGGGCGGGAAGCGCCACGCTGCCGGCCAAGACTACTGCTGTTGCCACGGCGGCCAGGGAGTTGCGGATGGATGGATGTAGCACGGGGGCCCTTTCGGATGGTGGTGGATACACTAGCTGGGGCCAACTGCGTACACCCCTTGTGTCTTGTGCATAACCGTACCATCTGAAACGGGTCAGTGTCACTACGTTCCTGCGGTGATGGCCAGGGGAAGGGGTGTTCTTCTACAGGCTGACGAAAGCGCCATCTGTGGGGAATGACTCAC
>NZ_JBNHHC010000202.1:0-3275 GCF_059091865.1 Arthrobacter sp. B0316-1-20 | reverse complement strand
GATGGCTCGGCATCCCCGGCTACGCGCGCACGGGCCACGGCATCCGCTAGTTCCTGCGCGAACTGCGAGAGCAGCTGCACATCCTCGGGGCGGTGGGCGGAAATCACCTTCTGCAGCTCCTGCGCGAGCGGACCGAAGATCGCTGAACCCGTGGCGCGGGCAGTGTCGGACGTTTCCAGTTCCACCCGGCGGCGGTCCGAGGGGCTCCGCCGCCGCCGCAGGTACCCCGCGCGCTCCAAGCGGTCGATCAGCGCGGTGGTGGCAGGGGAACTTAGCTGCAGTGCGGCACCCAGGGTGCCGGGGGTCGCCGACCGTCCCGTTCGTTCGGCTTCGACAAGCACATTCAGTGCGTTCAGGTCCGTGCGGTGTATTCCGTGCTTGCGGCTCAGGGAGTCGATGAAGCGCTCGGTCTCAACGGTGAAGCGCTGCAGCGCGTAGAGGAGTTCTGTGCTGCCCGCGGCAGGATTGTCCGGGGAAGTGGTCATCGTTCCAGTATATTGTTTCCATCGTAGAGATATTCTGCGGTGGAGAGATGGATGATCTGAGGAGGATCCCATGACCCCCCGTCACGCCCCGGGAACGAGACTTCGGCTGCTGCTGCCCGCGGTGCTCATCCTGATCTGGCTCGCCAGCGCGGCAGTGGGCGGGCCGATGTTTGGCAGGATCTCCGAAGTCTTGACGAATGACCAGGCTTCCTTCCTCCCCGCCAGCGCGGAGTCCACGGAGGCGGGCGAGTGGCAGCGGAAATTCACCGAGTCGGACGCCATTCCTGCCATCGTGATCTTCGAATCCGAGACCGGGCTGAACGGCCAGGACCTCGCCGGCTATGCGGAGATCGGGGGCCGGATGGCAGAGATTGGCGGCGTGCAGCCCGCTGCCAGCCCGCAGGCACCCTCCGTCATCGGTCCGGTCCCTTCGGAGGACGGCTTGGCGGTGCAGTTCATTGTTCCCATCAGCGATGATGCGGAACTCAAGGAGACGGTGGCGCAGTTGCGGGAGGTCGTCGCACAGGAGCTGCCTGCAGGAACCAGAGGCTACGTAACCGGCCCGGCGGGCCTGACTGCGGATCTGGTCAGCGCATTCGGCGGCGTTGACGGGCTGCTGCTGCTGGTGGCGCTGGGGGCTGTCTTTGTCATCCTGCTGGTGGTCTACCGCTCGGTCATCCTTCCGTTCCTGGTGCTCCTGACCTCGGTCTTCGCGCTGTGCGCGGCCATCCTGACCGTCTACCTGATGGCCAGTGCCGGCTGGATCCAGCTCAACGGCCAGAGCCAGGGCATCCTGTCCATCCTCGTGATCGGAGCGGCCACCGACTACGCGCTGCTGCTGGTAGCCCGGTACCGGGAGGCGCTCACGAGGAGCGCATCCAGCTGGGCAGCGCTGCGGACGGCAGTGCGCGGCTCGGCCGAACCGATCGTCGCGTCGGCCGCCACGGTCGTCCTTGCGTTGCTGTGCCTGCTTTTCTCCGATCTCCAGTCCAACCGCAGCCTGGGACCGATTGCCGCCGTCGGAATCATTTTCGCCCTGCTGGCGTCGCTTTCCTTCCTGCCGGCACTGCTGGCGATGTTTGGCCGCACGGCCTTCTGGCCGTTCACGCCCAGGCCTGGCCCTTCCGGAGCGGGGGGAGCCGAGGCCAACGAAGCCCGGACCGCCACCCGCGGAGTCTGGAGCGGCGTTGCGCGCTTGGTGGCCGCGCGGCCTCGCACCACTTGGATCACGTCCACCGCGCTGCTGGTGCTGCTCTGCGGTGGTCTGTTCCAGTTGCAGGCCCACGGTGTGGCGCAGACGGACCTGGTCCTCAGCGAGTCGGACGCAGCGGACGGCCAGCAGGCGCAGGCCCGTCATTTCGACGCCGGCAGCGGCAGCCCGGTGACGATCCTCGCCACCGAGCCGAAGGCCGGCGCAGTACTGGAGCTCGTGGAGAGCACCGAGGGAATCGCCCAGGCGTCTTTGCTCACGGGATCCGCAGGCGCTGAGGCCGGTGGACCTGCCTCCGCAGCCGGAAGCCCGTTGGTGCGGGAGGGCAGCGTGCTGATCACCGCGACCTTGGCCTATGAAGCAGACTCAGAGGAAGCGGAGGACGCCGTTCGCGAACTTCGGCGTGCGCTGCCCGCAGCGGATCCCCAGGCATTAGTCGGCGGCGTGACGGCAACGGCAGTGGACACCAACGACACCGCCCAGGCCGACTTTGCCAAGATCCTGCCGATCGTACTGCTGGTCATCACACTGATCCTGATGGTGCTGCTGCGGTCCGTTGTGGCTGCGCTGCTGCTCGTGGGCAGCGTAGCCCTGTCCTATGCGGCCACCCTCGGGGTCTCCGCGCTCGTGTTCAACCATGTCCTGGGATTCCCCGGTGCGGACGCCTCGGTGCCGCTCTTCGGGTTCGTGTTCCTGGTGGCACTCGGAGTCGATTACAACATCTTCCTGATGACGCGGGTTCGTGAGGAGAGCCTCCGCTCGGGCACCCGGGACGGTGTGCTGCGCGGACTGCGCGTCACCGGCGGGGTGATCACCTCTGCCGGGATCGTGCTGGCCGCTACCTTCGCGGCGTTGGGTGTGATTCCGATCCTGTTCCTGGCGCAGATCGCCTTCATCGTGGCCTTCGGAGTGCTCCTGGACACTCTCCTCGTGCGCTCGCTGCTGGTGCCTGCTCTGGCCTACGACACTGGTCCGGCGATCTGGTGGCCGTCCCGGCTCGCCCGGGATCCGGAAGGCACTACTCCGGATACGGGCCAGGATCCAGCAGCGGCCGGCCCTGCTCCCGGGTCCGGTCCACAAGTTCGCGCCAGGGCCCGGTGAGGAAGCGTTCGGGGATGGAAGCCTCCTGCCGGTCCACGCAGATGCGGTAGGTATAGGAGTCCGGGGTGGGAGTAGTTTCCTCGGGGATCTCGTCCCAGGGGCACGCCTCGATCAGCGGCAGCCAGCGCTGGTCTTCATCCCGGTCCACCTCCAGGCTCCAGGTGCGGCGGATTCCCGCGAAGCCTCCCGTCCTGGACACGGTGATTTTCACTCCACTACTCCTGTTTCCTGCCAGGCGACGAGGACCGCACCGGCTTCCGCGGAGGCCGCGCCAAAGCGCTCGGACGCCGCTTCCGTCGTCGCCTCCGCAAAGCGCGCGAAGCTGCAGTCGGAGGGGACCTTCGTCCCGGTGAGGGCATCGAACCACACGGTTCCCGGGCGCTCCCAGGCATGGCCGCCCAGCGCGGCTGCGGCCAGGTAGAAGGCACGGTTCGGAATGCCGGAATTGATATGGACGCCGCCGTTATCCTCGGTCGTCC
>NZ_JBNHHC010000201.1:0-3284 GCF_059091865.1 Arthrobacter sp. B0316-1-20 | reverse complement strand
GCTGGGCGAGCAATCGATGTTCTCCGCCGAGGATGACCTTCTCCTGTCCGGCGGGTGACGGGTCGGCAAAGCGGCCTCGTGATTTCCATGAACTTTCCTGCAGAACGCCCAAGTCAGCCGCAGCATCCGCAAGACAATAAGAACGACGACGAGGCTCAGTCAAGGATTGCACCGGCGCCTTCAGAGCGGCATGCGTCTGCAGATTCTGGCTCACGCCAGTATTTAAGCCTCCCGACAAGATTCCTTACGCACATGCCCAATCGACTCGTCATATGCGCTGATATCGGCGTTTGGCTTCCCGGAGACCAGGGTCGGACGTGACCACTGAGCGCGACTACATCCAAGGCATGGCCGTGGTGGACTTAAATTACGGGCAGCAGCTTGTGCTCCATCGGGCACCACGATCACGGCAGATGTATTGGAGGCCGGGGTGCGGGTCGAGCGGCCTTCCGAACCGCCAGCTGAACATATGGTCCGCGCAGCCGTGCATGCCGGTTTGGAAGGGAAATACCTCCAATGCCTCGCATGTATGCCTATCGGCGTCTTAGTTAGGCGGCGGGCGCACGGGCATTTGGGTAGGGTCACCTCCTTCCCACCTGAGATTGTCCCTTGCTAGCCTGCTGACAGCCGCCGGCAGTGACGCCTGCGCCAGCGACGAGGATCAGGAGAGCCATGCTGTCGCACACCGCCGGAGAGACCGACGCCCCGCTGCTCGAGGAGACCGTCGGAGAAAACTTCGCCCGGACCGTGGAGCGATTCGGCGACCGTGAGGCGCTCATCGAGGCATCGGCCGACGGTGACGCTGCCGCCGCGCGGCGCTGGACGTTCAGGAAACTGGACGAAGACGTCAGCCGCATCGCGCGCGGGCTCCTCGCCGCGGGTTTCGCAGCGGGGGAGCGGATCGGGATCTGGAGCCCGAACTGCGCCGAATGGACGATCCTGCAGTACGCGGCCGCGAAGGTCGGTGCGATCCTTGTCAACGTCAATCCCGCCTACCGGACCCACGAGCTCATCTTCGTCGTCAGACAGAATCGGATGCGCGCCCTCGTGGTCGCACCATCGGACCGGAACAGCGACTACGTCGCGATGGCACGCCAGGCACTGGCCGAGTGTCCGGACCTCCATGAGCTCGTCTTCCTTCCGACCCCCGCAGCAAGCAGAGATTCTGCGTTCGTCGCAGGCGAACCTGCGTCCCCGGCAGAGACCACCTGGGAAGCCCTCGGCGCCCGGACGGAGGAGGTTCCGGCGTCAGCCGTCTCTGAGCGCGCCGCGACCCTGCGGCCCGCCGACGTCATCAACATCCAGTACACATCCGGAACCACGGGCTTCCCCAAGGGTGCGACGCTCACGCACCGGAACATCCTCAACATCGGTTTCTCGGTGGGCGAACTCCTGGGATACACCGCGGATGACCGGGTGGTGATCCCGGTGCCGTTCTACCACTGCTTCGGCATGGTGATCGGCAACATCAGCGCGTTCTCACACGGCTGTGCCACGATCCTGCCCGGCCGTGGGTTCAATGCCGCTGCGACGCTCCGGGCTGTTCAGGACTTCGGCGGAACCTCGCTTTACGGCGTCCCCATGATGTTCATCACAGAGTTGGCACTGCCCGACTTCGAAACGTACCGGCTGGACACCCTCCGCACCGGGGTCATGGCCGGGTCACCATGCCCGATCGAGATCATGAAGCGAGTCATCACCGACATGCACATGAAGGATGTCGCAATCTGCTACGGAATGACTGAAACCTCGCCGGTTTCGACCATGACACGGCTCGGCGACTCGATCGCCCACCGCACCGGAACCGTCGGGCGCACCATGCCACACCTCGAGAGCAAGGTCATAGACGCGAAAGGAGCTACGGTGGAGCGCGGCGAGATCGGCGAGCTGTGCACCCGGGGCTACGCAGTCATGGCCGGCTACTGGGACCAGCCGGACAAAACGGCCGAGGTGATCGACGCCGAGGGCTGGATGCACACCGGTGACCTCGCACGAATGGACAATGACGGCTACCTGGTGATCGAGGGGCGCATCAAGGACATGATCATCCGCGGCGGCGAGAACATCTACCCGCGCGAGATCGAGGAATTCCTGCACCAGCACCCAAGCGTGCAGGACGTCCAGGTGATCGGTGTCCCGGACGAGAAGTACGGCGAGGAGCTGATGGCGTGCATCATCCTCAATCCGGGCGCCAAGCCACTGGACGCCGCCGCCGTAAGGGAGTACTGCCGTGGCCGGCTGGCCCACTACAAGATCCCCAGGTATGTCGAAGTTTGTGAGAGCTTCCCCATGACCGTGTCAGGGAAAGTGCGGAAGGTCGAGATGCGCGAGAAAGCCATCGAGCGGTTCGGGCTCCGCGACTGAGGGACCAGCGTCACTGCGAGTGACGCTGGCCTGCTAACCCGCATGAATCTCGTCTTGAGAACGGGCAGGTCACTGCCCAGTCCGCGCTTTCAAACCCCTCCTAAACCGGTGCAGGCCGGGGCAGCAAAGGAATGGCAGACGAGCCGCCGGCCCGAATGACACCTGTCATATGCGCTGTTATCGGCACGGGAGGCGGGAAATTTTGCACGTAGGTGAAAGGGCCGGTGCGCGTCGGGCAGCTCCGTCGGAGACCTTTGGCTGGAGCGCCGGCAATTAACCTTCCGGTAATTTCGAGTCAAGCGTTCTCGAAATTCGTGGACATCTTCGCCCGGCAAAGTCTTGGCTGAGGGGCCGATTGCCCCTGAATCCGCAGCTCATTTCGTTTCCGGAAGGTTCCTCCATGTCAAAGCGTCCCGTCGCGGCCCTTTCCCTGGCCGCTGCCGCTGTCCTTGCCCTCACCGCCTGTGGCGGCAGTGCAGAATCCGCTGCCCCTTCCTCGGACTCGACCGCGGACGATGCCCTGGTCTTCGCCATGCCCCCGGGCACCGACGATCCGGATGTCCTGGTCGAGGCCGGGATCATTGAGGGTCTGATCACCGAGGCCACCGGTAAGGAAGTCCAGCGGGAAATGCCCGCCGACTACCTCGGCGTGGTCGAGGCTGTCAGGCAGGGACATGTCGACGTGGCCCTGATGAGCCCGTTTTCCACCGCCTTGGCGGTCAAGAACGGCTCGGTGGATCCGCTGGTGGTCTGGAAGGGTGATGACAAGCCGGCATCGTACTGTTACTCCAAGCTGGGCAGCGGCATCGAGTCGATCGATGACGTCGCCGGCAAGCAGGTCGCCTTCGTTGACCCCGGATCCACCACCGGCTACTTCATGCCCAAATCACTGCTGGCGGACAACGGACTGGTGGACGGGC
>NZ_JBNHHC010000200.1:0-3286 GCF_059091865.1 Arthrobacter sp. B0316-1-20 | reverse complement strand
AGTGGGCAGATCTGTTGGCCATCATCGGGCAGTTTTACTGGCCACCAGCGGGCACATCAACTGGCCGCCCGTGGGCAGAAACCAATGGCCATTGACATTGTCAGCAGCCTACAAACGATGCATGCTGGCCTATCCTGCGGCACAGGCCAGGAGCGGCAGGCGTCCGGGATGCCGGGCATGTGGTCAGGGCGCCGCTGATCGCCCGACGGCCATGGTCGCGATCTCGCGGTATCGCTCGACCAACTCCTCGGGTGTCAGCGGGCCTTCCGGGCGGAACCATTGGGCGACGCCGGTGCACATGGTGATGACAGCCATGCTTGCTTCCCGCGGGTAGTGGGTTGTGAAGATCCCTGTTTCGGCGCCCTGCTCGATGATCGAGTCCAGGAGCCGTTGCTGGCGGTCGCGGGCGGCGATGTGTTCGGTGCGAGCTGCCTCATTCAAACTCCGGATCTCGCTAAAGGCGATGAACGCCAGTTCTCGCCGCCGCGCATGGAACAGAATCAGACATTCGACAAGAAGATCGAATTGGCGTGGAAGCATTGTCCCCGCCTCCTCGATCGCGAGTTGGCTGCGAATCCAAAGATCCGACATGGCATGGGATATGAGAGCCACCAGCAGCGCGTGTTTAGAAGGGTAGTGATGGTACAGGCCAGGGACGGACAGGCCTGCGCGGGCTGCCACTTGGCGAATGGTCGTGCCGTGATAACCCTGCTCCATGAAGCACTCGAGTGCGCTGCTGAGCATCAAAGGAAGCTCGGCATTGGCATAGTCACGCCACGAGGATCCCTCAGCACCTCCAAGGCGCAAGGCTGTATCAGGGGCTCGCGCCAGAGCCTCACCGGGGTTAGCATTCGGGGAAACTCTGGTCATAACATTCCAGCCTCGCATGTATTGTGCCCTACAAACCTTAGACCTTGACATCACGTGGTGGTCTATCTCACATTATATCTGCCGATCGATCGCTCGGTAACTGACGTCCGCTGGACGGATGAATCTGATATGGACGTGACCAAACAGTGAACGCCTCGGCCAGGCCTCAATGGGCAGACTCCTATCCTCCCGGTCTGTTTGTACGCCTCACCGAAGGGGCTACGTCACTCGTCGAGGCTTGGCGAAACCGGGTTAAACGCAACCCCAACCGCAAGGCGATCATGTACTTTGATGGGTCTCTCACAGTTCGGCGCCTTAACGAACTTTCTGATGCGTTTGCCGCTGCCTTGGAGTTTCGTGGAATCAAGCGCGGCGACCGCATTGGGATTCAGATGCAGAACATTCCACAGTACGCAATTTCTTTTCTTGCGCTCTGGAAACTCGGTGCGATCGCGGTTCTGCTTAACCCTATGTACAAGGGGCGGGAGTTGCGTCACTTGATCGAAGACTCCGGCGCCCGTGGAATTATCGCCGACGATGGGCTCTACACTGAGACGGCCGAGACGGCCGTCGGCACCTCCGTGGAGTGGATCGTGACCACCTCAGGCCTTGAGTACCAGAGCCGCAACGACCCCCGGGTCTTCCGGAGCACCGAGCCGGCGGAGTCGTCCCCTGACGGTGACATGGCAGAGCTGATCAAGGGGTTCAAAGGACAATCGCCGACCAGGTGCAATCCGGATGTCGACGACGTCGCCCTGCTGACCTATACCTCCGGGACAACCGGCCCGCCCAAGGGTGCGATGAACACCCACGGCAACGTCCTCAGCGTCGCATCCACGTGTGTTGCATGGATGGGACTAAAACCGGGGGACTCCGTCTTGGCGATCGCCCCGCTGTTCCACATCACAGGTGCGGTAATCGACGCGATCACGCCTCTCCTGCATGGTATGAGCCTGGTTTTCATCAACCGCACAAATCCCTCCGTTGTCGTTGACGCCTTCGCCGAACACCAGATCACCTGCACGACCGGGTCCATTACGATCTTCAATGCCATCTGCCAGGTCGAGAGCGCCACAGCCGAACAGTTCGCCTCCGCCAAGGTTCTTTATTCAGGAGGCGAGGGGCGCAGCCGGTTATGACGGTGACCTCCTGGTACCGTCACGACGTCCTCAGCCGGAGGGCGGCCCGGTGAACCTGCTGGACTACCGGCCCGGCAGCTCCCCGGTCCACACGGTCCCGCTGGCGGGCAAGTACCTCGTGCTGATCGTGCTGGTCGCTTGGCGCCACCCCGTGGTCGTCGGCTCCGTGCTCGTGCTGGTCCTGGCCCTGTACGGGCTGGCCTGGTTGCCCGGCGAGTTCCTGGCACCGTGGCGGCGCGGCTGGCCGCTGCTGGGGTTCGCTGGCGTGGCGCGGTGGGCCTCCGGCGTCTGGGGGCCGGACCGCCTGTCCTCCATCGACGCCCTCGGACCGGCGGCCGTGGTCATCGTCGCCGTCTTCGGTGCCCTGGCGACGGCGCGGCTGCTGGTGATCACGACCCCCGGCACCGAGCTGCTCGATGGGCTCACGGGCTTCTTCGGCCTGTTCAGTCGGCTGGGGGTGAATCCGGAAGCTGCCGCGCTGGCCGTGAACGTCATGCTGCACTCGATGCCCTGGCTCGGAACCGCCCTGCGCACCCGATCCGAAGCCCTGGCATCCCGCGGCCTGCGCCGGGGGCCGGTGCGGCTGATGGGCCCGGTACTCGTTGCGACGGTCGGTCACGCCCGGGCCACCGGTAAGGCGCTGGCCGCCCGCGGACTGCCAGGCGGGACGGAACCCACTTAAGCACACGGAGTCTGAAGTCGGCCGATACGTCACGGCAGTCCACCCTCACCCATGGCCTTTTGCCCCCGCATCCTATGACGACGAGTTACACCCGCGTAACCATGCACGGCGGCACCTGCGGACAACGCGGGCGAGGCTCCGGTCGTGGTAACCACAGAGGGGGTTGACCAAAGCATTACTGCCCGGGAATGCCTAGCGCACTAGGACGACCAAACCATGCCGGTGCGGAATGCGGCGACTGAGACGGCCACTAGACCAGACCTCTTCGGGGCCCGCACCGTCTCTTGACATCCTGCACCCGTCTTGCCCCGCGACACTTACTTCTAGGACGGGGGCTTGACGGAATACCGAGAATACGATTTCATAAGGCAGGCGTGAATACGATTTCACGTGACGTGCTCTCTTCGAGGGCGGCAAGGAACGAGGTCAGATTTGACGAACGGAACGGAAACGATCGCTTCGGTGATGAGTCTGGGCGGCCGTCCGGCCGGCAGCCGTCGCGAGATCAAGATCATTGACACCACGCTGCGTGATGCGCATCAGAGCATCTGGGCGACGCGCATGCGGACTGAACACATTGAGCAGATGGCTGCGG
>NZ_JBNHHC010000199.1:0-3295 GCF_059091865.1 Arthrobacter sp. B0316-1-20 | reverse complement strand
GGGACCAACTGCGGCTGCAAGGATCAATGCGACCAGCGCAGCTACGACCACTAACCGAATCTGTAACAACCCATAAACAGTCACGGTAACCGCAGCCAGAATCAGCAGGAACTGCCCTGAACGGGCTCCTGCCCTGCCGAACGTGTCTGCCCATACGCTACGTGCGGGCAGTCCACTTGCCGCCTGGAAATGACGTCTCATTCCGGACCCCTTCGTCACCGGCCCTGCCGGTCTTGAAATGCCCTTGAACCGGGTTTCCGATCCGATCCGACCGGGTTCTGAATATCGGCTCGTTAAAAGACTGAACGGACAACGCGATTGGGGGGACACGCTGTCCGTTCAGTGTGGGGGAGCCGGCGGTTACCGCGCGGTCTCCCGATTGCCGTCATCGACGCCGCCGTCGTCGAATCCGGCCCGGTCCACCCTGCGGTGGAAGCGCATACCGGCCAGCCCGCCGAGAACTGCGCCGGCCAGGGCGACCAGTGCAGCCACAGCGACGGCAATAATGCCGGCAGTGGTCATTTCCGGTGAGACGGGGATGTTGGCGCCCAGGTCTATCTGGCTGCCGATGACAGCGCCCAGTATGGTCAGCACGACGCCGGCCACGATGGCCCAGAGCCACACCGCCACACCTTGCCGGGCACCCTGGAAACGGGCCATCCGGCCAGCTACATAGCCGCCGCAGTAGTACGCGATCAGCAGGATGGCCAGGATGACGATGGCCCCGATGATTCCGGCCCCGGTCGGGTCCTGGGTCACTTGCTGGATCGCTTCGTTCGGATCGGTGTTGGTGGACGCACCGATGGCGCTGGCGATACCGGCCACGAGCGTGGTCAGCAGCACGGTCATGCCCATCGCGGTGACCCAGCCGAAGAACGCAGAGCCGATCTTGATGCCTCCGAACTGCTCACGTTCACGCGCAACGACCGATTTCCGGTCGAATGCTTCGCTGCGGCCGGCGGTGTCCCGGTCTCCGGCGGCAGCGCCGGCTGAACCGGCGGCTGGTCCCGGACGTTCAGCGGAAATGTCCGGTTCGGTATCCGCCCGGTGGCTGGCCCGGTGGGTGGTGTCCATGGCTTGGGTCTCGTCCCCGGTGCCTTCTTTGCGTCCGGTGTCTTCGCCCGGGCTGCCGGTGAACCCGCTGTCCGCGGTTTCGATCGGCGCCTCACGGTCCTTCGCGCCCTTGCCCATCAGCCGGGTGGGTGTGCGTTCGGCCTTGGCGCGCTCGGCAGCGCCGCGCGCATCCGGGCTGTCGTCCCGGCGTTGCCAGAAATGATGGCGGGGATGGCGGTCCCGGACATCTCGTCCATGGGTACGGTTACTCATCTCATTGCCTCCTGAAAACAGTGTGCCGACACGAAGTGCCGATATCGGCGATGCCGATACATCCCTGCTTTATAAGTAAGCTTACAATCTTGGAGCGCGGTGCGGAAGATGCCAGGCAACTGCTCTGGTATTCCTAGGGAAACCAGCCCGGGAGACTACCCCCAGAAAAGGTTGTATGGGTCCTCGTCCACTTCGTTGAACAGCTCGTCCAGGGAGCCCGCCTCGGGCAGGGGCTCATAAAGGTGGAAGCTGCCGTCGGCCGCGAAGTATAGACGCCAGCCCGTGTCCAGGCGCCGCAGCCGCGCCACCGGCAGCGCATCCCATTCCTCCACTGGGGCAGCGGGGGTGTCCTCCGGCAGCCGCCGTTCCACGATATCCGCGTCGCTGCCAGAGAACCGTGCCTCAAGGAAGACCTGGCCGCGGACGTCGGCGGAGAACTGTTCCGCCACCCACTCCGCAATGCGCGCGGCCTCTGCGGCGGGGATGGCACTGGATGTTTCCATGGCGGTCCTCAGCGGTCTGCAGGGTTGAGCTGCACGCTCAACACGGTGAGTTAAGTCTAGGGTGGGAGCATCGCCGAAAGGAGAAGGCATGGACGCTCAGATCGTTACCTCCATCATCTGCGGCCTGCTGCTGGCCGTGGGAGTCCTCGGAACCATCATTCCGGTGCTTCCCGGCTCGCTGCTCATCATCGCGGCCCTGCTGATCTGGGCACTGGTGCTGGCCAACCCCATCGGCTGGATCGTCTTCGGGATCGGAACCGTGCTGGCCGTCGTCGGAATGCTGGCCAGTGCCATGCTGACCGGGCGCCGGCTCCGGGAGCGGAAAATCCCCAACCATTCCATCGTGATCGGCCTGGTCTGCGGTGTAGCCGGCATGTTCCTGATCCCCGTGGTGGGCCTGATCCTCGGCTTCATGCTGGGGCTGTTCCTCAGCGAGTCCGCCCGCCAGCGGGACTTCAGCCACGCCCTCTCCTCCAGCTGGGCTGCACTGAAGGCCACCGGCGTCGGGATCCTGGTGGAGTTCACCTGTGCCTCACTGGCCGGCACCGCCTGGATCATCGGTGTCTGGATCCACTTCGCCACGCGCTGACAGTCTCCGCCCGGGAAGCGGCCACAGGCCCGGGCCTGCGGGCGCGCGGGATAAGGTGGGAGCTACGCACCGCCGCGACACGACCGGAAGGACCTCATGAGCCACGCCCCGATCACCATCACCGGCCACGCCCAGAAGGACGCATGGCGGGACAAGGTCATGCCGCCGGTGGAGCAGATCCGCGAAGGCGTTTGGTCCATCCCCATCCCGTTTCCGGGCAATCCCATGCGCTACACGCTCAGCTACCTGCTGGTGGGCGACGGGGATGCACTGCTGGTGGACCCGGGCTGGGAGAGCGACGGCGGCTGGCAGGCCCTGGAGGCAGGGCTGCGCCGGGCGGGACTTGGGATCACGGACCTGACCGGAATCGTGGCGACCCACTTCCATTCGGACCATCTGGGCATGGCAGCGCGCCTGCGGAAGGCGACCGGAGCCTGGGTGGCCATGGGCGAACACGAACGGCGCCGCCTGACGAACTCGGATGACACTGCGGCGGTCCTGGCTGCGGACCGGGCCCAGCTGAGTGCGTGGGGCGTGCCCGCGGAACGGCTGGCCGATATTGCTGTCAGTGACAGCAGCCTGGCCCACCTGCGCCGGCTCGCCGACCCGGACCTGCGGTTCACGGACAGCCAGCTGATTCCCACGGCCGGGCTGCAGCTGCGCGTCAGGACGACCCCGGGCCATTCGCCCGGCCACATCTGCCTGGTGGACGAATCCCGCGGGCTCATCCTCAGCGGAGACCATGTCCTGCCCCGCATCTCTCCGCATATTGCGCTGGAGATCCCGGGTCCGGCCAATCCGCTCGCGGACTACTACGACGCGCTGGAGCTGATCGGCTTCGAGGACGACATGGAGGTCTGCCCGGCCCACGAGTACC
>NZ_JBNHHC010000198.1:0-3297 GCF_059091865.1 Arthrobacter sp. B0316-1-20 | reverse complement strand
GCGCTCTCCGGGTACGTGGTCGACTCCGACGGGCGGCTGCTGGCCTTCGCCTTCGTAGCCAATGGACTGGAAGGCACCACGGCCGAGGCCCGGGCGGCCACGGACCGCGCCGCTGCGGTGCTGGCCGGCTGCGGCTGCCGCTGAACGGAATCCCCTGCGGGGAGCGGGCGGAATGCTTAGGCCAACCAGTTCTGACTGTCGGTGTTATGTGTTCTGATGGAGGCTATGGAAAGCAACCAGTCCAGCCGCCGTTCCAGCAACAACCATGTCCGCCTGGTCAATTGGGACCTGGCCGCCACGACGGCCGCCAAGCTGGCTCCTGCCGGCCCGAAGATGAGCGCGCGGGAGATCGCCGCCGCCGTCGCAAACCTGCGGGAACTGGCGGACCAGTCCGTGGAGCACGTCCACCGGATCACCGGGCTGGAGGCAGCCCGGGACCTGCGGGATTCCCAGGTCCTGATCGTGGACCGGGCAACCTGGGCCAAGGCCAACACCCAAAGCTTCGAGGCACTGCTGCAGCCCACCCTGGACCACCTGGCCGAAACCCGGAAGGACCAGCTCCAGCCCGCAGCGGCTGCGCTGAGCGGCACCGTGACGGGAGCCCAGTTCGGCACCATCCTGGCGTTCCTGTCCAGCAAGGTGCTGGGCCAGTATGATCCGTTTGCTGCGCTGGGCCGGGAAGCCGGCGCCGCCGGTTCCACCGGTTCGCCCGGTGCTTCTTCGGGGGGCCGACTGATGTTCGTGGCCCCCAATGTCATTTCCGTGGAGCGGGAACTCAACGTCGAGCCCGCGGATTTCCGGCTCTGGGTCGCCCTGCACGAGCAGACCCACCGTGTCCAGTTCGCGGCCGCGCCCTGGCTCCGGGACCACATGGTCGAGCAGATCGGCGAACTGACCGGAGGCCTGCTGGACAAGGCGGAGGGCCTGTCCCAGCGGCTCGGCCAGGTGGTGAAGAACCTGGGCGAGGCCGCCTCCGGCCGGGCGGACAGGCACGACGACGGTGTACCCGGCCGCCGCGACGGCGTGCTGTCCCTGCTCCAGGACCCGAAGGACAAGGAACGGCTGTCCCACCTGACAGCCGTGATGAGCCTGCTCGAGGGCCACGCGAATGTGGTCATGGACGCAGTGGACGCGCAGATTGTGCCGACGGTCAAGACAATCCGCCAGCGGTTCAACGCGCGCAGCAAGGACCGCGGAGCCCTGGAGAGGTTCCTGCGGCAGGTCTTGGGGCTCGAGGCGAAGATGCGCCAGTACAGCGACGGCGCCAAGTTTGTCCGCGGTGTGGTCGCCAAGGCCGGCATGGAAGGCTTCAACCACGTCTGGGCCGGTCCCGGCAACCTGCCCACGGAACCGGAGATCCACAAGCCGCAGCTGTGGATTGACCGGATGGGCCTCTAGTCCGTGGCCGGCACCGGCCTCCCGCCCGCCCGCAAGTCCCGGCTGAACCCGACCGTCGGAGTGGCCCGCAATCTGGTCCGGGACACGCTGGAACAGTACCTGCAGGGCCTGGACCTGCGGCAGCGTCCCGTGCGCCGGCAAGACGGTGCCGGTCCGCCGCTGGCCGAGGTGCCGCTGGTCCTGGTGGCCTGCAGCGGCGGACCTGACTCGCTGGCCCTGGCAGCGGTGGCGGGCTTCTTTGCCCGGCGCGGGCAGCTGCGGGTGGGGGCCGTCGTCGTCGACCACGGCCTGCAGGAGGACAGCGACCGCATTGCTGCCGGTACCGCGGAGGCACTGCGCGGAATGGGTCTGTCCCCGGTCGAGGTCCGGCGGGTGGCCGTGGCCACGGCCGGCATGGGGCCGGAGGCGGCGGCGCGGACCGCCCGCTATGCCGCCATTGACGCCGTCGCCGCGCAGCACGGCGCGTCCGCGGTGTTGCTGGGCCACACGCTGGATGACCAAGCCGAACAAGTTCTGTTGGGCCTGGCCCGCGGCTCCGGGACTCGCTCGCTGGCGGGGATGCGCACCCGCCGCGGGATCTATCTGCGGCCGTTCCTGGACCTGCGCCGCACCGACACCCTGGCCATCTGTGCCGCCGAGGGGCTTCAGCCGTGGCACGACCCGACGAACCTGGACCCGGCGTTCGCGCGTTCGCGGGTCCGCGCCGAGGTGATGCCGTACCTGGAGGAGCAGCTCGGTCCGGGCGTCGCCGAGGCCCTGCACCGCACGTCCCGCATCCTGGCCCAGGATGCGGACTACCTGGACGAACTCAGTGCGGCCGCCTACGCCGAGCTCGCGTCGGTGGGCGGGATCGCAGCCTCCGGCCGGCACGAGATCCATCTGCCGGAGCAGCGACTCCGGGAACTGCCGCCGTCGCTGCGGCAGCGCGTGATGGCGCGTGCCGCCGTCGAACTCGGCGGCAGCCAGCCCAGCTTCGAGCGGTTGCAGGCCGCCCAGGCCCTGCTCAACCGCCGCGGTTCGGCGGGCCCCATCCAGCTCAGCGGCAAGGTGAGCGTCCGCCGGCAGGTGCGCGGCCAATCCATTCCACATCAGGGCCGCAGCTATGGCAGTCTTATCTTTAGCAAGACCAGCGGCAGCAGCACGCCCTAACATCCAACAGCGGGAGCATTTGGTGGATTCCAACGACGTCCAGTCTGACCTCAAGCACGTTCTCTATACCCAGGAACAGATCCAGGCACGCATCGCCGAACTGGCGGCCGAGATCGACAAGGACTACGAGGGCCGGGATGTGCTGCTTGTGGGCGTGCTCAAGGGCGCGGTCATGGTCATGGCGGACCTGGCCCGCGCGCTGCACAGCCACGTCACCATGGACTGGATGGCCGTCTCCTCCTACGGTTCGGGAACGCAGTCCTCCGGCGTAGTGCGGATCCTCAAGGACCTGGAAACGGACCTGATGGGCAAGCATGTCCTGATCGTGGAAGACATCATCGACTCCGGCCTGACCCTGTCCTGGCTGAAGACCAACCTGCTCTCGCGCGGTCCCGCGACGGTGGAGATCTGCACGCTGCTGCGCAAGCCGGACGCCTCCAAGGTGAACATTGACGTCAAGTACGTCGGCTACGACATCGCCAACGAGTTCGTGGTCGGCTACGGACTGGACTTCGCGGAGAAGTACCGGAACCTGGATTTCATCGGCACGCTCGCCCCGCACGTCTACGAATAGGCCGGTACCGGCCGGCCGGTTCTGTTCCACCCCGTCCTGCAGGCTTGTCCGCCGAGAGGGAACTAATCGGAATTCCCGTGCGTGGAATAACGGAGTGGGTGTATAGCTAGATGGATAATACCCCGCGTTATCAACGCAGCTAAGCAGGAGGGACGGGGCACAGGCCCCTCAGAAGG
>NZ_JBNHHC010000197.1:0-3313 GCF_059091865.1 Arthrobacter sp. B0316-1-20 | reverse complement strand
CGGTCCTCACACAGACCCCTGAATCCCAGGGCATCGATGAGGCCGGTGAGGACTTTCGTGCCGGCGTGGGAGACCAGCGACTGGCCGGTGAAGGCGACATCAACGGACGGGAAAACCCCGGTAGAATCGTGCATCGAAAGGGTGCTCCCTACGATCAGAGAAAATATGGCGTCGAATACCACTATTTTCCCTAGTCAGAGCACCCTTTCCCTGTTTAAACACGCCCCCGCGCAGCCACCCTCATGAAAACCCCGGGCTAGTTCATCGAGGGCTCGGCGGGTTCGGGCGATGGCCTCGTCTCGATCCTTGCCCCAGCAGATGAGCTTGCCGATCATGGAGTCGTAGTAGGGCGGGATGACGTACCCCGCTTCGATGTGGGTGTCCATCCTGATCCCGAAGCCGCCAAGGGCACGAAAGTTCGTGATTGTTCCTGGGCGTGGCGCGAATTGCTTTCCGGGTCCTCGGCGTTGATACGACACTCGATGGCGTGGCCGGTGATGATGATGTCGTCCTGGGTTAGGTTCAGTAGCATTCCTCCGGCAATCTGCAATTGAAGCTTGATGAGGTCGATGCCGGAGACCATCTCGGAGACGGGGTGTTCAACCTGGATACGAGTGTTCATCTCTATAAAGTAGAACTTGCGTTCGACATTATCGAAGACGAACTCTACGGTCCCGGCGTTTTTGTACCCAACCTCGTGGCAGAGCGCGACCGCGGCGTCGGCCATTTCCTGCCTGAGCTCTGCGTTCAAGACCGGGGAGGGTGATTCCTCGATGAGCTTTTGATTACGTCGCTGCGCCGTGCAGTCACGTTCCCCTAGGTGAAGCACGGTCTGGCCGTCGGAGATGACTTGAATTTCTATGTGCCGGATGTCGGTGAGGTAACGCTCGATGTAGACCGACGGGTCACTAAAAGCGACTTCGGCCTCCGACATGATCTCCGTGAGGTCCCTTTCAAGCGTCTCGGCCTTCTCAACAACCCGCATGCCGCGACCACCACCACCGGCTGCTGCCTTTATCAGGAGAGGATAGCCGACCTCACTGGCTACAGCGAGAGCTTCGTTGTATTCAGCGATTGCACCGACAGAACCGGGCACGGTGGGCACCCCTGCCCGCCGCGCAATCTTCTTTGCCTCGATTTTGTCTCCCATGCGGCGGATGATGCCAGCAGCGGGACCGATGAAACCGACCTGCTCTTCTTCACACAGTGCGGCGAAGTCGGCGTTCTCAGACAGGAAGCCATAGCCAGGATGGATGGCGTCCACTTTGTATGCAAGTGCTGCGCTTACGACCGCGCGCGTCGGGGTTGGTGCCGGACTCCTTCTGATCCGACATCCGACGATGCCGTTCAACTCTAGATGACGGCGGTCACCTCGACCGTGAAGGGTCGGCCTAGTGGTTGCTCATGCAGGAGTTCCCAACTTTGACATCAGGGCGGTCATCGCGGCCCGGACTCCGGTGCTCAGCGTTGGCTCGATCACCGGAGCGAAGAATGGGGAGTGATTGCCGGCGGGAGCGTTTTCGCCGTCGAGCACTTCTTGGGCGTGTCCGCCAAAGAACCAGTACACACTGGGGACGCCGATGGCCTCTGCCAGCAAGCCGAAGTCCTCGCTGGCCATGACGGGGGGTGTTTCGAAGACCGCGTCCTTCCCCAGAACTTCTTCGAGCGCTGTCATCAGGTCCTCGGCGGACGAGGGATCGTTGTAGCACTGCGGGAAGCTCGAGATTTCCTCAATGGCAGGCTCCGGGGCGCCTGAGGCCGCGGCCTCGGCGCTGATGATGCGTCGAAGCGAGCGGAGAACCAGATCACGCACGTCGTGATCGAAGGTCCGGACGTTGAGCGTGAATTCAGCGGAGGTCGGGATGATGTTTTCCTTCAGTCCGCCATGGAACGTCCCGATGGTGACTACGGCCGACTTCATCGGGTGGACTTCGCGGGAGACGATCGTCTGGATTCGGACCACCATGTGGGCGCCAAGCACGATCGGATCAATCGACTGCTCTGGCTGTGATCCATGTGACTGTTTCCCGTGCACCGTGACTTTCCACGAGTCTGCCATGGCCATGGCAGTGCCTTGGCTGAGATTCACAGTGCCGGCAAGTCCGGGCCATACGTGCTGCCCGTAAATAATGGTTGGTTTAGGTGCCTTGTCCCACAGCCCGTCCTCCACCATCGCTCTGGCCCCGGCGGCGGTTTCCTCCCCGGGCTGGAAGATGAACACGGCGGTACCGGCCCAGGCGCCACGGTTCTCGGTCATGAGCTGGGCGGCAGTTAGTCCGACAGTGATGTGCGTGTCGTGGCCGCAGCCATGCATTACCGGGACCACGCTGCCGTCTGGCATCGTGCCTGTTGTTGTGCTCGCAAAGTCCAGCCCGGTGTCTTCCTGGATGGGGAGGCCGTCGATGTCTGCACGGTAGCCGACGACGGGGCCCACCCCATTGCGCAGGATGCCGACAATGCCGGTGCCTCCGCATATGAATGTTTCGAGTCCTAAGCGGTCCAGTTTTTCGCGGATGTATTCGGCGGTGCGCGTTTCCTGCATCGACAGCTCGGGGTTGGCATGCAGGTGCTTATAGATATCACGCATTCCGGTGGTGTGACCGGCGGAGAGGCCGAATATGTCAGTCGTGATGGTCATGAAGTCCTTTCACAGGTGCGGGGAGCATTGCCTAATTGACAAGTGTGTACCACTGGCACCCCTGCGTATCAATCCCCTACATATTCCTAGGGCAAAGTCGACAACCTTCCTACTGTCGTCAGCCACTGCAGTGTTGCCCTGGACCGCCGTCGCTTCACCGCCGACGGCCCGGATACCCTCGACCACACTCTGCGCAGCATCGAAGTGGAGGTCGGCGACGACCACCTTGACGCCGAGTGATGCGAGCTCGTTCGACGTCTCCTTACCAATGCCGGAACCACCGCCTGTGACGATCGCTACCTTGCCATTCAATGCCATTCGATACTCCTTCTCGATGGTTCAGCGGGCAAACCGCCGTGTGATCCCCCACGCGTCATCCGTCCGAGAGACGCTCCAGGATGGTGACGTTGGCGAGGCCGCCGGCCTCACATACAGCCTGCAGGCCGAAACGACCGCCGGTGTCCTCAAGGTGATGCAGCATCGTCGTCAGAATCCGGGTACCCGAGGCGCCGAGTGGGTGTCCCAGCGCGATCGCCCCCCCGCGCGGATTGAGCTTGTCGGGATCGGCATCGAACTCAGCGGCCCACGCCAGGGGAACCGACGCAAATGCTTCATTGATCTCATACGTATCGAAGTCACTGATCCGCATGCCCGTGCGCTCGAGAACATGCCTAG
>NZ_JBNHHC010000196.1:0-3330 GCF_059091865.1 Arthrobacter sp. B0316-1-20 | reverse complement strand
GAGCAGGCTGTCGATGTTCCTCAGAGTGCCCAGGGAAATTTCGTCCAGCCACTGGGCGTCGTCGACGGCGGCGATCACCGGGCGTCCGTGCGCCAGCGAACGCAGGATCCAGGAGGCCGAATAGCTCAGGGCGTCCTGGTGGATCTGCGTGCCGGGAGCCATCAGGAACCTGTGGACCAGCGCACCCTGGCCGTCGAAGGGTGCCGTGCCTTCCGGGTGCTGCTGCGCCAGCGCTGCGAACCACTGCCACAGCATCGCCCCCGGCAGGTTGCGGTTGGCATCGCCGGAGGACCGCAGGATATGCCAGCCGCGGCCGGCCGCATCCTCGCAGACCGCGTCCAGCAGTGATGTCTTGCCGATGCCAGCCGGACCGGCGATGGTCAGCTCCGCGGTCTTTCCACCCGCCACGAAGGACGCGATCCCGCGCCACTGCGCCAGTTCGCGGTCCCGTCCGAAAAGCCTCGGTGCTGCCACTGTTCGATCGTATGCCGCCGCGCTATTTCCCGGCCACCTGCTCTGCCACGCAGCGGTTGCGCAGTTCGCCGATGCCTTCGATCCGCGTCACCAATTCGGCGCCCACGGGAATCCACTCGCGCCGGGGCTTGCGGGCCACGCCCACCCCCGCCGGGGTTCCGGTGGCGATGATGTCCCCCGCGTCCAGGGTCATGAACTCGGTGATGTAGGCCACCAGCGCGGCGGGGCTGAAGATCATGTCGCTGGTATTGCCGGACTGCTTGACCTCGCCGTCGATCACGCACTCGACGGCCAGGCCGTCCTCCGGATTGAGTTCATCCGCCGTGACGATCACGGGTCCGAACGGCGTCATTGCGTCCCAGTTCTTGCCTTGGAACCATTCCTCCGTGCGGCCCTGCCAGTCGCGGACGGAGACATCGTTGATGACGCTGTAGCCCAGGATCGCCTCCCGGGCGGCCGCCTCATCCGCGTGGCGCACCTTCCGCCCCATGACGACGGCGAGTTCTGCCTCCCAGTCGATCTTCTTGCTGGCCGCAGGCATGATGACATCGTCCACCGGGCCGATCAGCGCGTTGTCCATCTTGGCGAACAGCGTGGGAACCGAGGGGACGTCCTTGCCTACCTCCTCGGCGTGGGCATGGTAGTTCAGCCCGACACAGACGATCTTCCGCGGCCGCAGGATCGGCTGGTCCAGTTCGCGGGGCTCCGGTGCCGGCCCGTCCTCGCCGTCGAGGGTCCGCCAGTCCGGGCGCTCGAGGAGTTCGGCGACGTCCTTGGCCGGCAGATAGGTCGTCGTCGTGCCTTCCTGCCGGAAAGCCTGCGTGGCCCCGTTCCGCCGCACTGTACCCAGACGCATCTGTACCCTCCCCTGGCACCGCAGCCGGCGCCGTCGTTGTTTGCCGTGACCCGGCGCAGGAACTGCAAGCTGCGCCCCCACCGAATATACGCGCCCCCACCCCAACCCCGCGAAACCTCAGTTTTTGCTGGTTTTCGAGGGCATTTTCAACAAAAACTGAGGTTTCGGGGGTGTGGTGATGGGAGGGGAGGGACGAGCCTCGTTATCCCGTCATGCCGGTGGAATCGTGCGGCTCGCCGACCGGCTTCGATTCAGGGGACCCGCGCTGGCGCAGGTAGACGGACAGGATCACCATGGACCAGACGGCCAGGAACTCGGACTGCCAGTTCTGCAGCGTACGGTTCCAGAACTCCGGCGACCCCAGGTACTCCGTATAGGTGCCCGGATCCATGCGGCGCAGCAGCTGACCGCCAGCAGCACGGCGATCCCGGCAGCAGCACTCAACCGACGCATTGATAAGCCTCCTTGGCATTCCTTCCTCCAAGGTGCAGCTAAGGCACAAAAGGCGGAACATTGAGGCCGAAGACCTCCGCCAGCGCCCGGCGGGCGGCATGGAATCCTGACATCCCGTGCACTCCGGGCCCGGGCGGCGTCGAGGCCGAACACAGGTAGACGCCATCCAGCGGCGTTTTCCAGGGATTCGCGGACAGCACCGGACGGGCCACGACCTGCCGCAGCGATGTCGCCCCCGCCGCGAAATCACCGCCCACATAGTTGGCGTTGTAGCTGGCCAGCTGTGCCGCCGTCGTCACCTGGGAACGTACGACGACGTCCCGGAACCCGGGCGCGAAGCGCTCCACCTGGGCGGTGATCGCCTCGGTCATGTCGCGCGTGGAACCGGCCGGAACGTGGCAGTAGGTCCAGAGGATGTGCCGGCCGGCCGGGGCCCGGCCGGGATCGAAAGTAGACGGCTGCGACACCAGCACATAGGGGCTGTCCGGGTGCCGGCCGGCCGCGACCTGAGCTTCGCCGCGGGCGATTTCCGCGCGGCTGCCGCCCAGATGGATGGTTCCGGTCCGGGCCACCTCCGGGTGGGCCCACGGCACCGGACCGGACAGGATGAAGTCCACCTTGCAGGCCGCATTGCCGAACCGGAAGCTGCGCAACTGCCGTTCGTAGCGGGACGGCAAGGTGCCCCGGGAACCGTCGGAGATTTCCAGCAGGGCGGGCGCAGCGGTATCCAGCAGTACCGCCGGAGTGCCGGATAGGTCACCGAGCGAGCCGATCCGCTGTCCGGTGACCACCTCGCCGCCGTGGGCTTCGAGGTCGGAAACCAGCGCGGCGATGATGGCCTGCGACCCGCCCACCGGAATCGGCCATCCGACGGCGTGTGCCAGCATGCCCAGCATCAGCCCGGCAGCGGAGGAGGAGAGCGAGGGCATCCGTCCCACCGGGTGGGCCGCGACGCCGGTCAGCATGGCGGCGGCCGGGCTGTCCGCGCCGTGCCGGGACGGAAAACGGACGTTCCAGGCAGGACTGCCCTGCTCCAGCGCCGCCAGCCCGAACCGGAGCGCGTCCACCGGGTGGGGCGGCACGCGCAGCAACTGGTCCATGGTGAAGCCGACCATCGCCTCCCAGCGACGCACCAAGGGTGCCATCAGGCGGACGTAGGCGCCGCCGTCGTGCCCCAGCCCCTCCCCGGTGCGGTCCAGGTCCTGATAGGCGATGGCCGCCGCTCCGCCGTCAAGCGGATGCGCGTAGGAGATCTCCGGGATAGCCAGCTCGATCCTGTCCGACAGGCCGAAGGCCCGGAAGGCGGGCGAGGCCAGGGCCATTGGATGCACTGCGGAGCATATATCGTGCAGGTGGCCCGGCTCCATCAGCTCGGCGGTCCGCGCCCCGCCGCCGGCAGTGCTGCCCGATTCGAAGACGCGGACCTTCAGTCCGGCCCGCGCCATGGTGACGGCCGCGGTCAGTCCATTGGGTCCCGCCCCCACCACTGCCACGTCCGCCATGCCGTTCAGCTCCCTGTCCGGACCGGAAACCCGCGGGATTTTCCC
>NZ_JBNHHC010000195.1:0-3382 GCF_059091865.1 Arthrobacter sp. B0316-1-20 | reverse complement strand
CCGGTGGAGGTGCCGTCCCCGGGCGAATACGTGGCGCTCGGCGCCGCCCGGCAGGCGGGGTGGGCCGCCACCGGCGAGTACCCGGACTGGAAACGGACCATCGAGGAGTCCTTCGAACCGGGGACATCGGGCTGGGGCGCCGAGGTGCGGGGCCGGTACGTGGCGGCGCGGCGGGACGTGTACGGGGTTTAGAGCCCGTGGCGGCCCCCGCCCAGTGACCAATGGTCAAATCACGTTGTCCACCAAGTGGCCATTGGTCAGTTAGCGCGACTCCTTCCAGACCCAACCGGCGCCGAGTGAACCGCCTTCTTTCCATTCAACGGCATGCGTCCCACGCCGCCCTCCTCCGGAGTGCCACCATGGCGGGAGACTCCCCGCAGGAAGGAACACATCATGGCTGAGCAGACAGCGGCGTCATGGCTCGGGCTCGACGGCAAGAAGGTCATTGTCACCGGCGGCAGCCGCGGTATCGGGCGGCAGGTCGCCCTGGCCTTCGCCGAAGCCGGGGCACTCCAGCACCGATGGACCTTAACGCCGAGGGCGCGGCCGAAACCGCCCCGCTCATCAAGGAAATAGCCGGCACCGGAACCCCGCATTACACGGCGAATGTCGCCGACCAGGACGACGTCGCCGCGACCTTCCAACGCGTGCAGGACGACTGGGGAACGCTGGACGTGCTGGCCAACGTGGCCAACGTCCTGACGGCCGGAAAGCTGGACGAGCTGGCGCAGAAGGACTGTAACCTGACCCTCAATGTCGATCTCACCGGAGCCTCCCTGGTCGCCCAGGGCGCCCGCCGCCTCATGGACCGCGGCGGCTCCATCGTCCATGTCGGTTCCATCGCGGGATCGGAACCCCAGCCCTACAGCGGTGCCTACTCCCCCGCCAAGGCCGGCCTGACTATGCTCTCCCGCCAGCTGGCGTTCGAATGGGGCCCGCACGGCATCCGCTCCAACGTGGTCAGCCCCGGCCTGGTCCGCACGCCGATGAGCGAGAGCTTCTACCAGACCCCCGGGGTGCTCGAAGCGCGACAGAATGTTGTCCCACTGCGCCGGATCGCCGACCCGGCGGACATGGCCAACGCCATTCTGTTCCTGGCCTCCGACCGCTCCTCCTACGTCACCGGCCAGGACATTGTGGCGGACGGCGGCTTCTCCCAGAGCCTCATGTCGCATGTGCCGCGGCCCGGCTTCGACTCGTAGTTAAGGTGCGCCGAGCAACTCCTCAAGCCGCTCATAGCCCTCAGCCATGCCGCCCTCCATGCCGGAAGCGGCCATGGCGTCGCGGGCCTCAATGCTGGAGCAGACCGAGCGGCCGATGAGCCGGCAGCGGCCGCCGCCCAGATCCTCGAAGGTCGAGTACTCGAGGGACACTGCGTCCGGCCAGGCCTCGTACTCGAAGGTCTGGAGGATGAATTCATTCCCGCGGACCGTGTGGAACGTGCCGCGGAAGGCGTGCTCGGTGCCGTCCTCGCCCCACTGGACGAAGCGGTAGGAGCCGCCGGCACGACACTCGAACCGGTCGATCCGGGTGGTCAGCCCTCGCGGACCGATCCACTGCCGGTACAGCTCCGGGTCGGTGTGGGCGCGGAACACCTCGGCCACGGGGAAGTCGAGCTCCCGCTCATATTCGATGTAGGGGCTGGCCTCCGGCAGGGTGAGCTTCAGTGCGTTGCTCATGACGATTCCTTTCCAAGCAGCTCCTCGAGCCGCTCATAGCCTTCGGACATGCCGCCCTCCATGCCGGAGGCAGCCATGCCGTCGCGTGCCTCCTGGGTGGGGTAGACCGCGTGCCCGGCCAGCCGGGAGCGCCCGCCGCCGAGGTCCTCGAACGTCAGGAACTCGATGCTCACGACGTCCGGGTAACCGTCGAACTCGAACGTCTGGATGGCGAAGTCGTTCTCGCGGACGGTGTGGAAGATGCCGCTGAATGCGTAGGAGGCGCCGTCCGGGCCGGTGTGGAGGTACTTGTACGAGCCGCCGGAGACGAAGTCGTAGTGGTCGATGTCCACGTTGGTGCCCCGCGGTCCGAGCCACTGGGTGATCAGCTCCGGCTCCTTGTGGGCGCGGAAGACGTCCGCCACGGGGAAGTCGAACTCACGGGTCCAGTCGATGAACGGGACGCCTTCGGGAACTGTCAGTTTCAGGTCGTTGCTCATGATGACTCCTCAGGGTGCTGTGCTGCTTTTTGCTGCTGCTTCCGGAGTACGGCATCGAGGCTGCGGAACTGCGCCTCCCGGACCAGTCTGTACTGGTCGATCCAGGCGGTCAACGCCTCCAGCCGTGCAGGGTTCAGGTGGACGGGCCGGCGCTGGGCATCGCGGGAACGCGTCACCAGCTGCGCCTGCTCAAGGACCTGGATGTGCTTCGAGACCGCCTGCTTCGAGATCTCGAAGGGTTCCGCCAGCTCATTGACGGTGGCCGGTCCGCGGCTGAGCCGCGCGATGATCCGGCGGCGGGCCGGATCCGCGAGCGCAAGGAACGCCTTGTTGAGCAGTTCCTCGTTCTCCGGTGCCACGCCCGTTCCCCTCGCCGCATTCAACCTATTTGTTGATCAACCATATAGTTGATTACAGTCTGCGCCTCTGTTACGCCCACGTCAAGAGGTTGCCGAAGGTCCGCTAAGCTTCGGAAGCAACAAGGGATTTGCTGTCCAAGGAGGACCACATGGCTTCTGATTCCCCGGCACAGGACGGGCCGCCTCCGCTCGGCCTGACATGGGGCATCAAGCGCAGTTTCATCAGGTACATGATGGAGCTGCCGGACGGGACTGTTTCGGCGACCGACGGCGCGGAAATGCTCAAATCCGGCTTCTTCAACTTCGCACCCGGCGGCGGAGACTACGACCCGGCCGTCGGCACGGGCACGCTGCGCTTCGGCGGCGACGTCCGGCTGTCCGGCCACTACGGCATGCTCTTTGTCCGGATCACGGATCCGTGGGTCAGCTTCTCGCCGACCGGCGGGGTCCTGTCCATCCCCTCCGGAGACGCCGACGCCGCTGCCGAGGCTCTCCAGCGGATCCCCCTGGTCGCTTTCAAAGCCGCCGTGCCGCGGGTGGCGGGTGAACACCTCGTATGGCAGGCCGTGGACGCGTTTCTCACCCCGGAGGGGCGGGAAGTCTTCAACGGCCAGTATGAGACGTTCCAGGCGATGGACCCGCTGTCCATCCGTGTGCCGGCGCCCGGACGCCGCTAAGTCCGGCAGGCCTCACGCCAGGGACAGTACGAAGGAGAGCACTGATAGCGGGAGTCGGGGCGATTGTCGCCGGTGTCGTTCTGGGTGCCGCGGGCGCCTATTTCGCCGGAACCGTGGCCGCCGGCGCCGGCTTCGGCGCCGGATATTATGCCGTCCTGCGGGCCATCCTTCCGTTGAGCGAGCCCCAC
>NZ_JBNHHC010000194.1:0-3413 GCF_059091865.1 Arthrobacter sp. B0316-1-20 | reverse complement strand
ACCAGGAGTCGGCGCTGCTGCAGGAGGTGGAGGACAAGCTCGGCCCGGCGCCGTCGTATATCTAAATACGCGCGCCGCGCGCCTGACGCCGGCCGATTGGCCGTAGCCTAGGATTATCACGAGATTGCAGGGGGTCTGTCGGGAACCAGGTTCACCTGCCGACTGTAATCCGAGAGGAAATCTGAGCACATGCACAGGCAAGAGGGCATGCCCTCGAGCGAAGCGCTGTCCCGCAAACTGGACCTGCTCATGGACACCATGGTGGCCGAGGGCGGAGAACCGTACAGCTTCCCGCAGATCCAGGAGGCCATGGCCAAGGCCGGCACTCCTTTGTCCCGGGCGCGCTGGCAATACATGCGCGCCGGCACCGGCCCGGACCCGCGCGACCGCGAACTGCTGGCGAATCTGGCGCGTTTCTTCCAGGTCGACGAGTCGTTCCTACTGGAGGAAGACGCTGAACTGCCGGAGCGCATTTCCGCTCAGCTCGAGCTGCTGCGGACCATGCGTGCGGCCAAGGTCAAAAATTTCGCTGCCCGGCAGCTGGCCGACCTCTCCCCCGAAACGCTGCAGCAGATCCGCGCCATGATCGACGCGGAAGTCAACCGGGAAAAGGACCAGTAGCCCTCCCCCACGGAGCTTTTCGTGGGTGCCAAGGTTCTTCCCAGACGCGGCTGATATCCAAGACCCATGGCCAAGAGAAACCACGCACGTTCCCCGTTCGAAGAACAGCATCAGGCCCGACGGGCCCTGCCGATTGTCGGCCTGGCCGTCCTGTCCCTGGTCACACTGCTGGTCGTCTGGCTGGCAATGACCCGCTTCTGACCGCCGGCCCTCAGGCTGCCATCAGCAGCAGGAAGCCAGCGACGGCGGCGGCCGCACCGACGCAGGTCAGCACCAGTCCCAGGACCAGCAGCACCCTGCCGGGATGGACGGGGAGGTCGCGCCGCCAGCGGTGGGGATTGCGCGCATCGTAATAGAGAACGACGTCGGTCCCCGGCTTAGGCGCGTCGGTTTCCCCGGGTGCCGCCCAGGCTTCATGGACTTCGTAATCGCGCCCGAACCAGCGGTACCCAGACCTGCCCTCGGACAGGACAGCCACAGCGTCAACCCTCCGCCAGTCGGTGCGGGTCCGCCGCACAATGCCGGCGGCAAGCAGAAACAGCAGGCCGGGGACAAGTCCCACCCACGTCAGCAGCTCCAGGATCAGGCCAAGGGCGTCGGGAGTGCTGAGCATGTTCCTGATGGTACCGCGGGGCGCCGCGCCGCCGGGACATGAGCCGCTGCCGTCGGTCCGGTTACCGCAAGGGTTGCGTTTCGCCGCCAAAAGTGGAGGATAGTAAGCGGGCTTACTAATGGGACGGCCCGCCGTCACTACCCGCCAACCAAAGGAGTTCACCATGGCAAACTTCGATGCCAACACCCTGACGAACGCCACCGTCTATGGGCAGGACCGTGAAAAGATCGGCAAGGTCGGGCAGTTGTACATGGACGACCAGACCGGTGAGCCGACCTTCGTGACTGTCAGCACCGGACTGTTCGGAACGAAGGAAACGTTCGTTCCCGTGAAGGACGCCAGGGAAGAGAACGGCGATCTGTACGTGCCGTACACCAAGGATTTCGTCAAGGACGCCCCGAACATGGATCCGGATGAGCACCTCTCCGAAGAGGAGCAGGACCGCCTCTACGCCTACTACGCGGGCCAGGGCGGCTACGCCACAGCCGGAACCACGGGCACGGCAGGAGGAGAACGGACCACCGAGCGCGGAACCGACCGCGACACGGACACGGAGGCCGAGGTCATCCGCCGCGAGGAGCAGCTTAACGTCGGAACGGAAACCCGGGAAGCGGGGCGCGCACGCCTGCGCAAGTACGTCACCACTGAAACCGAGACCGTCCAGGTTCCGGTCTCCCGCGAGGAAGTACGGGTGGAGCGCACCCCCGTCAGCGAGGGCGAAGAGGTCTCCGGTGCTCCGCTGGGCGAGGAGGAAACGGAAGTCACGCTGCGCGAGGAGCGCCCGGTCGTCAGCAAGGAAACGGTCGGCGCGGAGAAGGTGTCCTTGGGCAAGGAGCAGGTCGAAGGCACCGAAACGGTGCAGGCCGACGTAGCCAAGGAGCACGTCGAGGTCGAAGGGGGCGAAGAGGACCGCGGACGCGGCACCCGCTAACCCCGCCCAGAGTGCAGGAGGGCCTTTCCGGACCCACCGGAAAGGCCCTCCTTTCAGCTCTACGGAAGAACGCCCAACCTTAAGCGCCGCGACCCTCCGGCCCGCGTGCGGACACGGACTCGCTGCACCGTGCCGGCCACCTGCTCCGGCCCGCGCTCGACCAGAGCACTGCCAGCCAGTACAGCAGCATGGCCACGCCGCAGAACACGCCGGCGCTGGAGGCCATCAGCCACAGCTCCGGTTCCTGCGCGTTGAGGTCCGGCGCGCCGAAGAGCATGCCGATGGTCTTGGGCGAATAGAAGAACACGAGCACGGAGACCGCCAGGAGCGCCGCCCCGGTCCGGCGCAGCCCCCGGTAATGCGTCGGCAGGTCCCGGACCGTGCGGGCCAGCAGCGGAAGCAGGACCGCAACCCAGACCCAGTGATGGGACCAGGACACCGGCGAGATGAGCACCATGAGCAGCGCGGTCGCCGCCACGGCGACCAGGTTCAGTCCGCGGTCGTCGGCGAGCTTAATGACGACGGCGGTGGCGGCAACCAGGGCGAGGGAGAGCAGCAGCCACGGAAGATCGACGTCGTACCCGGGGCCGGCAAAATGCAGAATGGCGCCCTTGACGGACAGATTGTCCACATAGCCGGCGCCGCCGATCCGGGAGGTGTCCGCCAGCAGACCGAACCAGTAGTCGACGGATTCGCGCGGCAGCACCGCCAGGCCGACCGCGACCGTGCCCAGGAAACCCGCGGCCATATTCCGCAGGCCAACCCAGTCCCGCCGCACCAGGAAATACAGGCCGAACACGAGCGGCGTCAGCTTCAGGCCGGCCGCGATTCCGGTCAGCAGTCCGGTGGGCCAGCCGCGGCGGGCCGCCAGGAAATCCGCCATGATCAGGCCGAAGAGCAGGATGTTGATCTGCCCGAACCCCAGCGTCTCCCGCCACGGACCCAGCAGGACGATCAGGCCGAAGACCACAATGGCCAGTGGACGCAGCCAGGCATGGTCCAGCACGTCCCGGACGCGCTGCCTGCCGAAGAAATGCCGGACGGCATGCAGCGCCGTGGCCGCGGCGATCGCCAGCGAGACCAGGGTGAAGAGCCAGACGCCGGCGTCGTGCCCGAGAGGCACCAGCAGCGTAAAGACCAGCGCGGCGAACGGCGGATAGGTAAAGGGCAGGCCCCGGCCCTCGACATAGAGGTCCCCGTGACCCTCGAGGATCCGCTGGCCGCCGGTGAGGTAGACGTTGAAGTCCA
>NZ_JBNHHC010000193.1:0-3419 GCF_059091865.1 Arthrobacter sp. B0316-1-20 | reverse complement strand
CGACCGGAGGTTTTGAGTGGGATAAGGCGCTCGCCCGTGATTTCCTGCGGGGACCACTTCGCCACCCTGCGAGCGTGCCGACGAATACGGGCGACGGGCTTCGGATGGCCATGCGCGCCGGTGCCAGCTTGGGAAACATGAGGGAGGCGTGGTGGGTGCCGGTCTGTACCCTCCCGGGCGAAAACCCGGACGGGTCCAAGCCGGTGTACCTGGTCCAGCGCGAGCGAACGGTTCCCCATTCGATCATGATCAATCGCGAGGGCAAGCGGTTCACCAACGAGGCGACGAACTACAACGCAATGGGCGGGGCTCTGCATGAGCTCGATCCCACCTCGTTTGACTATCGGAACATCCCCTGCTGGGTGGTCTTCGATGCCAATATGGTGGAACGCTTCGGCGGCTTTGGATGCCCTCCCGGAGGCCAGATGCCTGACTGGGTCACCCGGGCGGACACCCTCGACGGTCTCGCGGAGCAGCTATCCGTCCCGGCCGAGGCACTGCAGGCCACCGTGGAGCGGTGGAACGAGCATGCCCAGCAAGGTGTTGACCCGGACTTCCGCCGCGGTGAAAGCGCATTCGATGGCTTCGTGGGCAACCAGGATGACTATCCGGGCCCGGACTCTACGTTTGGGCCACTGAACCGCGGCCCTTTCTATGCCGTGGAGCTCCACAGCAGCACGCTCGGCACCAAGGGCGGTCCCCGGACAACCGGAAAGTCTGAAGTTCTGAACGTCGACGGCGAGGTCATTCCGGGCCTCTTCGCCGCTGGGAACGTCATGGCAGGCCCCACCGGCATGGTGTACGGCGGCGCCGGCGGAACACTGGGTCCCGCCCTCGTCTTCGGCTATCTGGCCGGACGTACGGCGGCGCGGCGGGGAACTGCGGAAGCGGGCGAACTCGTGGCCGACGCAGCCGCGGTCTGAGACTGACCCAAGTTTGGATAAGCAGTGGGACTGGCCGAGCACAATCGACCAGTCCCACTGCCATAAGCCCGTCAGGTGGACGAGAATTGGCGGGTACTGCGGGAGGGAAATGCCGCAGTTAGTGGCCGCAATGCCATCTGGCTCTGACCGCACTGCGCGAGGCTGCATATCTGGCCGCGAAAGCACATGGTCGGCGCTGCAGCTGCTCCGAACCGATTGCGACCGGCTGCTGACCTCGCTCAACCGTCCTTGGCAGCGAGTTCTATGAGTTCCTCTTCCACCGTCTGAGGGTTCCGAAGCATCATCCCTGCCAGCACAATCCCTATGGAAGTAACGATGAGGAAACAGATCGGCACGGTCCACCCACCGGTCAGGTCGCGGAGTATTCCGACGACGAGGGGACCTGCAACGGCGACCAGGGAGCCCTGTCCCTGGACGAAACCGCTCAGGGCGGCCGTCATGGCCGGGGTCTGTGTCCTCGAGTTGATCAGCGCGAGCATGACTGGAAACAGGCCTGTTCCGAGTGCCGCTGTGACGACCCACAGGGGCGTCAGGACATTCGGTACCAGCAACAGGCCCAAGTAGCCGGCAACGAACGCTGCCGCGCCGACGTGGGCGAGCATGCCGCCGTTCCGCAGGCGAACCGCGATCGCAGGTGCGATGAGTGAGAGAGGGAACGCGGTGATAGCGTAGATGGACAAGAGCACGCCGGCTTCAATGCTTGACGTTCCGGCATGGCCGGTCAGCAATTCTGGCAGCCAGGCAAGCATCGCATAGCCATTGAGTGAGGCGAGACCGTGCATTAGCAGAAGGCCCCAGGCCAGGCGGGACCGCCACAACCCGATGCCTCCGTGTGAGGCAGACTGAGAGGCTGGGATCGAATCTTCGTGGCTTTCCGGTAGCTTGCGTCTTGCCCGGACGAGGAGAACCACCCACGGCGGAGCGGCAAGCAGGGCAACGACGCCCCACAGTGCGAGGGCGGTCCGCCAGCCCGTTGCGTCTGTGATCAGTGCTGAGACGGCGCCCGGAATCGCTGTGCTTGCCGAAAACAACATGGCGTAGATGGTTGTTAGCAGGGCGATGCGATCAGGAAAGTAGCGTTTCACCACAGGAGGAAGGAGTACATTCCCAAGGCCCATTCCCAGCATCGCGAGGATGCTGCCCACAAGCAGCTGGGAAAAATCATTGGCCAGCGAGCGGGCGATATGCCCGGCCAGCATCGCGAGGCAGGCAAGTACAAGGCTGGCCTCCAGTCCGACACGGCGGGCAAAGGACGGCCCTATCAATCCGCCGGTTGCCAGCATTAAAGGGGGCAGCATGCCGATGACGCCGAGAGCAAGGTCGTTCAGCGGCACGTCTGCGCTGATCTGGTCGAAAATCGGAGACATGGCGGTGACTGCCGACCGCAGGCTCAGAGCCACGAGGACAATGCCCAACAAGGCGAGCGTACGGCCCGCCCAGAGAGAACGCGAGCCGGGGCTATCGCTGTGGGAAACTTTGCCATCAATCACGTTTATCTCCTGAGCTAGGACGATCCAGGTCCAAAGGCCGGCACAGGAATCAATAGCCAATACGGCGCAGCGAAAAGGGCCTGTCCCCGGTGCATGGCAGGGACAGGCCACTATTCTTTCGCAGTCCACCCGCGGTGCTAGAGCGCCTTCACCGCGTTCAGCAGCTTGCCCATGGAATCCTTCGCATCCCCAAACAAGAGCGTTGTCTTGGGGTCGAAGAGCAGCTCGTTCTCGATCCCTGCGAAGCCTGGCCGCATCGAGCGCTTCATGAAAATGATCTGTTTCGCCTCGTCCGCCTGGAGGATGGGCATCCCGTAGATCGGCGCCCCCGGCGTCGACTTGGCCGCGGGGTTGACCACATCGTTGGCGCCGACCACCAGGACCACGTCGCTGTGCTTGAAGTCGGAGTTGATTTCGTCCATTTCAATCAACTGTTCGTAGGGGACCTGGGCCTCGGCCAGCAGGACATTCATATGCCCCGGCATACGGCCAGCCACAGGATGGATGGCGTAATCCACATTCACGCCACGTTCGACCAGGACCTCCACGAGTTCGCGCAGCGTGTGCTGGGCCTGAGCCACTGCCAGGCCGTAGCCGGGCACGATAATGACTCGGCCTGCGTAACCCAGCGTGATGGCAATGTCCTCGGGCCCGGCGGAACGAACGGGGCGGTCGCTGGCCTCTCCCGCTCCCAGCGTGGAGCCACCCTTGAGCGCTCCGAAAAGTATGTTCACTACTGAGCGGCCCATGCCGCGCGCCATCATGACGGTCAGCAGTGTTCCCGATGCGCCCACGAGGGTGCCGGCGATGAGCAGCAGGACATTGTCCAGCACGTACCCTCCGGCAGCCACCGTGAGCCCGGTGAACGCATTGAGCAATGAGATCACGATGGGTACATCAGCGCCGCCGACCGGCAGCACCAGCAGCACACCGACCAGGAGTCCGAGCGCGGCCAGTACCACGCCCAGCCCCAGGCGGGGGCCGG
>NZ_JBNHHC010000192.1:0-3432 GCF_059091865.1 Arthrobacter sp. B0316-1-20 | reverse complement strand
GACCTGCTGACGCCGTGGCTGGCGCGGCAACGCTGGTTCCCGGCGACGGGGCAGGACTTTACCCTGACGCGGGTCGGCGGGATCCGGCTGCAGGACCCGGCCGGCAACACCGGACTGGAAGTGCATCTGGCTGCGGTCGAATCAGCGGGACGCACCGTCGTCGTCAATATTCCGCTCAGCTTCCGCCGCGAGCCGCTGCAGGGCATCGACGGCGGCGCACTGGTCGGCGAGGCGGAGCACCAGGATCTGGGGCACTGCTGGGTTTATGACGGCGCCTACGATCCAGCCTTCGTCGCCGCCTGGCTGGAACTGATGCGCACCGCGGCCACGACGGCGGACGGCCGCTGCAGCGGCCACGCCGAAAGCGGCTTCCAGCAGTGGCCGGCCTTCGCCGAACCGCTGGAATCGGCGGTGCTCGGCGGGGAGCAGTCCAATACCTCGGTGGTGGTGGACAGCCGGCGCGGGTCGGTCATCCTCAAGTTCTTCCGCACGCTGGCGGTCGGCGAAAGCCCCGACGTCGAAATCAATGCGCGGCTCACCGACGCCGGCTCCACCGACGTTCCCGTCACCTTCGGCTGGGTGACGGGCGGCTGGGACGATCCCTCGGCCGCGGACGGGACCGTCACGGGGCATCTGAGTGTGCTGCGCGAATTCCTCGTAGGGAGCACGGACGCCTGGCGGACGGCATCGACCGCGGCCCTGGACGGCACGGACTTTACCGCCGAGGCGGCCGAACTCGGGCGGGTGACCGGCCGCATCCACCGCCAGCTGGCCGGTGCCATGGGTACAACGACGGCCAGCGGACCGGAACGCAAGGAATTCCTCGAGGCGCTCATCCAGCGCATCGAATGGGCCTGGGACGAGGCACGGGAGACCGTCGGCCCGTATGACGAGCAGGTACGGAGCGCAGTGGAGAAGCTGCGGTCCCTGGACCAACTGCCGCCGCTGCAGCGCATCCATGCCGACTACCACCTGGGCCAGGTGCTGCATTCGCCCGATCGCGGCTGGGTCGTGCTCGACTTCGAGGGCGAACCGCTGCGGCCCACCGCCGAACGAAGCCTGCCCGATGTTGCGCTGCGCGACGTGGTGGGCATGCTGCGTTCCTTCGACTATGCCGCCGGCGTCGTCATCAATGCGGCCCCGGAGCGGAACGGAGACAGCCGCGCCGACGAAGCCCGGGCCTGGGCCGCGGCCGCCAGCGCCGCGTTCCTGCGCGGTTATGAAGAAGAGACCGGCCAGCGCGTGGACACGGCGGACCCGCTGTTCGTGGGATTGTGGCTGGATAAGGCCTTGTACGAAGTGGTTTATGAAATGCGGAACCGGCCCACCTGGGTCGGCGTTCCGGTCGGTGCCGTGCGCCAGGCCCTGCGGGCCGGCGGACACTCCGACACCCAACCCAAAGGGGGCACTGCAGTGACAGAGCATGGAAATACCGTTTCGGGCGCAACCGGAGTTTCCGACGGCGGCCGGGAGCCAATGCGGGTGCCGCACGACACCCTGGCGGCCGTCGCCGATGGGCGCTACTACCAGCCGCATGCCGTGCTGGGCGCACACCTGGACGACGCCGGAACGGTTACCTTCCGTACACTCCGCCCGCTGGCCCGCAGCGTCACCGTCATCACGCCGACGGCCCGCCTGTCGCTGGTCCATGAGCACAACGGCATCTGGGTCGGCGCGCTGCCGGCTGAAGACGAAGGCCACGTTCCGGACTACCGGCTGGAAGTGGACTACACCGGGACGCCGGAGACCGTGGACGATCCGTACCGGTTCCTGCCGACCGTGGGCGAAGTGGACCTGCATCTGATCGCCGAAGGCCGCCATGAAACGCTGTGGACCGTCCTTGGCTCGCACCTGCGCCGCTACAACTCCATGCTGGGCGAGATCACCGGTGCCAGCTTCGCGGTGTGGGCCCCGAACGCGCAGGCGGTCCGGGTCAAGGGCGACTTCAACGGCTGGAACGGCGTGCATCACGCGATGCGTTCGATGGGCAGTTCGGGCATCTGGGAAATCTTCATTCCCGAGGTCGCGGCGGGCGCCATCTACAAGTACGAACTGCTGGGCAAGGACGGGCACTGGCATGAGAAGGCGGATCCGATGGCCCGCTATACCGAGGTGCCGCCGCTGACAGGTTCCCGAGTGGTGGAATCCCACTACACCTTCGCGGACCAGGAATGGATGAAGGCCAGGTCGGCGAGGGACCCGCACAATTCGCCGATGAGCGTCTACGAGGTCCACCTGGGCTCGTGGAAGATGGGCCTGAGCTACCGCGAACTGGCCGAAGAACTGGTCGGCTACGTCAAGGAACAGGGCTTCACCCACGTGGAGCTGATGCCGGTGGCCGAGCACCCGTTCGGCGGGTCCTGGGGCTACCAGGTGACGTCCTACTATGCACCGACGTCGCGGTTCGGGCATCCGGACGACTTCAAGTACCTGGTCGACAAACTGCACCAGGCCAGCATCGGCGTCATTATGGACTGGGTGCCGGCGCACTTCCCGAAGGACAGCTGGGCGCTGGCGCGCTTCGATGGCCAGCCGCTGTACGAGCACGCCGACCCGCGCCTGGGCGAGCACCCGGACTGGGGCACGCTGATCTTTGATTTCGGCCGGCGCGAAGTGCGCAACTTCCTGGTGGCCAACGCGCTGTACTGGCTGGAGGAGTTCCACATCGACGGCCTGCGCGTGGACGCCGTCGCCTCCATGCTGTACCGGGACTATTCACGCGAAGAGGGACAGTGGTACCCGAACATCCACGGCGGCCGCGAGAACCTGGAGGCTATCTCTTTCCTGCAGGAGGTCAACGCCACGGCGTACAAGCGGGTGCCCGGCATCGTCACCATCGCGGAGGAATCCACAGCGTTCGACGGCGTTACCCGGGCCACGAGCTCAGGCGGCCTTGGATTCGGGTTGAAATGGAACATGGGCTGGATGCATGACAGCCTGGAGTACATCGCGGAAGACCCGATGCACCGCATGTACCACCACAACAAGATCACCTTCTCGATGATCTACGCCTTCACCGAGAACTTCCTGCTGCCGATCAGCCATGACGAGGTTGTCCACGGCAAGGGATCGATGCTGCACAAGATGCCCGGCGACCGCTGGCAGCAGTTCGCCAATCTGCGGGCCTACCTGGCATTCCAGTGGGCCCACCCGGGCAAGCAGCTCATCTTCATGGGAACCGAGTTCGGCCAAGGTCCGGAATGGTCCGAATCCAAGGGCCTGGACTGGTGGATCACGGAGTACCCCGAGCACCAGGGGCTCCAGCTGCTGGTCAAGAACCTCAACGAGGTCTACCGGGAGACGCCGGCGCTGTTCGCCCGCGACAACGATCCGGCAGGGTTCGAATGGCTGGATGCCAATGACGGAACCCGGAACACGCTGTCCTTCACCCGCTGGGACAGTCAGGGGAATCCGCTGGTGTGCGTTGTCAAT
>NZ_JBNHHC010000191.1:0-3466 GCF_059091865.1 Arthrobacter sp. B0316-1-20 | reverse complement strand
ATCCCTCATCTCCCATGACGGAAAGTGTCACATTCGCCTTATTATCCGAGCCTACTGATGAATGCCGAAGATCCACGCGGGAGGGCCGTACTGCTGTCGGTACAGCCCTCCCGCAAGCACTTCAGGTCGCCTCGGTGGCCAGGAACTCCGCGACGAAAGCGGTATTGAAATCACCACTGCGGAACACCTCGCTATCGAGGATCTCGCCCTGGAAATTAGCCGTCGTAGTAACGCCGTCAATTTCCATTTCCTCGATCGCCCGCAATGCCCGAGTGATCGCCTCCTGGCGGTCCTGCCCCCAGACGATGAGCTTGCCGACCATCGAGTCATAGAACGGCGGAATCACGTACCCCGCCTCAATGTGCGTGTCGAGCCGCACCCCGAACCCACCCGGGGCGCGGAAGCCCTTGATCAAGCCGGGGCTCGGGAGGAACCCTCTCTGCGGATCCTCTGCGTTGATGCGGCACTCGATCGCGTGGCCGCGGATGACGATGTCTTCCTGGGTCAACGGCAGCGGATTGCCTGCGGCGATTTCGAGCTGGAGCTTGATCAGGTCGATTCCCGTGATCATCTCCGACACCGGGTGTTCGACCTGGATGCGGGTGTTCATCTCGATGAAGTAGTACTTTCGATCGATGTTGTCGAACACGAACTCCACTGTGCCGGCGTTGCGGTAACCGACCTGCTGGCATAGTGCGACGGCGGCCTTGGCGAGGCCTTCGCGCAGTTCGTCATCGAGGACGGGTGACGGGGCCTCCTCGACCAGCTTCTGATTGCGTCGTTGCGCCGTGCAGTCCCGCTCACCGAGATGCACGGTCGACTCACCGTCGGACATGACCTGGATCTCGATATGCCGGATATCCGTGAGGTACCGCTCAATGTACACGGACGGATCCCCGAAGGCCGTCTCGGCCTCTGACATGATCTCACTGAGGTCCCGCTCAAGCGTCTCGCCCGACTCGACGACGCGCATGCCGCGGCCACCACCGCCCGCCGCCGCCTTGATCAAGAGCGGGTAGCCGACCTCACCGGCCACGGTGAGCGCCTCATCGTACTCGGCGATCGTGCCAAGCGATCCGGGGACCGTCGGCACGCCGGCTGCGCGAGCGATCTTCTTGGCCTCGATCTTGTCACCCATGCGGCGGATGATGTCCGAGGCAGGGCCGACGAAGCCCACTCCCTCCTCTTCGCACATTGCCGCGAAATCAGCGTTCTCGGCCAGGAATCCGTAACCCGGATGAATCGCATCGACCTTGAACGCCAGTGCGGCGCTGATGACTGCGCGCGGATCGCGGTAGCTCTTGGCCGAGTTTGCCGGCCCGATGCAGACCGCCTGGTCAGCGAGCTTGACCGGAAGCGAATCGCGGTCGGCCTCGGAGTAGGCGAGGACGCTGCGGATCCCGAGTTCCTGGCACGCGCGGATGATGCGGAGCGCGATCTCACCCCGGTTCGCGATGAGGACGCTGTGCAGCTGCTCAGGCATCGCGCTTGACCACCATGAGCGGCTGACCGTACTCGACCGCCTGCTCGTTCTCCACGAGAATCTGCACGACCACACCATCGACCTTCGCCTCGATGTTGCTCATCAGCTTCATCACCTCGAGGATGCACAGCACCGAATCCTTGGTGACGCGGTCGCCCACGTTCACGAATGCAGGTGAGCCGGGTTTCGGGGAGGCATAAAACGTGCCGACCATCGGGGCCGTGATGACGACCTCATCCTCGGCGACCGCGGCCGGAGCGGAAACGGGAGCCGCCGCAGGAGCGGCAGGGGCGGGAGCAACTGCAGGGGCCGTAGCCACGGGGGTAGGAGCCGCTACGGGAGCAGGAGCGGGCGTCGCGGTGGGAGCTGCGGCTGGCGCGGCCGCGGCGGTGCGCCCGTTGCGCGACACGAACAGCTCGACCTCACCGTACTTGATGGACAGTTCATGCACGTCGGTGGTGGTGTGGGCCCAGTCGACGAGGGCCTTGAGTTCGCGGATGTCAGGCTGGTTCAGCGACATGGTCAGTTCTCTCCTTGGGTAATGCTGATCTTCAGGTCTCCGGCATTCAGGGTCTTGGTACCGGTATGGCCGGTTGCGTGCAGCGACTTCACGATCCCGAGCAACGGGTGCGGGATCTCGTCGGGGTTACCGCCCGAGGCGACGGCCATCTTCATCTCGTCGACCTGGCTTCCGGCGAACATCGCGCGCAGCAGGTGGTGATCAATCGACTCCTCGGGATACCGCGCCGCAAGGTCGTCGAGCATGGGCTTCGGTTCGCTGGGCTCGAGCGCGATATCCGACGCGCCGTTGTCGATGATCTTCTGCCGCAACTCGGGGTCGATCTCGGCGAGCAAGTCACCGTAGTAACCGAGCACATACTTCTTGATCTCGTTCGGCACCATCTTGTAGCGCTCACCGGTCATGACGTTCATGGCCGCCTGTGTTCCGACGAACTGAGCGAAGGGGGTGATCATGATCGGGTAGGCCAGTTCAGAGCGGACACGGGCGATTTCGAGCAACAACTCGTCGTAACGATCAGCAAGACCCGCCGTCGCGAGCTGGGTACGGAAGTTCGACAGCATGCCGCCAGGGGTCTGGTGCATGAAGTGCAGTCCGTTGTACTCGATCGGCTCCCCGAGCGGCTTGTCCTCGTGCTCGGCGATCGTGCGGATCTTCTCGCTGATCTCGCCGATCCTCTCGTCGTCGATGTTCACGACGTAGCCCAGCGCACGCAGGTCACGCACGACGTTCTGCACCGAAGGCTGGCCGTTGCCGGACGCGAGCGGTGCCACCGAGAGGTGCAGCGAATCCGCGCCGGCCTCGGCCGCCTCCAGGCAGACCAGCGGTGCCAGGCCGGTGAGCGAGTGGGTGTGCACTTCGAGCGGACGATCACCGATGACGTCCTTGAGCGCCGGCACGAGAGTGCGGATACGCTCTGGCGTCAGCAGCCCACCGGCATCCTTGAGCATGATCCGGTCGACGTCGGCCTTCTCGATCAGCTCCTGTGCCTTCGCGACGAACAGCTCATCCGTGTGGACGGGGCTCTCACAGAACGACACCGCGCCGAACGTCTCGGCTCCGAGCTCCTTGGCACGGCGCAGACCGGGAGCAATGTTGTCGATGTCATTCAGCCCGTCGAAGGAGCCGATCACGCGGAATCCGTTGACGTAGAGCCGCTCCACCCAGGCCATGATCACGTCATCGGGCAAAAAATCGAACGCGGCGATGTTCCGGGAACGGATGAGCGCGCGGAATTTGGTGTTCGGGGCGAGCTCATGGGCGCGGCGCACCCGTTCCCACGGGTCTTCCTTGAGGTAGCGCACTGCCACGTCGAACTGGATCGGCGCCACGAGATCGACGTGCTCATAGCCAACCTTGTCGAAGTCCGCAGCCATCTGCTCAATGTGTTCAGTCCGCATGCGCGTCGCCCAGATGCTCTGATGCGCATCACGCAGCGTGGTGTCAATGATCTTGATCTCGCG
>NZ_JBNHHC010000190.1:0-3468 GCF_059091865.1 Arthrobacter sp. B0316-1-20 | reverse complement strand
GAATCAGGCCCTGAACCATATGAACGCCGTACTGGAATTCCGGAATTTTTCGAAAATCTACCAGGGCCGAGCGGTGGTCGACGACCTCACCTTTTCGGTCGATGAAGGCAGGATCGTAGGACTTCTTGGCCGCAATGGGGCCGGCAAATCAACGTCCCTCCGCGGTCTCCTTGGGCTTATCAGCCCTTCCTCCGGGTCTGCCGAAGTGTTCGGCCGGCGCTTTGCGGATCTCGGTCCCGAGAGCCGGAACGTGGGAGTCAGCATCGAAGGAATCGCCTCCACACCCGACGCCACGGTCCGTCGTGACCTGGCTGTATGGACGGGCCTGCTCGGACTGCCAAAGCGCCGGATCAGCGAGGTCATTGAGCTGGTAGGGCTGGAGGATGCAGCTGGCCGGGTCGTGAAAAAACTTTCAACGGGCATGCGGCAGCGGCATGCCCTGGCCGTGGCGATGCTGGCGGACCCGAGGGTGCTGATCCTGGACGAACCCACCAACGGTCTGGACCCGGACGGCATCCGCTGGCTTCGGACCTTCCTCAGGAACCGTGCCGCAGATGGAACGACGGTCCTGCTGTCCAGCCATATGCTGGCCGAAGTCGAACAGACGGTCGATGACGTCGTCATTCTGCAGCAGAGCCTCCGGTTCGCCGGCACCCTCTCAGAGCTGACCGGCAACGGAGAACGGCGCCTGGAAGAGTGCTTCTTCGATCTGGTGCCGCCGGCGGGCAATACGACAACGGAGGTGCGTACGCATGCTTAACGGCCTGACATCGGAAATGACCAAACTGCGGACGGGAACAACATTTGCTGCGTTCCTGGTTGCAGGCGTCTTCTTCATCGTGCTTTCGGCGTGGGGAATCCTCTCGGGCCGCCAGGCGGAAATCGCGCCAGGCTCAGCACCGGAATGGGCCACGACGGAGGTTGTCCGCAATTGGTTCGCCATGTCGCTGGTCATCGGGATGTATGGGGCATATTTTGTTGCGCGTGACTTCCGTCAGGGCACAGCGCAGCGATCGATCCTCCTGGGCGGGGGACGGGCTGCCTTTTTTATCAACAAGCTCGCTGCGGGGGCCGTCATCGGTCTTATCGGTGCGGCAACGGCCGCCATTCTGTCGCTGCCGTCCGCATGGCTGTTGCTGAAGACGGTGGACGCCGAAGTGAACTTCTCCCGGGAAGCCTGGCTGGTGTTCGTGGGCTGCTTCATCGTGAACACGGTGTCCGGGCTGTGGGGTGTTTGTATCGGCCTGATAGTGCGTAATGTCATCGCCGGACTACTGATAGTCGTGGGCCTGTGTCTGCTCGTCGAGCCTGCTCTGCACGCCATCGCTCCTGACGTGGGCAGGTTCTTTATGACCAATGCCATGGGCTCGCTCTACCTTGATCCCCGCCCTGGACTGCTGGAGGCGCCGGGCGCGGGAATTGTGATTGCCGCCTGGATCACCGCACTGGGTGCAGCAGGCTACTTCATTACTGCGCGCAAGGATCTGGCCTAAATGTCTACCCGCACACCACCGCCCCTTCCGGACCTGGACCGGCCAGCAAGGCTGCGGGACAGTCTGCAGGTCGGCCCTTCGGGAGGCGGCTGGACTGCCGCCGACGAGGCGGGCAGGGTGTACCAAGTCTCCGCAGACATTGCCGCGCTCATGCGTGCACTGGACGGGGCATCACCCCCCGAGCAGCTGGCATCCAGGCTGCGGACCGAAACCGGACGGGGATGGACCACCGATGCTGTGGAGCAAGCACTGAATTCGCTGGCCCAAAAGGGCTTCCTGGACGACGGGAGCGCCGTTCCAAGCGCCGCCAGGTGGATACGGTATGTTCCGCCCCTGACGCTGCAGGTCACTCTGCTCGATCCGAGCAGGCTTCTGGGCCGAATGGACTCCGGACTGCGACGGCTGCTCTCCAGACCCACAGTCATCGCTTCGACCGTCATTGTCCTGGCCGGACTCGCTGCCCTCGCGCTGAACTTCGGCGACGTGGTCCAGGTACTCGGAAACCGGCTGCCGCTTGGCGTGTATCTGTGGGTAATCGTTGGCATGTTTGCCGCGACCATGCTCCACGAATTCGGGCACGGAATGGCATTGACAGCCTTCGGCGGGCGGACCAGACGGATGGGCTTCATGCTCTTTTACCTGACTCCCGCGTTCTTCTGCGATGTCTCAGACGGGTGGCGTCTTGATTCAAAAATGCACCGTGTCTGGATTGCCCTCTCGGGCGTCCTCACCCAGAGCTTCCTGGCCGGCCTTGCCGCACTTGCGGCACCTCTGACGGCGGACCCCGCAGTGAAAAGTGCACTGCTCCTTTTTGCAGTATTCGGGTACATTGCCGCACTCGTGAACCTGATCCCCTTTGTCAAGTTCGATGGCTATATCGCACTGATGTCCTACGTCAACGTGAGCCACCTGCGCGATAAGGCCATGCGGGACGCCCGTCGACTGCTGGCCCGCCTGATGTTCGGATCTTCCCGCGATTATGAACTTCCTGATATCCGCTGGGCCAGGGCCTTCGGTCTCGCCTGCCTGCTGTTCCCCGTCTATCTGGTGGGAACAGCCCTATCACTGTGGCTGGATGTTATCTCCGGATTCGGCATCGTGGGGGCGTGGGTCTGCCTCATCATTGTCGCGCTGGTTCTGCTGGGACTCGTGGGAGGCTACGGTGTCATCGTCAAGGAAGCAACGGGTTCGTCCCGCCTTCGCATCTCAGCCGTTTCTGCGGCCTTACTGGCCGTTGTACTGGCCGCGGGCTTTTTCCTTCGCGTTCCATCAACGGCAAACGCCGGATTTATCCAGGACCAGCAGGGGCCGGCTTTGGTCTTCGCCGAATCCTCAGCCGTCCCGGACCTGGACGCCGGGCAGGAAATCAAGGTTTTCCGCTCTGGACTGGTTCTTCAAACCGAAGCGGGGACGTTTGCCGTGGCAGACCCTGCCCCACACCTGCGAATGATTCCGGCCAGCGTCCTGGCACCGGTTGACCTCGGGGAAGACGTACAGCTCTCAGCCCTGACATTTCCCCTTGAACAGACTGCCGCCGATGACGCAGCGGTGCCGCGGTTCGGAACCGCGCAAATCCAAATGGGAACCACAACATTCTTCGAATGGCTGTACCAGCGGTTCATCGTACCGGCGCTGCCGTGAAGCCGGCCCTGGACGGGAAACGCAGGTTCCCATAAATGGGTGATGTCGGCACCGGGTGGGTGCCGGCATCACCCGCTACGGGATGACTACTCCGCTGCCACCGGCACCGGGCGGGTCTTCGCGCGCAGCTCTCCGCCGCAGCCGTAACCCCGCGCTGATACTCTCCACAGTCGACCGCAGACGGTTGACACTCGAAGTTCATGGGCGGTCTGACGTCATATGCGCTGTTATCGGCGTTTAGCCGGGATTCCCCCGTCCGCGGTCGTCTTTCCGTCGACTGGCGCGGGCAGTTCAGGCGGCGCGGAGAGCGCGACGGGGGGGCCCCCGGGGGGGG
>NZ_JBNHHC010000189.1:0-3484 GCF_059091865.1 Arthrobacter sp. B0316-1-20 | reverse complement strand
GACGGGGCCTGACTCGAGATTGATCAGATCCAGCTTCCCCTTACCGTCCTCGAAAGGCCGGGTTTCTTCGGGCTCGTCCAGACCTGCGGCGGTTCGACGTGCATCGCGTACATATGCCAGCCGAAATGCGAGGGTCGGTTATCCAGCACCGTGAACGGCACCACCACCATGAGGGCGAGGGCCATGCAAACAGCAGCGCCCCGGGCATAAATAACCCTGGGATATTTCATGCGCCGTTCACCCTCGGTGGTACGTCGGCTGCTCCCGTCGAGGGCAACATTTGGTCCAATTCCGCGTCCGCTGTGAACACAGCTCGAGTCTACTGATGAGGTTTCGACTCGACTGCACGCGCCGCTTAACCACCGAGATCACGGCGAGATTTCCACACGCTTAGCCACAGCGTTGTGCAGTGAAAGCTCAGGGTTTCCCCACTAAGAACACCGTTCGATCAGGACTAGCACAGGAAACACAAAAGTCAAGCAAAAAGCCGGAAAGTCGTTGCTAACTTTTTATCAGCGGCTGGCGCAGGGCCAGTCCAGACCACTCTCACAGGAGAAAAAATGCTTTCCATCCTCGCCACCCTCAAGACCCTCGGCATCAACCTCCAGACCCGCCTGCAGCGCGAAGAGACCGGCGCCACCGCCGTTGAGTACGCCCTGCTGGTCGGCGTCATGGCCGTTCTGATCATCGGCGGCATGACCATCTTCGGTAACGACCTGACCGCTATTTTCACCGGCTTCCGCGCTGGCCTCGGTCTCTAAGGAATATAGACAGCCGAATCCAGTTCCGCCCGGGATACAGGGCAACCGCAGGCGGGGGCGCTGCATCGAAACGATCTTCGCCCCCGCCTGGCGTAACGAAAGGAGCAACCGATGAAGCGCCTACGCGCCGAGGACGGAGCAGCCGCCGTCGAATTCGCCCTCGTGGTGCCGATCCTGCTGCTCCTGCTGCTGGGCATCGTGGAGTTCGGCCGCGTCTACAACGCGCAGATGATGCTGACTGCCGCTGCGCGTGACGGCGCGCGGGTCATGTCCATCAACGCTGTACCTTCCCAGACACTCACGAATGCACGGGCAACGACCGTTGCCTCGGCCAGCGCCCTGCATCCGGATCCTACCGATTCGCAGGTCGCCATCTCGGTCAGCCCCACCGGCAGTGGGCCCTGCCCGCCCGGCTCCACCGTTACAGTCACCGTCACCTATCCTCTTCAGTTCCTCTCCGGCATGTTCGGGGCCAGCATCAACCTGACCGGCAAAGGAGTCATGCAATGCGGCGCCTGAAGGATGAGCTAAAGGATGAACGCGGCGCCGTCGCGGTGACCACCGCCATCTTCATGGTTGTCCTGCTGGGCATGGCCGCCCTGGTCATCGATATCGGGGCCCTGTTCTACGAACGCGCCCAACTGAAGAACGGCTCGGACTCCGCCGCCCTGGCCGTGGCGCAGAACTGCGCCGCCGGCAACTGCGGCAGCGACTTCACCGCTCTGGCCACCTCCCTGGCCGGGCAGAACGCCGCCGACGGCTTGGCGGACGCCGCCGTCACCCTCAGCCAGTCCACGGGAACCGTCACGGTGGACACCACCACCCGGACCCCGAACGGACTAGGACTGGCCATGGCCTTCGCCCCCATCCTCGGCCTGGATGATTCCGCCACGGTCACCACTCAGTCCAAGGCACGCTGGAGCACTCCGGTGGCAGGCAGCGCGGTGCTGCCGGTCGCCATCTCCTGGTGCCAGTTCAACAACATGCTCGACGCCGGCGTGCAGCGGGTGGACTTCAATCCAAACCGTTCCACTACAGCCGGATGCTCCAGCTCCTCTATTCCGGGTGACGCCGGTCCGTCCCGGACCATCCCCGGCGGCTTCGGCTGGCTCAAGCAGAACCCGGCAGGCACCTGCCAGACCAAGATCAACATCAGCGGCTCCACGCTGCCGGAATTCCCGGTGGACCCGGAGGTCACCAGCGACACCGGTAACGACCTGCCCGCCGCCTGCAAGAACAGCAACATGCTGCAGAACGTGGTCAACACCACCGTCCTGCTGCCGCTCTACGACAACGTGGGCGGGCAGGGCTCCAACGGCTGGTACAACATCATGGGCTTCGCGGCCTTCGAACTGTCCGGCTGGAACTTCAGCGGTTCGGCATACAACAACCTCAGCCCCGCCTCCGTGGCCTGCACCGGCAACTGCCGGGCCCTGATCGGAGAATTCGTCACCTTCGTGACTCTTGATGCGGCCGAACAGAAGTTCACCTTCGGCGGCGGCCTCAACCAATTCGGTACGTCCCTCGTCTCGCTCACACAATAGGAACACAGCAGTGAAAACAAGAATCATCGGAGCCGCCGCAGCGATCCTGATGGCCGTCATCGGCACGGTCCTGGTTCTTTCCTATGTCGGCGGCGCGGACGCCCGGGCCATGGCCGGAACCGAAACCACCGAGGTCCTGGTGGCAACCAAGGACATTCCGGAAGGCACCCCGGCAGAACAGCTCACCTCCTTCGTCACCACAGAGCAAATACCTGCCAAGATCGTTCCCGCCGGCACCGTCACTGACGTGACGGACCTGGCCGGCCAGATTGCCGTCGTCGATCTGGTGGCCGGGGAGCAGTTGCTCTCGGCCCGCTTCGCCAATCCCGCCGATCTGCAGCCTGAAGGCACCGTGGCGGTGCCGGATGGAATGCAGGAAGTGACCATCGCCCTGGAACCGCAGCGCGTGGTCGGAGGACAGCTGAAGCCCGGCGACACCGTGGGGATTTTCATGTCCATGGAAGAAGGCCCCGAAGAAGGCCAGGGCCCGGTTTCCCACCTGGCCCTCCACAAGGTGTTGGTCACCAGCGTGCAGGGCCTACCTGCAGCTCCCGCGGAAACCGAGGGCGCAGCCGCGCCGGCTCCGGAGGGCATTGTCCTGGTCACCCTGGCCGTGTCCGCACCCAACGCTGAAAAAGTGATCTACGCCCAGGAATTCGCCCGGATCTGGCTTTCCAAGGAGCCGGCCTCGGCGACCGAAAATGACACCCGTGTCCTGACCAAGGAAGGACTGTACTGATGAGCCGCTACGCACTTCTGGCCACCGATCCCGGTTTCGAACAGCAGTTCAGTGTCGCCGCCGCCGGCACCCTGGAGGGACAGGTCACGGCCTGGGACAGTGAGACGATCCCGTCGGAACCCCGGGAAGTCCTGGATGCACTGGCCAGCCCGGCGCTGCTGGACGTGGTGGTGCTCGGAACCGGGATTGCCCGCGAAGACGCCCTCCGTCTGGCTGGCGCCTTCGAAGTACAACGGCCCGAAGTCAGCGTGCTGCTGGTCGGCGATCCGGATCCGGACACCGTCCTGGCCGCCATGCGCGCCGGAATCCGGGACGTGGTGCACCCGCAGACGGAGGCATCCGAGCTTGCTGTGCTGCTGCACCGCGCTACCCGCAGCACCTCTATCCGCCGGCGAAGCGGCGCCTCAGGCGCCGACGCCTCAGGCGGCGACGCCTCAGGC
>NZ_JBNHHC010000188.1:0-3495 GCF_059091865.1 Arthrobacter sp. B0316-1-20 | reverse complement strand
CCACACCTTCAAAGGTGCGGGCCGCCGTCGTCATTCATTCCAGTTGGGCTTAGGCCTGGCGGATCCAGCGCTCCCACTTGTTGGCCTGGTGCTCGCCGTCGACGAAGCGGATGGTACCGGACTTGGAACGCATCACGATCGACTGGGTCTTGACCCGGTTCTTGGCGTAGCGCACGCCGCGGAGCAGGTCGCCGTCGGTGATGCCGGTGGCGGCGAAGTAGCAGTTGTCGCTGGTGACCAGGTCGTGGGTGGTCAGCACGCGGTCCAGGTCATGGCCGGCGTCGATCGCCTTCTGCTTTTCCTCATCCGTGGTGGGCCACAGGCGGCCCTGGATTACACCGCCCAGGGTCTTGATGGCGCAGGCGGCAACGATGCCTTCCGGCGTGCCGCCGATGCCCATCAGCGCGTCTACGCCGGTGCCTTCGCGGGCGGCGGCGATGGCGCCGGCCACGTCGCCGTCGAGGATGAACTTGGTGCGGGCACCCGCAGCGCGGATCTCCTCCACCAGCGGGCGGTGGCGGTCGCGCTCCAGGATGCAGACGTTGAGCTGGCTGACCTTCACGCCTTTGGCCTTGGCGATCAGGTGCAGGTTCTGCTTGACCGGCAGGCGCAGGTCGACGACGTCGGCCGCTTCCGGCCCGGTGACCAGCTTCTCCATGTAGAAGACGGCGGAAGGATCGAACATGCTGCCGCGTTCGGCGACGGCCAGCACGGCCAGCGCGTTGTTCATGCCCAGCGCGGTCAGGCGGGTGCCGTCGATCGGGTCGACGGCCACGTCGCACTCGGGGCCGGTGCCGTCCCCGATCCGCTCGCCGTTGTAGAGCATGGGGGCTTCGTCCTTCTCGCCCTCACCGATGACGACGACCCCGTTGAAGCGCACGGTGCCCAGGAAGGAACGCATGGCGTCCACTGCGGCACCATCTGCCTTGTTCTTGTCCCCCAAGCCGATCCATTCGCCGCCGGCGATGGCTGCGGCTTCCGTCACGCGGACGAGTTCAAGGGCAAGGTTGCGGTCCGGTTCGTCTTCACCCACGGCCAGGGAAGCTGAAAGCTGTGAATAGTGCGGCATCTCTGTTGTTTCAGACACGAAAACCTCATCGTTCGAGCGGCAGTTGGATGGGAACCCGACTGGAAATCCAAATGGATTGCGGCGGAACCCGCTGCTTCGATCATAGTCGGAACCGGCCGCAGCTATGGCGGATATGACGCCGGCAGTGGTAATGAGCGAAAATGGTTGGGTGACTGAACAGCAACAAGCACCTGTCAAGCCGGTCCTCAGCGCCGCCGCGGCCAAGCGGGCCAATGCATCGGTGCGGGGAATGATCCTCGCGCTGCTCTGCAGCGTGCTCGTGTTCATTCCGGTGGTCCTGATCAACCCGGCCAACCGCGCGGAAACCTACGACCGGAATATTGACGTTGCCGCCATCTCGCAGCAAGTGGCGGCCAGCGCCGGCTACGCTCCGCTGGCGGTCAGCCTGCCGGAGGGCTGGACGTCGAACTACGCGCGCTGGAATGTCGGTGCGTCCGACGGCGTCCCCAACTGGGAAGTGGGATATATCACTCCTGACACCCAGTTCATCGGACTGACCCAGACCAACATTGCCAATGCCACCTGGATCTCCCAGCGCACCGACCAGGCGCCGGTGACCGGAGTGCGCACCATCGCGGGGGTGGACTTCGAACTGCGGGACCGCCCCGGCTCGGACACCAGCCTGGTGGCACGGATCGATGGATCGACAGTCCTGCTCAAGGGCACCGCCGAACTGGAGGAGTTCGACGTCCTCGGGGCCGCCATCGTCGAGGACCTGCGCGGAAGCTGAGCTCGCAGACAGTAAAGTAAGCAGGGTGACGACTACCCTCACCCCAACACAGGCCTGGCAACGCATGCTCGAGGGCAACGCCCGTTTTGTGGCCGGCCAATCCTCCCACCCCAACCAGGACGCCTCCCGGCGGGCCTCGCTGGTCAATACCCAGCACCCGTTCGCCGTGATTTTCGGCTGCTCCGATTCCCGCCTGGCGGCGGAGATCATTTTCGACGTCGGCCTCGGCGACGTTTTCGTCGTCCGGACTGCGGGGCAGGTGATCGACGATGCCGTCTTGGGTTCCCTGGAGTACAGCGTGGGGATCCTCAAGACTCCACTGATCGTGATCCTGGGCCACGACAGCTGCGGCGCGGTCACCGCAACCATGGACGCGATCAACACCGGCATCATGCCCAAGGGCTTCCTGCGGGATCTGGTCGAGCGCATCACGCCCTCGGTGCTGGCGACCATGCGGGAGGACGTCCATGACGTGAACTCGGCCGTCGTTGAACATGTCCGCCAGACCTCCCAGCGGCTGGTGGACAGTTCCCGGATCATTGCCGATGCCGTCGAGGACGGATCGGTGGCGGTCATCGGCGTGGCGTACCGGCTCAGTGAGGGCAAGGCCGAACTGGTCTCCGGCTTCGGCTCCGTGTGACAGCTACGAGATTGTGAGCTTCCTAACATGACGCCCCTGCGCCGCCCTGCCCACCGCAACAAATTCCCGGGCGGCGCAGAGCGCGGACTAACCTTGGTTCCATGACTGTGACTTCTGAACAAGAGTTCCGCATTGAACATGACACGATGGGCGAAGTTCGCGTCCCCGTGAACGCGCTGTACCGGGCCCAGACCCAGCGCGCCGTGGAGAACTTCCCGATTTCCGGCAAGACCCTGGAGCGCACCCACATCGAGGCCCTGGCGCGCATCAAGAAGGCTGCCGCCACCGCCAACGCCGAACTTGGCGTGCTCGACGGCGAGCTGGCCAAGGCGATCGAAGCCGCGGCCGACAAGGTTGCCGGCGGCGGCTTCGACGAGCACTTCCCGATCGACGTCTTCCAGACCGGTTCCGGCACCTCCTCGAACATGAACACCAACGAGGTCATCGCCGAACTGGCAACCCGCGCGCTGAAGGAATCCGGCAGCGACAAGACGGTCCACCCCAACGACCACGTCAACGCCTCGCAGTCCTCCAACGACGTATTCCCGACCTCTGTGCACGTGGCCGCAACCTCCGCGCTGATCAACGACCTGGTCCCCGCGCTCGAATACCTGGCCGCTTCGCTGGAACGCAAGGCCGAGGAATTCAAGACCATCGTCAAGTCCGGGCGCACCCACCTGATGGATGCCACCCCGGTCACCCTGGGCCAGGAATTCGGCGGCTATGCCGCCCAGGTGCGCTACGGCGTCGAACGCATCCAGGCCTCCCTGCCGCGCGTGGCCGAGGTCCCCCTCGGCGGCACCGCTGTCGGCACCGGCATCAACACCCCGGCCGGCTTCTCCGCCCGCGTGATCGAGCTGCTGGCCGCGGACACCAGCCTGCCGCTGACCGAGGCCCGCAACCACTTCGAGGCCCAGGCCAACCGCGACGGCCTGATCGAGGCTTCCGGCCAGCTGCGCAACATCGCATACTCGATCATGAAGATCAACAACGACCTGCGCTGGATGGGCTCCGGCCCCAACACCGGCCTGGGCG
>NZ_JBNHHC010000187.1:0-3500 GCF_059091865.1 Arthrobacter sp. B0316-1-20 | reverse complement strand
ATGTAGCCGGCCCAGCAGGCTGCGGCTCCGAGGGCGAGCAAGACTCCTCCCGGGTCCGTCTGACCCCGCCATGGCTCCGTCAGGGCGAGCACACCGGCCCCTGCAACCACCGCCCAGAGCCTGCCTTTCCCATGCCCCTGGACGATGGCGACCCCGAGCGGCCCGAGGAACTCGAGAGCGACCGCTGTTCCAAGGGGCAGGCGTTCAGCCGCGGCCATGAACAGGATGGTCATCCCGGCGGTCACCACGCCAAGAAGAGCGCAGGTCCGCAGCAGGGACGGACTGAACCGCATCCTCCACGGACGCAGGAGGACCACCAGGATGACGCTGGCCCACGCCAAACGCAACCAGGTCACTCCTCCCGCTCCTAACTGGTCGAGGAGACCGACCGATAGGGCAAGGCCGAGCTGAACGCAGCTCATCGCCGCGACCGCCATGATGGACCCGGCGCCGGCGCCGGAGAATCGAGGAGCACTGATCATGGAACAAGTAGACCCATACCTGAATGTTCGCGTCCACGTGATGATGATCGACATATCGTTTAGCATTTATGGACAATTGGAGCATGGACATACGACGGCTGCGGATCCTGCTCGAATTGTCCCGGTCCGGATCGATGCGTGCTGTTGCAGATCTGATGGGAACCACCACCTCGACCGTCTCTCAGCAAATCGCGGCCTTGGCCCGTGAGACCGGCACGGCACTGCTCGAAGCCGAGGGCAGGGGTGTGCGTCTCACCCCCGCCGGCAGGCGCCTGGCCGACCACGCGCTCACCATCCTCGCCGCGGTCGACGCCGCCCACGCGGATCTGGATCCCGGCGGCGAGCCCAGGGGCACCCTCCGTGTCTCGGGGTTTGCCACCGCGATCCGCAGGAACCTGATGCCCATCGTTACCGAGACGGCTACGACACGTCCGGCCATGAAAATCGTGGTGCACGAACACGAACCGGCTGAAGCTCTCGCGCTGCTGCGGGCCGACCGAGTCGATCTCGCGTTGACCTACGACTACAATCTCGCCCCGGCCCCCAGTGATCCCGCCTTTGACGTCCTGCCGCTCTGGTCCACCGCGTGGGGCCTGGGCGTCCCGACAAGCGACGCGGACCAAGCGCGGGGAACCGCCCCCGAAGTATTTGCCGCTTTCCGCGACCGTGACTGGATCGGAAACTCCCGGAACCAGGCCGATGAGGAAGTGCTGCGTCTCATCGGCTCCCTCTCCGGATTCGAACCCAACCTCCGGCATGAGGCAGACAGTCTCGACCTCGTAGAAGACCTCATCCTCGCGGGCATGGGTGTCGGCCTGCTGCCCTCGGACCGCACCACGCAACCCGGCGTCACCATTGTTCCCCTCACCCAGCCCGACGTCCGCTTACGCGCATACGCACAAACACGCAGAGGACAGGCCAACTGGCCGACCCTGCAGCTCGTCCTCGCCCGCCTGACACACCAGCGGGCGTAACCAGCAACGCGGATGATCAGCTACTGGACACCTCGGCGTTTGTCCCACTGCTCATCCTGGAACCGATACCCGCCGAATGCCGGCGCCTCTGGGACGCCACTACGACTCCGTCGGCGACGCTGCTGTATGTCGAGACTGCTGCGGCGCTCCACCAGGCGCATCGGCTTGAGCGCATCGATCCGGGCCAGCTGGACACGCTGCTTGGTGAGCCTGAATCGTACTGGGAAAGCTTCGGCATCATCGCCCTGGACGATACCGTCATGCGGCGCCGGACTTTAGCTGCCCCGCCATCCTTGTCAGCTTCCGGGGGCCGTGCTGTAGTTGGGTGACGCAGGCAATAAACGTTCCATGGAACGGCGGTGCGAAACCGGCTGCGGCTGCTGAAGGGAGGGAACTCGATGAGCGTCTCCCGACTGCTGCCCTCCGAGGAGGCACAGGACCTGATCGACCTCACGCGCGAGATTGCCGCCAAGGAGCTGGCACCGCTGGCCGCCACGGTGGAACGCGCCGAAGCATTCCCCCGCGAGGTCTTCCGCACCCTGGGCCGCGCCGGGCTGCTGAGCCTGCCGTACGCGGAGGAATACGGCGGCGGCGGACAACCGGCCGAGGTATCCCTGCAGGTGCTGGAGGAGCTGGGTTCTGCGTGGGCCAGCGTCGGCGTCGGTGTGAGCGTGCACGCGCTGTCCTGCTTCCCGCTCGCGGCGTTCGGCACCGATCTGCAGCGCAAGTCGTGGTTTGCCGACCTGCTCTCCGGCGAAACGCTGGGGGCCTACTGCCTCTCCGAGTCGCACGCAGGATCCGACCCTTCCGCCATGCGGACCCGCGCGGTGCGCAAGGGCGACGGTTACGTTATCAGGGGCGCGAAGGCCTGGACGACGCACGGCGGGAATGCCGATTTCTATACCGTGTTCGCCCGCACCTCCGACGAGGGCGGACACGGCATCTCCTGCTTCCTGGTACCCGCCGACGCCGACGGGCTGAGCGCCTCGCCGCCAGAACGCAAGATGGGCCTGACCGGATCGACCACGGCCACGATGAATTTCGACGGCGTCTTCGTCGCCGCCGAGCGGCGGATCGGGAATGAGGGGCAGGGCCTGGCCATCGCCTTCGCCGCGCTCGATTCGGGCCGGCTGGGCATCGCGGCGGTCGCGACCGGTCTGGCGCAGTCCGCCCTCGACCTCGCCGTCTCCTACGCGAAGGAGCGTGAGTCGTTCGGCAAGCGGCTCATCGACCATGAGGGACTGGCGTTCCTGCTGGCCGATATGGCCGCCGATGTTGAATCGGCGCGGGCCACCTACCTATCCGCGGCACGGCTGAAGGACGCCGGACGCCCGCACCGCCATGAGGCAGCGATCGCCAAGCTGGTGGCGACCGACAATGCCATGAGGGTCACCACCAATGCGGTGCAGGTTCTCGGCGGCGCTGGCTACACCACAGATTTCCCGGCCGAACGCTACATGCGCGAAGCGAAGGTCATGCAGATCTTCGAAGGCACCAACCAGATCCAGCGCCTGGTCATCTCGCGGCAGCTTGCGCGCTGAAGCGGCACCACGGCACCCGCCCGGGTGCCGCCGTCGTTCTCAGTCCGCCGCCCGGGCCGTGCCGCGCGGGCCGACCACGGCATCCTCGGCGCGGTCCCGGTGCATCGCAGCGACCAGCTCCGCGAAGAACCTGCGCAGCCACTCCACCGCGGCGGCATGGTCGCCTGCCCCGAGCAACCGTGCGGTTTCACGCAGGGCCCGGCTCCACAGCGGCCTCAGGTGCTCGGAAGGGTAAATCTGGATCCGTCCCATGGAGCGGAGCATGACCTGGTCCATCACGGCGCGCAGCTCGTCGTTGCCGGCGGCGTCGAAGATCAGGTCAACGATCCGCGCGAACGCCGCGGCGGGCGCGTCCGGGTCCTCCGCTGTCAGCGCGGCCTCGAAGGCCTCGGTAAGGCGCTCAAAATCCGCCAGCCATTCCGCGGACGTATTGCCCCGGACCCGCTCCAGCCCGGCTACCAGCACAGCGCCGAGGACGTCCATCAGGTCGATCGCCTGTTTCT
>NZ_JBNHHC010000186.1:0-3508 GCF_059091865.1 Arthrobacter sp. B0316-1-20 | reverse complement strand
GTTGGTGCTGCCGACGGTACTGCCGCCGCATAAGAAGTTCGACGCGGTGCTGATCCTGGAAGCCGAATCGATTTCCCTGCCGTCTGCGGTTCCGGCCATTGGGCGGGCCCGGCAGGTTATCGCCTTCGGCGACGGCTGCCTGGCCGGGCCGCAGCCGTTCTCCGTGGGAACTGAACCTGTGTCCGACACGGGGGAGCAGCAACTGGAGAGCGCCTTCGGCGCCCTTGCCAAGGTCCTGCCCAGCCGCGAACTTAATGTCGTGTACCGGGGAGTGGACCAGGCGCTGATCCAGTACCTGAACACGACGTTCTACGATGGCCGGCTGAGCCGGCTGCCGGATGCCCGGTCCCTGGCCGGGGCGGGACGTGCGCTGACCGTCGAATACATCGCCGATGGAACGGGCATGCCGACTGCCGACCTTGATGGCGTTGAAAGCGTTGCCGCCGAGGTCAACCGCGCCGTCGACCTGGTTTTCGAGCACGTGCGGCGGCGTCCGCGCCAATCGCTGGCTGTCGTCACGGCCGGGGTGCGGCATGCTGCGCGGCTGGCGGAGGCGATTCGGCTCCAGATGGCCAACCATCCCTGGGCCGCGGACTTCTTCAAGCCCGGGCGGGAATCTTTCCGGGTAGTGCCGGTCGAACACGCGGCAGGCCTCGTACGGGACTGCATCATCTTTTCGCTGGGCTTTGGCCGGACACCGCACGGCCGGGCACTGCACAATTTCGGCTCGTTGTCCGGTCCGGACGGGCGCGGCCTGTTCGTGACCGCCATGACCCGGGCCAGGAACCAGCTGCATGTCCTGACCTGCTTCACCCCGGATGACCTCGACCCCGCACGCCTGGGCAACGGCGCGCTGGACTTCTATGAGCTGCTCAGGCGTGAGCTTGGGGACGACGCCGGACTCGGTGCGTCGCTCGTTTCTGCCGCGGAGGTGAATGAGGATCCGCTGGTGGCTGATCTGGTGGGACGGCTGCGGCGGCGCGGGGCCAACGTCTGGGATCACTACAACGGTGTACTGGATATCGTCGCAGCGCCGGACCCGCTGACGGCGCCGCACAATGTGGTCATCACGCCCATGGCAATCGAATCCGACGGTACGCAGCGGTACCGGACCGCGAGCGTGCGGGAACGCAGCCGCCTTCGGCCCCAGCTCCTCGAGCGTCTGGGGTGGCGCTACATGCCGCTGTGGACCATCGAGGTCTTTACGGACCCGTCAGGATGTGCCAACCTCATCGGCGGCTATCTGGGGCTTCCTGCACCTAAGGAGACGGAGGAACCGCTGCACGCTGCGAACCTGCGCAAGGTACAGGCAGCTGGGCATACCCCCGGTCCAAGTGCCGGTGTTCACAGTGCCGATGTTCCCAGTGCCGACGTTCACAGTGCCGTTGCCGAGGGAGCTGAAGACTCTCCGGCTGCCGGCTCGGACAACGCTGACTCGGAGAACACCGGCTCGGACAACGCTGGCTCGGAGAACGCCGACACGGACAACGCAGACACGGACAACGCAGACACCGACAACGCCGCCATGGGCACGGCCGGCAGCGCTGGCGCGACCAGCGGGTCCGGCACGGCTATTGGCACCGGCCCGGACAGGGCGCGGACGCGGTGAACGGCACTGAACCTGTGAACGGTACAGAGCCCGCGAACGGCGCCGGCGCGGCCGCCCTGACCGGTCCCGCGGCCGGGACCGGTGCCGCCGCCGGAACGGACCATCCGCGGCGTTCGGCCGGCACTGGGAGCGTGATCCCCAGCCGAGCCGCGGAGGATGATCCTCGTGCCTGGGGCGACCGTGACGAGGACCGGGACGCATGGCTTCACGACCAGCGTCCGCCCCACTGGGGATGATCCCTGCCGGGAGGTGCGGCGTCTTGGTCCTTCCCGGCTGTCATCCCGCTTGGGCCTGGCTTGGCGGCAGCTGATCCGATCCCGTCAGGACAACATGGACCTGGCCGCTGCTCGATGCACCGGCCAAGGCGGTCGCCTCATCCGGGCCGGCGGCAACTACCACCAGGCCTTCGCCCCCGGGTGCGCCCAGCCACTGTGCATCCTGTTCGCCGGTAGAGGTCCAGAGGACGACGACACCGTGGGCCAGGATCCTGGTGCTTGAGGTCTCCTCATAGCCGTTGCCGGTGCTCAATGCCACATCGATCCGTTGGCCGGGTCCCAGCAGTTGGAGCGTGGAAGGGTCTGCAGGCCGGACCGGGACGGCAACCGTCCCGGGCGGTGCGCCCGTGAGGAGTCCCGGCCCGACAATGGAGGCGTCCGTGAAGATCGATCCTCGCCGGACCGGTGATGCCAGCTGCTGCCCGATGAGCGGATCCGGCGCTTCATAAGCGGCATCCGGCAGCCCGGATGGAGCTATTCGGGACAGCTGCAGATGCTCCGCGGTCAGTACGGTGCCGGCGGGGATGTCATTGCCGGCCATGACGACGGGCACCTGGATCTCACTGGCAGGCGTGAGCTCGTGTACGGCGATGCCGGCGGCCAGACAGAACAGGAAGGCAGCCAGCAGCCGGCGTCGGCGCAGCGCCCAGCGCCTCAGGCGGTCCGGCAGGCCGGGCGATTTCGGGGATGACTGTGTGCGTGGCATGGCACCACGCTAGGAAGATGTTCCCCGATGGGGCAGGCGGTCACTGCCGGATGTGGATAATCTGGCCAGGCCCTCGCCTGTGGAGGGATGCAGCGGTTAGCTGGCTGCCGCCGTCGCCTTGGCTGCCGCCGTCGTCTTGGCGGGCGCCTGAGTGGAAGCTGCGGCGGCAGGAGCCGTGGAACCGGCCTCCTTGGCCGTCGCCGAAGGCAGCGTGCCGGAGCCCTTGGCGTCACGGGAATCAGTGCGGTAGAAGCCCGAGCCCTTGAAAACGACGCCGACACTGTTGAACTTCTTGCGCAGGGTCCCGCTGCATTCGGGGCAGACGGTCAGCGCGTCGTCAGTGAAGGACTGCTGGATGTCGAATGCGTGCTGGCAGTCCTTGCAGGCGTAGGCGTAAGTGGGCACTGTGATTCCTCCTGAAAAACCGTGGCTGGACCCGCCCGTGCCGATCGCTGATTGGCACTCGCTGAATCCGAGTGCTAATTGTACACGTTTCGGCGCCCGAACCAGTGCCACCCGTGCGGCGTCACGGCGCCGTCGAGCGGGATGTCGAGTTCCGAGTAGTGGAAACTTCCGGGAGCAACCAGTTCATTCGCATAGACCATGCCCACCAGCCGCGGCCGCTCGGGCATGGCCGTCAGCCGTGCCAGGAACCGGTCGTAGAAACCGCCGCCCTGGCCCAGCCGGTTGCCGTTGGTATCCAGAGCCAGTGCCGGGATCACCACCGTTCCTACCGTAGCCATGACGTCGATGCCCCGCCGCGGGCCGACAGGCTCGCGCACCGGTGCCAGCAGGCTGGGTTCCAGGTCCACCTCCGGGGTCCACCGGACCCAGCTCAGCTGGAAGGCAGGCTCGCACACCGGCAGGACGATGTTGTACCCGGCTTCGTCGAGTGCCGGCAGGAGGTGGTGCGTCGAT
>NZ_JBNHHC010000185.1:0-3532 GCF_059091865.1 Arthrobacter sp. B0316-1-20 | reverse complement strand
ATGTTGATGGCGCGCCCGCGCAAGGTCCGGCACAGTCCGTCGGACAGGACCTGCATATACCGGGCCAGCACCACCAGGTCCGCGCTGTACTCCTCGACCAGCTCCAGCAGCCGGCGCTCGGCCTCCGGCTTGGTCTGCGCGGTGACCGGAACGTGGATGAAGGGCAGTCCGGCGGCCTCCGCCATGGGCCGCAGGTCTTCATGGTTGGACACGACGACGGCGATGTCCGCGCCCAGGCTGCCGGCACGCCAGCGGAAAATCAGGTCGTTGAGGCAGTGGCCGAACTTCGACACCATGACCAGCAACCGCTGCGGTTTGGCGTCGTGGAAGTCGAAGGTCATGCCGAAACCGGCGGCCACGGCAGCGAACTGGGCGGTGAGGGTTTCGGGGGTGAAACCGTTCCCGCCTTCGCCGGAACTGTCACCGGCACCACCGGGCCGGAACGCGGTCCGCAGGAAGAGGGTGCCGCTGACGTGGTCATCGAACTGCTTGTGCTCGACGATGTCGAAGCCGCGTTCAGCCAGGAAGCTGGTGACGGCGTGGACGATGCCGGGCCGCTCGGGACAGGCCAGGGTCAGGGCGAAGGGGGCGGCCGCCCGGGTGGTGGGGGCCAGCTCCTCGCGGGTCAGGATAGTCATAGTGTTTTTCACCTCGAGGTTGAAGGGCACGGTTTATCCCCGGCACAGTGGTCGTCGCATTCGTGCTTGGTTACCAGGTCGAACTGGGCTCCGCCGTGCTGGTCCACGCCGGACCGGATCGCCCGCTCCACCACCGAGTCCGCCAGCCGCTTTCGCAGCGCCAGCGGGTCGCGGCGCAGGTCGCGGGTCAGGGCGAAGCACATCAGGAACATGACCAGGACAAAGGGCACCGCGGAGATGATCGTGATCCGCTGCAGCCCGGAGAGGGCTTCAGCGGGCTGGTCCCCGCCGGCCAGGAGCATAACCGCCGCGACGGCTCCGGTGAGGACGCCCCAGAAGATGACCACCCGGCGTCGTGGTTCTTCGGTTCCGTGGGAGCTGAGGGAGCCCATCACGATCGAGGCGGAGTCCGCGCCGGTGACGAAGAAGATGCCGGTCAGGACCATGGCCAGGACCGCCACCGCCGCGGCGATCACGTTTGGCAGGGACAGGTTCTGCAGCAGGTCGAAGAGGGCGCCTTCAGTGGAGATGGAGGGAACGCCGTCGACCATCTGGACCAGACCGTCCGAGGTGTCTTCGGTGGCGTCGGCCTGTTGCTGGACGCCGAAGGCGGCGCCGCCGAAGATGGCGAACCAGATGACGCTGACGATGCTGGGAATCAGCAGGACGCCGGTGACGAACTGCCGGATGGTCCGGCCCCGGCTGATGCGGGCGATGAACATGCCCACGAATGGGCTCCAGGAGACCCACCAGGCCCAGTAGAAGATGGTCCAGCCGGAGAGCCATTCGCGCATGGCCTCGTTACCGACGGCCTCGGTGCGCGAGGCCATGTCCGCCAGGTCGCGGGCGTAGTCGCCGACAGCGGCCGGAATCAGGTTGAGGATGAACAGCGTGGGCCCGGCGACGAAGACGATCAGCGCCAGCACCACCGCCATCACCATGTTGATGTTGGCCAGCCACTGGATGCCGCGCTTGATGCCGGAGACGGCGGAGGCGACGAAGCACGTGGTCAGGACCGCGATGATGACCACCAGGACCGGGGTGGCCAGCTGGCCGACCCAGCCGTTGGCCTGCAGGCCGCTGCCGATCTGGAGTGCGCCCAGGCCCAGCGACGCGGCGGAGCCGAACAGAGTGGCGAAGATGGCCAGGATGTCGATGACTTTCCCGCCGGGCCCGTCCGTTATTTTCCTGCCGAAGAGCGAGGTGAACACCGAGGAGATCAGCTGCCTGCGTCCCAGCCGGAACGTCCCGTACGCCATGGCAATACCGACGACGGCGTACATCGCCCAGGGATGCAGGCTCCAGTGGAAGATGGAGGTGGCCAGGGCCGTCTGGATGGCAGCCGGTGTCTGGCCGTCGACCGTACCGGGCGGCGGTGAAATGTAGTGGTACAGGGGTTCGGCCACGCCGTAGAACATCAGGCCGATGCCCATGCCGGCGCAGAACATCATGGCGATCCAGGAAACCGTCCGGAATTCGGGCTTTTCGCCGTCCCGGCCAAGCGGAATGTTGCCGAAGCGGCCGAGTGCCAACCAGAGCACGAAGATCACGAACAGCGAGGCAAGGGTCACGAAGACCCAGCCGGTGTTCTTGGTGACCCAGCCGAGCGCATTGGTGGAGGTGGTGGACAGGCTGTCCGTACCGGCGAAGCCCCAGACGACGAAGGCCAGGGCCATGATGCCGGTGACGCCGAAGATGACCTTGTCCACGCGGGCGTTCCGCGGGCCGGCCACGGCGCCATTGCCGTGGTCCGCCGTCCGCTCGGCGGTTTTTTGCTCGGAGGCGTTCTGTCGCAGTACTTCGAGGATTGCGGTGTCGGGATCGGCCGGATCCTGCCCGGTGAAGGCCTCCAGCTCCTGGTCGACTTCCGATGCATCCATGGCGGCGTCCAGTTCGTCGTTTCCGTCCTGGATCGTTGTGTCGCTGTTGATGGCCATGCGCTGTTCCTTCGCTTGGACGGGTCCGTTGCTTAGACGTGTCCGTCGACCGTTAGGCCGGGTGGCAGGTTGGGAGCCGCGTCGGACTCCTTGATCATGATGTCGCCGTCGATGACGGTGACCTCATGGACACGGACCGGAAGCTTGGCCGGCGGGGCGTCGACTTCTCCGGTCCGCAGGTTGAACTTCGATGCATGAAGGGGGCATTCCACTTCGCAGCCTTCGACCCAGCCGTCCGCCAGGGATGCGTCCTGGTGGGTGCAGGTGTCATCGATGGCGAAGAGTTCGCCGTCCTCCGTATGGAACACGGCGATCGGCGGTGATGTGTCGAGCCGCAGCGCGTCTCCGGCAGCGAGTTCACTCAGTGGGCATGCCTTGTGCATCGGAAAACCTCGTTTCGCCTTGCTGTTCCGTAATGATCAACCTTGATCACACTATGCAACAGAGTGATCCAGTTCACTTGCACTTGTCAAGGAATTTCAGGGGGCCAGCTTTGTCCTTGACAAGAAGTGTGAGGGGGGTCACCCTGTTGCATATAACGCTACTTGTTGCGTCTGTCGCAATTCACGAGAAGAGGAGGTGGCGATGCAGACACTAGCCATCGTGGGAGCGTCCCTCGCCGGCATTTCCGCTGCGCGCGCAGCCCGCGCGCAGGGCTACACCGGCCGGCTGCTGATCATCGGCGATGAGCTGCAGCGGCCGTATGACCGGCCGCCGCTGTCCAAGGAATTCCTGGCCGGCAAGATCGGTGTTAACGATCTGTCCCTGGAAACCTGGGACGGCGAGGCCGGGGATGATCCGCTGCGGGCGGAATGGCTGCTGGGCGTGCGCGCAACCGCATTCGATTCGGCCACCCGGACCATCACCCTCGGCGACGGGCGCACGCTCCGGGCTGACGGCGTCGTTATTGCCACCGGTGCATCGGCGCGGACCCTGCCCGAGCTGGCGGGGCTGGCC
>NZ_JBNHHC010000184.1:0-3550 GCF_059091865.1 Arthrobacter sp. B0316-1-20 | reverse complement strand
GGGTCGGAGTAATCCGGCCCGCCAGGGCATTTTAAGGCAGCCTGACGGGCGGGAGCCCCCGCGGAGCGGGCACCAGTATGACGCCGGATCCGAACGGGGCAGCACGGTATTTATTTGTATGGCGATTGAGCCGCTAGACTCGGTAGTTGTGACTTGTCGTCAAACGGCACCAAGAACTTTCAGGAGGACGCTTGCTTAGCGCTATTGGCCGGGCATTCCGGACGCCGGACTTGCGACGCAAGCTGTTGTTCACGCTGGGAATCATCGCGATCTTCCGCCTGGGCGCGTTTATCCCGGCGCCCGGTGTTGACTACGGCAATGTGCAGCAGTGTTTGGCCTTGGGAACCACCACCGGCGGCCTGTACCAGTTCGTAAACCTGTTCAGCGGCGGCGCCCTGCTCCAGGTCTCCATTTTCGCCCTGGGCATCATGCCCTACATCACGGCGAGTATCATCGTCCAGCTGCTGCGCGTGGTCATTCCGCGCTTCCAGGAGCTGCACCAGGAAGGTCAGTCCGGCCAGTCCAAGCTGACCCAGTACACCCGGTACCTGACCATCGCACTGGGCCTGCTGAACGCCACTACATTGGTGTCCCTGGCCCGGTCCGGCGCCCTGTTCAACTTCACCTGCAACGTGCCAGTCATCCCGAATGACAACATCATCACCGTCCTGCTGATGATCCTCACGCTGACGGCCGGCACCGGACTGATCATGTGGATGGGCGAGCTGATCACCGAGAGGGGCGTGGGCAACGGCATGTCCCTGCTCATCTTCACGTCCATCGCCGCCAGCTTCCCGGGCGCCCTGGGCGCAATCCTGAACAGCCAGGGCTGGAGTGTCTTCCTGACCGTGCTGGCCATCGGCGTCGTCGTGGTGGCCCTGGTGATTTTCGTCGAGCAGTCGCAGCGCCGTATCCCGGTCCAGTACGCCAAGCGCATGGTGGGCCGCCGGACACTGGGCGGTACCAGCACGTATATCCCGATCAAGGTGAACATGGCCGGCGTCATTCCGGTCATCTTCGCCTCGTCGATGCTGTACCTGCCGGCCCTGGTCGCGCAGTTCAACACGCCGACGGATCCGAACACGCCTTTGCCCGAGTGGGTGGCCTGGATTCAGACCTACCTGGTCACCGGCGACCACCCGCTGTACATGGCCCTGTACTTCCTGATGATTGTGTTCTTCACGTATTTCTACGTAGCGATCACCTTCAATCCAGACGAGGTCTCGGACAACATGAAGAAGTACGGCGGCTTCATCCCTGGTATCCGGGCTGGCCGGCCCACGGCGGAGTACCTGCAGTACGTCCTGTCCCGGATCACGCTGCCAGGCGCCCTGTACCTGGGCATCGTGGCCCTGATTCCCTTGATTGCCCTGGTGCTCATCAACGCCAACCAGAATTTCCCGTTTGGCGGTACCTCGATCCTCATCATGGTGGGTGTGGGTCTTGAGACGGTCAAGCAGATCGATGCCCAACTCCAACAACGCCACTACGAAGGGTTACTGCGATGACGAGAATGCTCATTATCGGTCCGCCAGGATCAGGTAAGGGAACACAGGCGGCACGGATATCAGAGCGGCTTGGCGTCGTTGCGATTTCCACCGGCGATATCTTCCGCGCAAATGTAAAGGCACAGACGCCGCTTGGCATTGAAGCCAAGAAGTACATTGACGCCGGCGACTTCGTTCCGGACAGCGTCACCAACAACATGGTCCGCGACCGCCTCCAGGAAGCCGATGCAGCAGAGGGCTTCCTGCTGGACGGCTACCCCCGCACCACCGTGCAGGTGGATGAGCTGGACAGCATCCTGTCCGAGAACGAGCAGCAGCTGGACGTAGTCCTGCAGCTGACCGCCGATGACGAGGAACTGGTCCGGCGCCTGCTGGCCCGTGCCGAGCTGGACGGCCGCACGGATGACAACGAGACCGTCATCCGCCACCGGCTGGACCTCTACCACGAGCAGACGGAGACCGTCGTGGCCCGGTACGCCGAGCGCGGCATCCTCACTAAAGTTGACGGCATCGGTGCCATCGACGAGGTCACCGACCGGGTCATGGACGCCATCAAGGCCGTCACCGGTTCCTGATCCGGGTCCATAGGCTTGAAGCGAAGGCCCCTGGCTGCGGTTGAACCGCCGCCGGGGGCCTTCGGCGCTGAACCGCTAGAATTGTCGGGTTGATTCCGAAGGAAGTTGGTAAGAATGGCGTTCGGCCAGCCGCGCATCGAATACAAGACACCTGCCCAGATCCTTAAAATGCGCCAGGCCGGGCTGGTCACCAGCCGCGCCCTGGATGCGGCGGTGGCTGCCGCCGTCGTCGGTGCCACCACCCGGGACCTGGACGCTGCGTTCGCCGCAGTCTTGAAAGATGCTGGGGCGACCTCCAACTTCCTTGGCTACCACGGCTACCCGGCCACCGTCTGCACCTCGGTCAATGAACAGGTGGTCCATGGGATTCCCGGTGACTATGTGCTGCAGGAAGGCGACATCATTTCCATCGACGGCGGTGCCATCGTCGACGGCTGGCACGGCGACTCCGCACGGACCGTGATCGTGGGCACCGAGGACCCCGCGGACCGGGAACTGTCCGATGTCACAGAGAACGCCATGTGGGCCGGCATTGCCGGATTGGCTCGCGGCAAGCATGTCGGGGATATCGGCAACGCGATCGATGATTACGTCACCCAGGCCGGGGACGGGCGCTTCGGCATCCTGGAAGACTATGTGGGCCACGGCATCGGCTCGGCGATGCATCAGGCCCCGGATGTGCTCAACTACCGCACCAAGCACCGCGGCCCGAAGATCCGGCCCGGCATGTGCCTGGCCATCGAACCTATGCTGGTGCGCGGCGGCATCGAAACAGCGGTACTGGATGATGACTGGACCGTGGTAACCGTGGACGGTGCGCGCTCCTGCCAGTGGGAACACACCGTGGCCGTGCACGACGGCGGTATCTGGGTCCTCACGGCTGAAGACGGGGGTGCCGCACGGCTGGCGCCGCTGGGCGTGACGCCCGTACCGCTGGACAGCAAATAGGCGTCGGCCCGGTGCGGGACCCCGCAGCCCTCATGGAATGGCCCCCGGAAACCCAAAGGTACCGGGGGCCATCCCATTTTGGACGGGACCTAGGCCAGCTTGGGTTCCACGTCGCTGGTGTAGATGCCTTCTAGGACCGTCTTCAGGTCCGTCAGGGACTGCTTGACGTCAGCCTGCTGCGTCATGATGGCAGCCGCCGTCTTGGCCATCTCCTGGTCGGCGCCCGGCAGGAAGGCACGGGCATAGTCCTGGGTGCGGGTGACGTCCAGCTGGTCCAGGGCCACCTGGATCTGCGGAGTCTCTGCCAGCACCTGGGCCATATCCGAGGACTTGCGCACCGGCATGTAACCGGTGGCGCGGGAGAAGGCAGCGGTGTTCTCCGGCTCCGTCATGAACTTCAGGAAGGTCGCAGCGGCCAGCTGCTGTTCCTTCGTGGTGTTCTTCGGAATGCCCAGGCCGGCACCGCCCGTGGGGCAGACCTCACTGCCGGGGGCAGCACCGCCGGGCAGGAAGCCCACT
>NZ_JBNHHC010000183.1:0-3578 GCF_059091865.1 Arthrobacter sp. B0316-1-20 | reverse complement strand
GGGGCATCGGAACTGTACTCCCAGCTCCTGGACTTCAGACAGCAGGCGGGCAAGCAGAATGGACGTGTGGACATACCCTTCCTCGGGAAAGAAAGCGATATCGGACGACCGTCGATCAATGTTTACATCGGGGAGCCTTTGAGCCATTTCGCTTCGGGTTACTTGCTCGATGGAATATCCCAGGGTCTTTAGCCGCTCCGTGCGGCGGTAGAACAGCTCCTGCGCCTCAGGATCAACGTGCCACTCATAAGTTCCTGCCTGCACGAACCATTCGGCCTGCGACTTCGTGCTGGCCTGCAGCTCCGCATGCTCGCGCATTCCGGCGACATTGAGTTCGTAATACGAGTCCGGATTCTTACCGTTGGCATTTACCCATCCGAAAGACGTGGAAGTAGTGCCGGCGCCGACAGCGGTCTGTTCGAAAACAGTTACCTTGGCGCCAGCTAAAGCCAGTGAACGTGCCAGTGAAAGGCCAATTACACCGGCACCGATGACTCCAATTGATGGCTGAATCACGATTAACTCCAATCGAGCGGTTCAATGTCCCTGATGCAGTGAAAACTTTTCGGAGCGGCATGATCAGAGCCTTCATGCCGTCTGTGTGCCTCATTCTTATGTAATGGCTTTGTGCCTGTAAACCATTACATGGAAAGTCGGCGGAGGAACACGCTGAAAGGGGCTGGCCCCTGTTGGGACGGAACGGACGCAGCATGGTGCGACTGCGCGAAACTTTCGGGTAAGCTTGCCGGCCTGTCCAGATCCGCCCAGGAGGTGATGATGCGGTCGGCCGTTCAGGGAGCCGCGCGCCGGTCCCTGGCCGTGCAGGGTTCCTCCGTGGCGCGGCTGCTCAACTGTTCGCCTGAAGAGCCCTGTGGCGGCGGACCGCGTTTCTGTTGGCGCACTGGGGCGAGCAGTGCCGTTGAGTCCCCGGGCGGCTGAGGTCGACGTAAACGCGGTGGCATCCCTGCAGCTGGCACCTGCCCAGCCGGTGCATACCCCTGCCGACAAGATGGAGGGCCGTGCCGACATGGATCATCGACGCCACAACCGCACTCAGTCTGAGATCATCAGGGCGGTAGTGCAGGTGCCATCCCGAATTTTCATGATTGACAAGTGCCGGATGCGTCGAGGACTCGGCAAGGAGTTTGTTCAGGAGGTCAGCCCGCAGTTCGGGCGTCGGCGCGTCGACGATTAGCAGCCACTTCTCAAGCATCTTGTTGACTTCAATGAGGTCCGTCTCATCCGTACCGTCGGGAACTATGATTCCTGCCGCGGTGCAGCGGTCGGCCAATTCCTGCCAGGAAGCCGGGGGCTCGTTGACGAGTGCGACCGCGAGGCGGACAGGATCTTCTCCGTAAGGGTTTACACGCATAGGACCATTACACCAAGGTTTAGCCATGGCGTACATCACATTGATCGCAGCCCTGCAAGGTACGGGTGACACCGGAAGCCGCGGAGGGCAGGACTGTAGGACGCCTGAACACGACGGATCATTGTTCGCACCAATTGCAGCCGTGCCGTTGACCATAAGGGGAGGTATTAGTGGAAACACTGACTGAGAGGGCGCCGCAGCGGGCGGCCGAAAGAGCAGCGAAGTTACCCATCAAGCCACGCAGAAGTGCCGGCAGGTGGATAACCGGAGCGCTGGCGGTGTATCTGGTTGTTGCAGGAGCGCAGTTCTTTCTCTTCAACGAGAATTGGAAGTGGCCTCTGGTCCAGGACTATCTTTTCAGCCAGCGCATCATGCAGGGCCTGTTGAATACGATTGTTCTGACCGTTGTGTCGACGGTTATCGGCCTGGTTCTAGGCATATTGACGGCTTGGGCGAAACTGTCGCCCCTGCCGGTGATGCGTGCCATCGCATCACTCTATATTTGGGTCGTCAGGGCGATGCCCTTGCTCGTGCTCCTGTTGATGATCTTCTTCCTCGGCGCACTGGTCCCCACGCTGGGCATCGGCATACCGTTCGGGCCCTCGTTCTTCGAGGTGCCCACCAGTGAAGTCATCTCGCGGTTCACGGCTGCCGTCGTCGGACTTTCCCTATACCTGGGTGGTAAATCAGCGGAGGTCTTCCGATCCGGAATCATTGCCGTTGATCGAGGTCAGTTTGAGGCCTGCCGCGCCATGGGACTATCGCCCTGGACAACCTATTCCAAGGTCATCGGCCCTCAAACCATCCGTGTCATCACGCCTCCCATGGCCAACGAGGTCATCACGATGTTCAAGAACACGTCGCTGGTCACCGTCATCGGCTATACCGAACTCTTGACCACGGCACAGCTGATCTACGCGCGGAACTTCGAAACCATTCCACTTCTGACGGTAGCCGTCATCTGGTATCTGGTCCTCACATCGATCGCCATGTATGGACAGTCTCTGCTGGAAAAGCGGTTCGGCCGCGGCTTTGACCGCAGGGTCCATAAGGAAAGCCCACGGGGGATCGCTGAGAAATCCGAAAACAAAAGCTCCACTAACGTCGACGGGGGTGTTCGATGAGCACAGCTGACCAGGCTCCGATACTCGAGCTCATAGGAATAGAAAAGAAGTTTGGCAGTTTCACTGCATTGAAGGGCGTCGATCTTGAGGTCCGGGCAGGATCGGTCATCTGTATCGTGGGGCCTTCCGGCTCCGGAAAGAGCACCCTCCTGCGCAGCATCAATGCGCTGGAAGAAATCGACGGCGGAGCCATCTTTTTCAAGGGGCAGATGCTCGGCCAGACCGTTCGCGGAGAGAACCGCATCCAGGTTTCGCCCAAGACTGCGCGCCAACAGAAACTGATTTTTGGGATGGTTTTCCAAGGCTTCAACCTGTTTCCAAACTGCACCGCCCTGGAGAATGTCACCCTTGCCCCGATTTCGGTGCGCGGTATCCGCCCCGATGTGGCAAGGGAAGAGGCCTCCGTATTGCTGGAAAGGGTCGGCCTGGGCAGCAAAAAGAACCATTATCCCAACGAACTTTCGGGCGGGCAGCAACAGCGGGTCGCGATTGCACGGGCTCTGGCAATGAAGCCGGAAATACTGCTCTTCGACGAACCGACCAGCGCACTGGATCCGGAACTGGTGGGCGAGGTGTTGGCCGTCATGAAACTGCTGGCCGAACAAGGCTGCACCATGCTCATCGTTACCCACGAAATGTCTTTCGCGCGCGACGTTGCCGATGAACTCGTGGTCATGGCCGACGGGGAAATCATAGAACGCGGCGCTCCGGAAAAAGTCATGTACCACCCATCGCACCCCCGCGCCAGAGAATTCTTCTCCTCCATCGCGCTCTCGACCAGTACATGAAATGCCTGTGCCGCGAGAAGAAACCGCAGATTCACATCATGCGAACAGCAACTTCACTCCAAGGAAGACATCCATGAAAAAGCAATTGAGCACACTCGGCCTGGCTCTTGTGGCCATCTTGACGATGAACGCCTGCGCAAATCCCGAAGATCAGAGCGCCTCCGCAGCCGGCCCGGCACCCCAGGCAGCACAGCGCACCTACGAAACCGACCCCGAGATCGCAGCAATGGTTCCCGACAAGTACAAAGAACGCGGAACGTTCACGGTCGCCGTCAGTCCCGACATTCCGCCCGT
>NZ_JBNHHC010000182.1:0-3590 GCF_059091865.1 Arthrobacter sp. B0316-1-20 | reverse complement strand
GTCCCTGACCACAGCCGATAGCAGCGCATATGTTTTACGGGACTGCAGGATATCCGCGATCGGCTGGTCCAGGCCCGGCGCCCCTACACTCACGGCTCAGCCCGCCGTGGTTCACTCATGTGAGTGTCGGGGAAGCGTTGCTGCAGGATGTGGCCAGGGCTCTGCGGTGTGGGCGCCCCAGCGGTTTTGGTTCTCCAGTTCCCGGTGCACGCGCAGCGCCTCGGCAACGGGGCCCTCATTGACCTTGGCCCGGAAGGCCACCGGAGCCGTGTTGGTTGTTTCCATGACTGCGTTGCTGTAGACGCGGCCGCAGGCCGGGCACAGCGTATAGACCTTGTCAGCCTCAGGCCATTCGGCCAGGCCCTCCGGCACCACGGTGCCCGGGTCGACAGAAACGGCGATGCCCGCCTCATTGACGTCAATCAGCCCCTCATCGCCGGCGCTGTTGCCGCACACGCACCTGAGGCTGATGACATCGTGATCCGCGATATCCCCGTATTCAGCATCCTCAGCGGCCATGGCCTGCCTCCCCTCATCCGGTATGCGGTACCTGCGCTCCCCGCACACCTCCACGCCCCATGCCTGGGTATCGGTTGCAGTTCCGAACTGACAGGCACCTTGGCAGCCGGCGCTCTACCGGTGCGGGCAGCGGCCCCGCGCTCCTGCCGGTCTTAGGGGCAGCTGTCATCCAGACAGCACAAAAAGAAAAACCGCAGAACAGCCGCATACACCAGCACGTATCCGCCAACAGTGAAGACCGCCAGCTCCGAGGCGATGCCGAGGATGAACACAGCCGCGCCCATCACTGCGGTCAGGACCGCCCGGCGCACCGCCCCAGGAGGGCCCAGGGACGGAGAGTCCACCGGCCCGTCGGACAGAATGCGTGCCAGCCTGGGATCCTCGGCGGCCAGGTCACGCTCAAGCTGCGCCAGGCGCCTGTTCTCTTCATACGACAACACCGGACATCTCCCGCATGCTCCGGCAAGATCCTGCCCGCCCGGCAGGCCCTCACCGGTTTGAAAACCCTGAAGGTGTTTCCTTATTCCCATTATGGATCCGCTCCCCGGCACCGGCACTTGCCCGAAACGGCAGCCAAACGCGGATCCGCCGGGGTCTTAACCGCCGAGTATCAGCGCATAGGTTGAGGCCTTCCCGGCGATCGTATTGGAGGCAAAATCGACGGAGCCGGATGCGGTTCCTGCCGCCCATCGTCTTGCCGGCCGGTTTTTCCGCCCGATCTGCCCCTTTACTGCCGGCCCGGGCAGTCCTGCATCCCGTGATGGGGCCGCCGGTTCGCTCCGGTGGCTGGAGTGCGGTTCGGTTGCCGCGGCACCGCGGCCGAAAGAACAGCTACAGGGCTTCGGGGGGGGCTGCACCGGTTCGGTTCCGCCACGGTCCCGGCGGACGACGCTGATCATGCCGTTGGGCTCCAGGCAGGCACGCTCCACCTGCGCAATGTCCTCGATGCCGTGCAGCCGCCGCTGGGAGAAGACCTCGTCTTCGTTCATGAATTCCCTGCGCATCACCTTCCGGTTCAGCTCACCGTTCCTGATGAGCTGCCGGGGCCGGGCCTTCAGCAGCGGCGCGAGGCGCGGGAACCGGTAGGCGACGGCATCAACTGCCACGCTCCAAAACAGGATCGCGGCCACGACCACCAAAGCATCGGTGATCGTTTCGGCCTCCCCGTGCAGACCGACCGAAGCAGCCTCGGCCACGAGGACGACCAGCAGCACATCGGTCAGCCCCAGCGCCCCGGACTCGCGCTGGCCGACAATGCGCATCAGGAGGAACAGCACCAGAAACATGACTGTGCCCCGGATAAAGGCCTCAAGCAGCGGAATACTCGGCCCGAACATCGACTGCCAATCCATTTTGGACTCCTGACTTCCAAAGGCATTGACGGTTTACCGGACAAGCGCCCGGACAAGCGCGCGGGCCGGCGTGTGGCCGGCGTGTGGCCGGCGACGGGCGGCAGGGCCTAGCCGATGGAGCGTGGCCGGGAACATCGCCACACATTCCCGGTCCGGTGTTCTCCCTAACACCACAAACTAAGTATGCTTACTATAGTCTGCCAAGCCGCCCGGCAGCCGTTCGGCAGGATCCGGGCTTTCCCCGGGCAGGCTAAGCGGACGGAACCAGGTGGGCGCAGACCCTGTCCGGCTCTCTCCGGTCCGGCTCATGCACGGCGAAGGGGCCCACCGCCGATAACGACACACACGCCCACAAGACGGTGACCGGCTTGGATAATTGCCAGTCATGTTGTCGAGCAGCAACTGCAGGATTATCAGCCCCTGCGTCCGCGCCATGTTGAGCAGGCCCAAGAGCGGATGAGCCGGAGGCTTCCTAACCAGCGGCAATGAGCAACGACACTGAAGATGGGGTGATTCCCTGCACTGCTGAGGGCCAACCACCACCGATAACGGCGCATACGTAAGCCTGGGCCGGGAACGGTTTCTGCCGGTTCTCCTGCGCCTGCACATCCAGGTCCTCGCCTGCGGATTCGTGACCCTGCCCGATGTTCCGGCCGGTTCTTCGCCCGGGGCCGGGATGAGGGGGATCCTGGGCGTTCCGGCCGGCTGGGCGCGGCCTTTCGCTTACCCGGCGTCGAAGCAGCCCGGGACTCCTGTTACCCTTGGACATCGCCCGGCCGCCGCGGATGCGGACCATGCTGCCCGTTGCCTGTGGAACAGCCGCGCAGCGCTGTACGTTGCACCGGGGTCAGCCAACACCGGAGAAAAGAGAACAAGCCAAGTGGCAACCGATTACGACGAGGTCCGTTCCGACGTCAAGGAATCCCAGGACAAATCCCTGCAGGCACTGCAGTCCGCCAATGCACCGGACGCCCGCAGTGTCGTCCTGGAGCTGGATGAGGCCGACGGCCTGGACGGAGCCGGTATTCCCGGCGGCGAGTTCATCGCCGAGGAGCTGACCGTTCAGATCATCCCCCAGGCCGACGACGAATTCACCTGCTACTCGTGCTTCCTGGTCCGGCACCGGTCCCAGATTGCCCGGCAGAAGGGCGCCCACGCCTACTGCACCGACTGTGAAGGCTAAGCCAGCCTATTCCCGGCCGTTGAGCGCGCAGCCGGGTTGCCGGCGCCGGAGCCGATAAGCAGCAGGGTCCAAGAAACCCTTCGTGCACCGTGATCAGGTGTCCCCGGCGAGGGTGCGCTCGGGGCGCTCTCGGACGGATTTGAGGACAAAACCGTCATTGTCAGGGCCATTACGGCAGTACGCGAACACGCCGCCGGCGCGCTGATCACCGGTCTGACAACCCCGGCAGAAAAAACCCGAACCAAATAGACCCGGACCGGATGGACCCGGACTGGTCAGCCGCTGCTGCCGGCCGCTTCAATCCGCGGGGGACTCTGCCTGCGGGTCCTAGCCAGAACGGCTCCTTCGTTTGGATGGACATCCCCATTGCGCTCCTGTCGTGCCGTTATTTCCGGCTGACTGTCCTGTCTACGTCGTAGACAGCGTCCGTCGCGGTGCTCTAGGAGACTGCTGAACAAGGGGCGATTTGAAGGGCTGGTGAGGGCGAATTGACGCTCGAACCAGCCCTTCGGCGTTTCTGGGTATGAAGGAGCGGG
>NZ_JBNHHC010000181.1:0-3617 GCF_059091865.1 Arthrobacter sp. B0316-1-20 | reverse complement strand
GAGATCATCGAACGCGCGGAACGGGCGCGTTCGCTGGCCGGTAGCCAGGCGTATGAGCACCTGCTGGCCGGCTACGCCGACGTCGTCCGCGGACAGTGGGGCAGCCACTTTACGCTGGGCCGGGTCTTCGCCCGGCTGATCGGCAGGCCGCAGGTCATGAAGCTGGCCCTGCGGACCGGCATGCCGATGCCAGTGCTGATGCGCCTGGTGGTGCGGATGCTGGCGAATCTTACCGATCCCGGCGGCCGCGGTTTTGAGGATAGAGTTATCCATTTGTTGGAACAGCTCGCCCCGGCGACCAGCAACCAGACCGCAGTTTCCGGCGGCACCAACAAGCAACCTGCCCCAACGATTAGTTAGTGTTGAACAGTGACTGAACCCACCAACGCCAGCTGGACCGCTGCCGGCCACGGCCTGCACGAGTCCATGCAGCTGGACCTGGCGACCAGCGCCATCGCGACCGGACTGCGTCTGCCGGCAGGTTTTGCCCTCATCGCCGAGGACCCGAAGCTGGGGCCGGCCGTCTCCACGAGCCTGGCGCGGGTGGAGAAGCAGTTGCGCGAGGCGATCGCCCACTCGGACCCCTTGGCGGATGCTACGAGCCGCCATCTGATGGAAGCCGGGGGCAAGCGGATCCGTCCGCTGCTGACCATCCTGGCGTCACACTTGGGCGAGCCGGGTTCCGCGGAAGTGGTCAAGGCCGCCGTCGTCGTCGAACTGACCCACCTGGCCACGCTGTACCATGACGACGTCATGGATTCGGCGCCGTTCCGCCGTGGGGCGCCCACGGCACACGAAGTCTGGGGCAATTCCGTGGCCATCCTGGCCGGGGACCTGATCTTTGCCCGCGCCTCCATCCTGGTCTCCGAGCTGGGCGGCGAGGCGCTGGGCATCCAGGCCCGGACCTTCGAGCGGCTGGTCCTGGGCCAGCTGCATGAGAGCGTCGGCCCGCGCGAAGGCCAGGATCCCATTGAGCACTATCTGTCCGTGATCGCGGACAAGACCGGCTCCCTAATTGCCGCCTCGGGGCACCTCGGCGCGCTGTTCGCCGGCGCGGGGCGGGACGTCATCGATGTCATGCGCTCCTACGGCGAGAAAGTGGGCATTGCCTTCCAGTTGGCGGACGACGTGATCGACGTGACGGGCGTGAAGGTCAAATCCGGCAAGGTGCCGGGCACCGACCTGCGCGAAGGCGTGCCCACCCTGCCGGTCCTGCTGCTGCGGCGGGCCGCTGCCGCCGGCGACGAATCGGCCGCGCAGGTGCTCGAGCTCGTGGACGCGGACCTGAGCTCCGATGAAGCCCTCGCTGCTGCGGTGGAGGCCGTGCGGGAGCACCCGCAGACCGCCGAGGCCTGGGCGGTTGCCCGGCAGTGGGCCGACGATGCGGTGGCCGCCCTGGACCCGCTGCCCGAGGGCGTGGTCAAGGCCGCCCTGGCCAGCTTCGCGGAGGCCGTGGTTTCCCGGGAGAGCTAGCCTCCCAGCCTCCCGGCACCCCCGGTGAAAGACGCCGGCCCCGGTGAAGGCCGCCGGTCAGTCCTCCTCCTCGAAAACCCACTCGAACAGGTCGAAGACGAACTCGCTGAACGTGCCCTCTTCGCTGACCCAGGTGCCTTTGGCGTTGTTCCGGCGCCACACGATCGGGTCCGGGATGTCCAGCTGATCTTCGCGGATGCCCCAGGTGAAAGCCTCGTCCTCGTCCTCGAGGAACATCAGGAAGCCGTCCTCGATCTCCAGCTCCTCCGGATCCCAGAAGAAGTGGTAGGCCTCCATCAGGTCATCGCAGCCGCCGACGGCCAGGTAGAACTCGCGCAGCACCAGGGGAATGCTGAGGTCGTGTTCAGAGAGCACCTCGTCCAGCTCGTCCGCCGGGATGCCGTCCTCTTCGTGCCATGCGTCCTCGAGGTACTTAGGAACCAAGTCCCGGAACTTTTCCAGAAACATTTCAGTCATGAGCTCTCCCAAGTCAGTCTCCCCAGATCGTTCGAGTGGCGCTACTAGGCATCCTATCCGGGCCGCGGCGGTCCCACGGACGCGGCCCCGATTACACCGGGTCGCTGCGGTCCCGGCTGCGCACGGCCAGCGGCGCGTGCCAGGCAAAATGCAGCGCCGCGACGCGCAGTGCGAAGACAACAACGGCGATCAGAACACCGACGAGCGCATTGAACCAGCCAGCCAGCGAGGCCGCTATGGCTAGCGCGGAGCCGATGAACGCCGGGATGGCGTAGATGTCGCGCGGATTGAACAGGGCCGGTACCTCGTTGGCGACGACGTCACGCAGCAGGCCGCCGCCGACTGCCGTCGTCACCCCCAGCAGGGCGGCAGCCACGGGGTTCAGGCCCGCGTCCAGCGCCTTGACCGCCCCGGTCATGCAGAATAGGGCCAGCCCGCCGGCGTCGAACAGGGTCAGCAGCTTGCCGAGCCGCTCGAAGCCGGACAGCAGGAAGTAGACCAGGACGGCGGCCAGGACAGGCGGGGCAAGATACAGCGGATTGGAAAACGCCGCCGGCACGGTGCCGATGACCAGGTCCCGGACGATGCCGCCGCCCAGTCCCGCCATCGAGCCGAGCAGTAGGGAGCCCACGAGGTCGATACCCTTGTGGGCGGCGAGCATGGATCCGGATACGGCAAAGAAGAAGACTCCGCTCAGGTCCAGTACCAGCGCGAGGTTGATGTTGAGGTCCATGTAACCGTCCGTCGTGTGAGCCTTCCATTCGGTTCCAACGTTACGATGCAGCGCCGGGGTGCGGGCGGATACCCTCGCTAGACTCGGCCCATGAATCCCATCCTGATCGCTTGCTCGCACGGTACCCGGAACGCGGAGGGCGCCGCCGCCATCGAGCGGCTCCGGGACCGGATCCGGAACCTGCGCCCCGGGCTCGACGTGCGCGAAGCCTACGTGGACGTGCAGGAACCTTCCCTGCCCGACGTCGTTGCGCGCCTTCCGGAAGGCACACCGGCGGTGGTGGTGCCGCTGCTGCTCTCCGTCGGATACCACGTCCGGGTGGACATTGCGGCGGCGGTGGCGGACCGTCCGCAGACCGTGGCGGCCAGGCCGCTGGGGCCGGATGCCCGGCTGGCACAGCTGCTGCGGCGGCGGCTGGAAGAGGCGGGGGCAGCGGACGACGACGGCGTGGTGCTGGCCGCCGCCGGATCGTCGGATCCCGCTGCGGCCGGGGATGTTGAACGCATGGCCGACTATTTGCGCGCGCTGCACAGCGGCACCGTTGCGGTGGGCTACGGGGCGAGCGCGGAGCCTGCCGTGGCGGACGCGGTACGTGCCGTCGCCGGATCGCCAGCCGGTGCCGAGGGACCCGGCCGGACAGCCATCGCCTCGTACCTGCTGGCTCCCGGCTATTTCCATGACCAGCTCGCGAAGGCGGGCGCCGACGTCGTCAGTGCAGCCCTGCTGCCGGCGGCGGCCCAGGCGGCCGATGACACCGTGGCCCAGATTGCCGTGGAACGCTTTGAGGAAGCCGCCGCACTCCTGGCCGGAATGTCAGCGGAAGTCAAGGGAACGGGGAACATGACGGAAAATGAGGGAACATGACGGGCCTCCACCCGGTGTGACGCCCTGTGTCCCCGCGTTAACGGGCCCGTTCGGATGCTTGGAGGCCCGG
>NZ_JBNHHC010000180.1:0-3631 GCF_059091865.1 Arthrobacter sp. B0316-1-20 | reverse complement strand
CAGGTAGGAGAAGGCGCCTTCACAGCTGACCAAAGCCGGAACGGCCGACGGATCGGCGAAGGCCGACTCCAGGCCGGCCATCAGCACGTCCAGCTCCAAGTCCTCGCGAGTGTAGTCAAAGACGTGGTCCGCGCCGATGGACCGCACGAGGTCCACCTTGGCGGTACTGCACACTCCGGTGACGTTCGCGCCGAAGGCCTTGGCGAGCTGGACCGCGAACGTGCCGACCCCGCCGCCCGCGCCGATGATGAGGACGTGCTGCCCTGGGCGCGGCTGGCCTGCATCCCGGAGGCCGTGGAGGGCGGCACAGGCCGAAACGGGTACGGCGGCCGCCTGTTCGAACGTAAGATTGGCGGGCTTTGGCTCGAGCCGGTCCGCACGGACACGGGTGTACTCGGCATACGTGCCGCTGAGGGACGTGCCGAACACCTCGTCGCCCGGCTGGAACCGGGTGACGTTCGGGCCAACCGCTGCGACGCGGCCCGCCACGTCCCGTCCGCGAACGTGCATTTTTGGCCTGCGCAGTCCGGCGAACAGGCGCAGCAGGTAAGGCTGGCCGGCCATGAGATGCCAGACGCCGGCGTCGACGCCCGCCGCATGCACCTGCACCAGTACCTCGTCGTCCCCGACGTCCGGCTTGGCGATGTCGTCGAGGCGCAGGACGTCGGGCGGTCCGTAGGTGTGCTGCACGATGGCTTTCATGGCGTTTCTCCTTCTTCGGCCGGGTACTGGAACACTTCGTCCAGCGGCACCCCGAACACGTGGGCGATTTGGAAGGCCATTTCCAGCGAGGGCGAGTAGCGGCCCTGCTCGATGGCGATGATGGTCTGGCGGGTCACGCCGGTGCGGTCTGCCAGCTCGGCCTGGGTCATTTCCCCGTGCGCAAACCGCAGCCGCCTGATGTCGTTCGTGATCCTGGTGGGCTTCACCATGCCGGGAGGCCCCGGCGGTAGGCGATGACCTTGGCTACGGAACCGAGGACCGCCGACAGGACGAAGGCGAGGTAGACCGCGTTGGCGATCCAAAAGTACGGCAATTCCACCATCGCCATCACAAGCGCGCAGACGCCTCCAATGACGAGGAAGGACTGGCCGGCGTACTCCCCGAACCGGGAGATCTCCCGGTCCCGCTGATCCTTCTTCCCCGCGCCTTCAGGCATGGCGACGGCAAACAGGATGTTCAGCAGGATCGACGCGGCGATGGCCCCGCCGATCGTCCAGAGCATCGTCGGGACGTAGGGTACCTCAGGCAGCGGAACGGTGCCCGCCCGCCCGAGGATGACGGCAAGATAGACCGCGTAGGCGGCGACCGCCGTCACCAGCATGATCCAGGCGTTTCTTTCCTCAGAACCCACCTCTGCTCCCCCCATAGGTCGAGTGTTCATGTAAAGAATCTCATACATGGTGTGTCAAGAAACAATGACTTTTCTGGATGGGTTCTGCGGGAGTTACCTCGCCATGGCCCTCGCTCCGGTCCCTGCCGCCAGCTTGTCCGGGTTGCGGACCAGGTAGACGCCGGTGACCTGGTCGCCGCGCACCTCCACCGTGGCGGCGAGTTCTACGCGGTCCCCGCTGAACACCAGCAGGCCGGGCATGCCGTTGAGGGTGGAGAGTTCCACGCGCATGTCCGGCACTGGATTCGACGAGATGCCGACCAGGAAGCGGGCGACCCGCTCGGCGCCAAGCACCGGCTTGCGTGCCGCGGTGACCTTGCCGCCGCCGTCGGACAGCAGGACGGCCCCCGGGGCGAGTGCGTCCATGAGGGCCTGCAGGTCACCTCCAAGCGTGGCGGCCATGAACCGCTCCGCCACTTCCCGCTGCTGCCCGTCGCCGGCCTCGAAGCGCGGCCGCCGGGCCCTGACGTGCTCCCTGGCGCGGTGGGCGAGCTGGCGGACAGCCGGGAGGGATTTGCCGGTGGCGTCCGCGACGTCGGCATAAGGGAAATCGAACACCTCGCGGAGCACAAACACCGCCCGTTCCTCGGGCGACAGCGACTCCAGCACCACCAGCATGGCAATGGACAGTGACTCACTTAGCACCGCATCCTCAGCCACATCGGCGCCGGTCACGAGCGGCTCGGGCAGCCACGGACCCACGTACTCCTCGCGCCGGCGCTGGGCCGAACGGAGCGAATTCAGCGCGGTGCGGGTGGCGATCCTGGCCAGGTAGGCGCGGGGATTGACGACGGCGGCATCCTCCACCGTTGTCCACTTCAGATAGCTGTCCTGGACCACGTCCTCGGCGTCGGTAACGGTTCCAGTGACCTCGTAGGCGATGGTGAACAGCAGGGAGCGGTGCTCCTCGAAAACCTCCGCTGCGCCCATGCCTTACCGCGCCTCCGCTGGCCGCGGGCCGCGGGGCCAGGTGTACGAGCCGCTGCGGCGCGCTTCGCCGCGGATCCATGCGAGAGTCATCCGGCAGATCTGTTCCTTTCCGAATCCGGCCAACCGTCCGCGGACCGCCAACCGGCGCGGCCGGTCGTCCGCATGCACCGATTGGAGGAGGCCGGAGGCGCGTCCCAGGCTGATACACCTCACCATAAACCCGGCGGAGAACTTCTTCGGCACACGCTGCTGAAGCCGGGCAATGATGGCATCCGCGGCGTGCGCGCCCATGGGCATGGCCGCGGCGCAGCTCATGCGCAGGTGGCCGGCCACTGCGGCGGGTGGGCGGACGGCGTCGCCGGCGTCGAAGATCTCCGGATGCTCCGGGCAGGCGAGCGAGTCGTCCACCAGCAGCCTGCCGGCGGCGTCGGTGGGCAGGCCGCTGCCGCGCGCCAGGGCGGGAGCGGTGAATCCGGCAGTCCAGACGGTGCAGTCCGAGGGCAGCCAAGTGCTGGCCGACGTCGTCAATTGCCCGCCGCCGGACGGTACCGCTTCGGTGTCCTCCATGAGGTCGACGCCCAGGCTGCGGAGCCGCCTCAACAGTTCGCGGCGGCCGGCGGCGGAGAGATCTTCTCCAATCCCACCGCGGGAGACGAGCCGGACGCGCAGCCGCGGGTGCTGCTCGGCGATTTCCGCGGCAGCCTCGATCCCGGTCAGGCCGCCACCGATAACACTCACCGCTGCGCCCGCTGCCAGCTGCTCCAGCCGCGACCGCAGACGGCCGGCGCCCTGCGCATCGTGCAGGTCGAAGCCGTCCGGGTCCGCTGCCGCACTGGAGCTGCCCACCGCGTACAGCAGCGAGTCGTACTCCAGCGGTTCGCGGCCGTCCGTGAAGTGCACAGTGCGGGCCGCCGGATCGATCCCTGCGGCGGTGCCAACAACGACGGCGGCACGCGGGTGCAGCAGCGAACGCAGCGGCACCGAGGCTGATTCCCGGCTTCCGGCCGCGACCTCGTGCAGCCGGATCCGTTCCATGAAATCCCCGGACGGATTGATGACTGTCACGCTGGCCGCGCCGGCGATCTTCCTGCTACCGGCCAGCCGGTTGGCCGCCATGACCCCCGCGTAGCCGGCCCCGATGATGATGATCCGATGCGCAGACACCGTGACTCCTTTACTTGAAGCGATAGACACACATAGGACACCGGCGGGGGGCGGATTTGTGACAAGCACGTCCGCAGGAGGACGTCCCGGCCGTCGCGGGCCAGCATCCGTGCCACCAGCCCGGCTCCTCCGGCGCGGTAGGTC
>NZ_JBNHHC010000179.1:0-3640 GCF_059091865.1 Arthrobacter sp. B0316-1-20 | reverse complement strand
GCTGCCTGGTTCGGCGGTGTAAGCCGTCAGAGTGTGAACCGTCTGGAAGGACGTGGGCAGCTGCAAGGAGTAGTAGGTGAGTTCCAGCGCGCCGACGTCGGGGTGGTGGAACCGTTTGACCCCACCGTGGTGCAAACGGACGTTGTGCTGAGCCCAGCGCGTGCTGAACTCCGGGCTGAGGGTAGACAGTTCGCCGATCAGATCACGCAGCACTTTGTCGTGGGGGTGCCGGCCTGCTTCGGCGCGCAGCAGCGCGGCGGTGGAGTCAGCGGCAGCGTCCCAGTCGGCGTAAAAGTCGTGAGAGGCCGGGTCGAGGAAGTTGTACCTGGCGAAGCTGGCCTGACCGGTATCAGAGACGGAAACGCCGGTGAACATGCCCGAGTACATGGCCCGGCCCAGCGAGTTGGCTGCGACTATCTCCAGCCGGCCGTTGTTCACGAATGCCGCCGACAGTGTCATCGAGTCCAGCAGCCACTGCACGCTGGGCGGGATATCAGGTGCCCTGCGGCGACGCGGCGAGCGGGCGGCTGGGCGGGCGGCTGGGCGGGCGGATCGAGCCAGGGCGAACAGGTAGGTGCGCTCCTCCTCATCCAGATGCAGCGCTTTCGCCACTGCCTCCAGGACGTCTTCGGAGACGCCGCTGATGTGTCCCTTCTCCAGCCGGGTGTACCACTCAGTACTCACCCCGGCCAGCACGGCGACCTCTTCACGGCGCAGCCCGGCCACCCGTCGGCGCCCGCCGCCGGCGGGCAGCCCAACCTGCTCCGGAGTCAGCCGGGCACGTCGGGTGACCAGGAAGTCACGGATATCGGAGCGGTTGTCCACATCTCCATGGTAGGAGTTCCTGTCGAGGAAGGGAGGTTGTACGTGTACCCCCATAAACTCGACCTCCCGCACGGGTGAAAAGCCCGGTTGAATGGTGCATGACCATAGGCAAAGCCTCCCGATCCCGGGCCCGACTCGGTTCCGGACTTCCCTACATGAACAGGAGCACCCATGCGTGGAGTAGTTATGCACACCGCTGGCGACGTGCGCGTCGAGGAACGTGAAGACCCGAAGCTCATCGAGCCCACGGACGCGATCATCCGGCTGACAGCGACCTGCATCTGCGGATCCGATCTGTGGCCCTACCGGGGTATCGAACCGGCCGACCACCAGGTGATGGGGCACGAGTACGTCGGCGTCGTTGAGGAGACCGGCGCGGACGTGAAGAACGTCAAGGTCGGCGACTTCGTCGTCGGCTCGTTCGTGATCTCGGACAACACCTGCGAAATCTGCCAGGCCGGATTCCAGTCCAAGTGCGTGCACGCTGAGTTCGTGTCGCAGACGATCGGCACCCAGGCGGAGAAGGCCCGCATCCCGTACGCGGACGGCACCCTCGTTCCCACGCCCGGTCAGCCGGATGAGGATCTCATCCCGTCATTGCTGGCCGCCTCCGACGTGCTCGGCACCGGCTGGTTCGCCGCCACTGCCGCACAGGCCGGTCCCGGCAAGACCGTCGCCGTCGTCGGCGATGGAGCGGTCGGCCTGATGGCCGTCCTCGCGTCGAAGCAGATGGGAGCCGAACGGATCATCGCCATGTCCCGTCACAAGGACAGGCAGGAGCTGGCCCGCTACTACGGCGCCACCGACATCGTGGAAGAGCGCGGCGAGGAAGGCGTTGCGAAGATCAAGGAACTCACCAACGGACTCGGCGCTCACTCGGTCGTCGAGGCCGTCGGCACCCAGGAATCGTTCATGCAGGCTGTGGGCGCCACGCGTGGCGGAGGACATCTCGGATACGTCGGGGTCAACTACGATGTGACGATCCCGGGCATCGAGCTGTTCTTTGCCTGCATCCACACCCTCGGTGGTCCCGCTCCCGTGCGCCGGTTCCTGCCGGATCTGATCCAGCTGATCCTGGACCGCAAGATCAACCCGGGCAAGGTCTTCGATCTCGAATTGCCGCTTGAACAGGCTCCCGAGGGTTACAAGGCGATGGACGAGCGCCGCGCCGTAAAGGTCCTGCTGCGTCCGTGATGCCTGCTGCCGCACGAGGGAGCGTCTTATTTCAAGTGGTCCACCAGCTGCGCCGCGATGCCCGTGTAGGTCGCCGGGGTCAGCTCCAGCAGACGCTGCTCGGCCTCCGCGGACAGGCCCAGGCCGGAGACGAACTCCTTCATCCGGGCTGCATCCACGCGGTGGCCGCGGGTCAGGTCCTTGAGCCGCTCATACGGATTCTCCATGCCCGGCGTTCCGGCGATGGCTTCGGCGCGCATGACCATCTGGATGGCCTCGCCCAGCACCTCCCAGTTGGTGTCCAGGTCCTGGGCGAGCACATCCTCCGCGACGTCCAGGTTGGCCAGGCCGCGGGTGACATTGGAGATCGCCAGCAGGGAGTGGCCGAAGGCGACGCCGATGTTGCGCTGCGAAGAGGAGTCGGTAAGGTCGCGCTGCCAGCGGGAGGTCACCAGGGTCGCGGCCAGCGTATCCAGCAGCGAGCAGGAGATCTCCAGGTTCGCCTCGGCGTTCTCGAAGCGGATCGGGTTGACCTTGTGCGGCATGGTGGAGGATCCGGTGGCGCCAGCCACCGGGATCTGCCGGAAGTAGCCGATCGAAATGTAGCTCCACACGTCCGTGCAGAAGTTGTGCAGGATGCGGTTGAACCGGGCCACGTCCGCGTACAGCTCCGCCTGCCAGTCGTGGGATTCGATCTGCGTGGTCAGCGGGTTCCAGGTCAGCCCCAGCCCCTCCACGAAGCTCTTCGATACGGCCTGCCAGTCGGCGGAGGGAACCGAGGCGTAGTGCGCCGCGTAGGTGCCGGTGGCGCCGTTGATCTTGCCCAGGTATTCGGTCTTCGCGATCCGGGAAAGCTGGCGCTCCAGCCGGTGCGCGACGACGGCCAGCTCCTTGCCCAGCGTGGTGGGGGTAGCCGGCTGCCCGTGGGTGCGGGAGAGCATCGGTACCTCACGCGTGGATTCAGCGAGCTTGACAATGTCCGCCACCAGGTGTCGGGCGGCGGGTAGCCAGACGTGCTCCACCGCGCCCTTGACGCCGAGCGCGTAGGAGAGGTTGTTGATGTCCTCGCTGGTGCAGCCGAAGTGCACCATGGCGGTCAGGTTCGCAATACCGATATCCGCCAGCCGCCGGCCGATGTAGTACTCCACGGCCTTCACATCGTGGACGGTGACCTTCTCGATCTCCGCCAGTTCATGGACGGCGTTGCCGTCGAAGTGCTTGACGATGTCCCGCAGTTTCTGCTTCTGCCCCTTGCTGAGCGGTGCTGTGCCCGGCAGGACGGAGTGGTCGGCGAGGTGGATCAGCCACTCCACTTCCACATGCGTGCGGTCGCGGTTCAGTGCCGCCTCGGATAGGTAGTCCACCAGCGGCGCCACCGCCGAATGATAGCGGCCGTCGAGTGGCCCGAGGGCGATTGCGGGGGAAACGGAGGTCAGCGCGGTGCGCCCATCGGAAAGCAGGTGTGCGGAATCAGCCATGTTCCCCATTGTTCCCCATTGTTCCGCGATGTTCCCTACCGACTCCCTCTAAAGTTCCCTATCTACTCCTGCACACCGCCAAGTACGACGGCGGCAGTCCACAAAGCACGCAGGTCGCCTTCAGCCGCCTCCCGGCCGCGGTCTACCGTCGATGGACACGGATG
>NZ_JBNHHC010000178.1:0-3651 GCF_059091865.1 Arthrobacter sp. B0316-1-20 | reverse complement strand
GGAGGCCGCATCATTGGGCAGCAGGGAAGTCTGGATCCGGTACCTGCCGTCCGCCGCGGCGGTGCACTTCTGCGCGATAGCCTCCTGGCCGCCGTCGTCCGGGTTGATGTACCAGGTCAGCGTCGGGGTGGCACTGGCCGGACTGCAGCCGGTGAGGAGGGTGCCGGCCAGGGCAGCTGTGACCCCCGCAGCCCAGGGCCAGCGCCGGGTGCGCAGCATTCGATCGATCGGCATGGGGTTCCTGCCTCCACATCGTCGTAGACAGCCGGATCCCCAGGCCGGTCAGCCTGAGGATCATAAGCAACCTTCGCAATGACGATATGCCGTGTTTGTGATTGGTGCCACCTATGGTGCCGGGATCGCTGTCAAATTGTCACCATTCAGTGCCCGCGGCCGCATCGGGGCGCACCGTGGTCGAGCCGCCGGCGCGCCGCCGGGGCCCGGTCGGCAAGGCTCAGGCCAGCAGCGCGGCGACCGCCATCAGTGCCGGAATCGCCACGACCGTGGTGACCAGCACCGTGTCCTTCGCGACCACCACCCCGCGTTCGTACCGGGCGGCGGCTACGAAGACATTCTGCGCGGTGGGCAGTGCGGCCAGCACGACAGCGGTAAACAGTTCGTGGCCCTCAAGGCCCAGGCCGAAGGCGGCCAGCAGGTAGGCCAGCAGCGGCTGGAGGACCAGCTTGAACACCGAGGCGATGAGCACGTCCAGCCGCCGCCCGTCCGCCGCCCGCAGCGGCCGGGAGCCGTAGAGCGACACGCCGAAGGCCAGGAGCATCGCCGGAATGGCCGCCCCGCCGATCAGCCGGATCGGCTCCATCACCAGCTCCGGCAGGGTCGATCCGGTGGCGGCGAGGAGCAGGCCGATCATCGAGCCGATGATGATCGGGTTCCGCACGATCTGCACCAGGAAACTCACAGGAGTGGTGCGGTGCCGGGACGTGGTGGAGTCCATCAGCATCAGGTGGAGCGGACTGTAGAAGGCCAGCTGGAAAATCAGCACCGGCGCCACCAGCGCGGCGTCGCCCAGTACGTAGGCGGCGATAGGAAGGCCAAGGTTCGCGGAGTTGACCAGCGAGGCGGAGACGCCGCCCATCAGGGACTCCGGTGTCTCCCGCTTCAGCCAGAGCCGGGCCACCAGGAAGAACAGGACGCCGGTGACCAGCGCGCTGGCGGCCGCGACAAGCAGGGAGCCGGAAAAGACCTCCCGCAGGTCCGTCTGGCTGAGCGTTTCCAGCAGCAGGGCGGGGCTGGCGACGAAGAATGCGAGCCGGCTCAGTACCGGCTGCGCACGCTCACCGAGGACTCCGGTGCGGCCGATGAACATGCCGACCAGAATGATGATCCAGACAATGGAAAACCCGGAAATGACCCCCAGCACAGGCTGCGGCCGGCGATCAGCGTGCGACCGCGTACGGCGGGCGCTGTACCTCTTCGGTGACGGACTCGGCCGGATCGGAGCCGAGCTGCTTGATCCTGTTGGCCGCGTCGACGTGGACCACGGTGGGGACGTAGGCCTTCGCCTCGTCCGTGGTCATGTCCGCATAGGAGATGAGGATGACGATGTCGCCCTCATGGATCAGGTGGGCTGCGGCGCCGTTGATGCCGATGACGCCGGTGCCGCGCTCACCCTCGATGGTGTACGTCTCAAGGCGGGCGCCGTTGGTGACATCGACGATGGAGACCAGCTCGCCGGGCAAAATGTCGGCAGCCTCCAGCAGATCCATATCCACGGTGACGGAGCCAACGTAGTGGAGATCCGCGTGCGTGACCGTGGCGCGGTGGATCTTGGACTTAAACATTCTGCGATTCACAGCAGCTTATTCTACGCGTGCCGCGGGGGAGCTTCCATGTGTCACTGGACACACTGCTGCTGCAGCGTCCGGATGTACGACGCCGGCATCCGGTCTGGGAGCCAAAGGCGCCGTTGGGTGGAGCGGGCGACGGGAATCGAACCCGCGTATCGAGCTTGGGAAGCTAGCGCTCTGCCATTGAGCTACGCCCGCACTGGGACCGGCCGCCGGGGCGGCACCGGATCCCGGTAAAACGACGAAACTTAGCTTACCTCAGCCGGCCGCAGACTCCGAACCATGACATGGTGCGGGCGGGGGGCTGGGAGCGGTCAGCATCCGCCGTAGGCCTTGATGTGGCCGTCCAGCCGGTACATGAAGGCTGACATCGATTCGCGGTTGACTGCTTCGGCGGGATGGAAGGAGCCGTCCGGGTACCCGGTCGAGATTCCATGGCCGCCCATCCAGGCGATGAAGTTGGCGAAGATGGAGGTGTTCATGTCGGTGAAGGAGCGGTGGCCGTACCGGTTGACTCCGCAGACTGCAGCGGCATAGCGGTGCATGAATGCTGCCATCGACTCGCGCTGAACCGGCTCGTAGGGGCGGAAGGTTCGGTCCGCCCAGCCGGTTGAGATTCCCTTGGCATGCATCCAGGCGATTTCCTTGTAGTACATATGGCTGGTCGGCACGTCGGCGAAGGGGGATGTGCGGGGCGGGGCGTAGGCCGGGGAGCCGGCCATCCGGTACATGAAGGCAGCCATCGACTCGCGGTTCACTGCGTCCAAGGGGCGGAAGGAGCCGTTGGGCCAGCCGGTGGTGATGCCGCGGTTCTTCATCCAGGTGATTTCCTTGACGAATCCCGAGGCGCCGGTGTCCCAGAAGGGCCCGCTGGGGCCGGCCGATCCCTGCGACGGCGTGCCCGGATACGCGGCCAGATTCGAGACGACCATCCACATACCCTTGTAGGGCCCCGACGTCGGGACAACGTAACCCAGTCCGGCGTGCGTTGCCCGGGGGTCCAGCAGGATCGCCTTGTGGGCGGGTGAAGACATCCAGAAGTCCACGATGGCCCGCGGCGTGTAATTGAAGGCAATGATCTCCCGGTACCAGCTCGCACCGCCGGGGATCAGCGATCCGCCGCCGTCATAACGGTGGATGTTGGCCATGTTGAAGCCGGGTTTGGCGGTGGCGCTGCCCAGATGCGCGGCCCAGTCCTGGGAGACGTTGGCAATGCTCTGGTGCCAGGCCATGGGGCGGACGCCGGCCCGGCTTCGTTCGGCATTCATTAGATCGAAGGTCTGCTTGGCGAACGAGTCGGAGTAGGAGGCTGCGGCCACTGCTGCCGGCGCCGTGGACTGGATGGCGGCGGCCGGTGCGGCGGCGGCTGCCGGTGCCGGCACCGTGCCCAGTGCCAGAGCCGCCATCAGGCCGGCGGATGTGGCGACGGCGTAGGCAGAGTGTTTCTTCATAGTGGTCGTCCCCTGGAGTCGAGAAGTATTCGGGCATGGCAGATCGCACGGACTGTGCAACGTCCGTCCTGCTTCTGCCGGATCCCCCTGCGGATTCGGGTCAAACAATAACCGTCCCGGAAGAACGGTTCTTTCGGCCGGTCTAAGTGCGCAGGATGCAGGATGGTGGCCATGAGGCACCGCAGCGGGCCTGGACAGCCCGGTATTCCGCAGGTGGTGCGGAAAAGTGGCTGCCCCGAACCGCAAGTGTCTCAGCAGTCCCTATTGTAACAATAGTGACAAGAGTCACGTGCGTAACATGCGGGAGGGGAGATGGCGGAGGCAGGCGGCGGCTGACTGCCGCCCTTCCGGTCCTGCCCTGGTGATGCCCCGTTACTGGTGCGGCGGCCGTT
>NZ_JBNHHC010000177.1:0-3690 GCF_059091865.1 Arthrobacter sp. B0316-1-20 | reverse complement strand
AGACCAAGTGTCGCGCGCCGGCGGTGGAGAAGCCGCCGTTCTCCTCGCCGGTCCACTGCATCGGGGTCCGGACCGCCATCCTGCCGTCGGCCTCGAGGTCCTCGCCCATGCCGATCTCCTCGCCGTAGTAGAGCACCGGAGTGCCGGCAGCGAGAACAGCAGCGAGTAGACCATCCGGATGCGGCGGGGGTCGCCGTCGAGCATGGGCGGCAGGCAGCGCTTGAGGCCGCGGCCGAAGACCTGGCCGAACGCGGCGAAGACCTCCCGGCGTTCGTCCTCGGTGAGCTTGTCCGGTGTGAGTTCGTCGTGATTGCGCACGAACGTGGCCCGCTGGGACGACGTGTCCAGCGTCGGGCGGCCGGTCAGCGCCTTGGCGAGGGGGCCGGCGTCGGACCTGGCCAGGGAGAGGTAAAGGTTCTGCATGGCGATGAAATCGAACATCATGGTGAGTTCGTCGCTGTCCTTGCCGCCGAAGAATTTCACCTGTTCCTTGAACGGCAGGTTCACCTCACCCAGCAGGATCGCGTCGCCTTGCGGCGGCCCAGGAAGCTGCGCAGCGCGCGCAGGTAGGCGTGCGGGTCGGCGAATTCCTCCAGCGCGGTGCCGTCCTGGCCGGTGGTGGCCAGGAAATACGGGACCGCGTCCGCGCGGAAGCCGTCCAGACCCACCTGCAGCCAGTAGTCCATGGCCTTGGCGACCTCGTCCTGCACCTTCGGGTTGGCGACGTTCAGGTCCGACTGGTGCTGTAGAAGTGGTGCAGGTACCACTCCCCGGTTTTCTCATCGAGGGTCCAGATGGAGTCCTCCTGGTCCGGGAAGACCACGTCGGATAGAAGGGCATCAGCCAGAGGCAGGTGACGCCCAGGTCCGCCAGATAGTCCACGCGCTCGGCCAGCCCGGTGATGTCCCCCGATGCCGTCGCCGTCGGAATCGAAGAAGGTCTCCACATGCAGGCAATAGACGACCGCGTTCTTCCACCACAGGTCCGAGGTGTCCGTGAGCCGCATGCCCCCGTGTCTAGCACGCCGGCGGCGGGGCGGGCAAGGGTGGGAACGTCCGAGGGCGGCGCGCGGCCTGCCGCGTTGCCCGTCACTCCTGGGCGGCGATATCGTGAAAGCACCCAGCCCGTTCGAGGTGACCATATGGCCGTGAATTGTCCCGCTGACAACTATCCCGCCGGTACTTATCCCGTGCGGGTGGTGGCGTCCCCGGCACCCGGTCCCAACCAGTGGCTGTGGCTGGTGAAATGGCTGCTGGTGATTCCGCACCTGGTGGTGCTGCTGCTCCTGTGGCTGGGGTTCGCCGTTGTCACGGTCATCGCCTTCTTCGCCATCCTCTTCACGGCGCACTATCCGCGGCCGCTGTTCGACTTCAGTGTGGGCGTGCTGCGCTGGCACTGGCGGGTGGCGTACTACTCTTACGGCGTGCTGGGCACCGACCGGTACCCGCCCTTCACTCTGGCCGAGGTCCCGGACTATCCCGCGCATTTCGACGTCGACTATCCGGAGCGGATCTCGCGCGGGCTGGTGCTGGTCAAGTGGTGGCTGCTGGCCATTCCGCACTATCTGGTCCTCGGCGCCGTCTACGCCACCGGAGCCTGGGCAGCGGGGGCGTGGAACCGCGGCGACTGGATGGGCGGCACCGGCGTGGGCAGCGACTGGACGGGTGATGGCTGGCTGGGCGATGGCTGGACGGGCGTCCGCGGCGGCCTCTCGCTGGTCGGAGCGCTGGTCCTGATCGCGGCGGTCTGGTTGCTGTTCACCGCTGTCTATCCGAAAGGCATCTATGACTTCCTGTTGGGACTGCACCGCTGGGCGCTGCGCGTGGCCGGATACGCGGCGCTGATGACCGACCGGTACCCGCCGTTCCGCCTCGACCAGGGTCCGGAGGAACCTGCCAGGTACGACGGCGGTACGCCTCCGGGTGCCGCACCGCCGGCGGCTACCGGGCCGTGGACGCCAGGCTGGGTGGCCGCGCTGGTGCTCTCCGTCCTGCTGGCCCTGGGCGGGCTGGCCGCTGCAGGTGCCGGCGCCGGCGCGCTCGCCGTGGACAGCAGCCAGCGCCAGGGTGGCTTCCTGACATCCGACAGGGTCTCCGTTTCGTCAGCGGGACACGCGATTGTGTTCGACGAGATCCGGATCCAGACGAATGGCCGGGATGACAGCCTCACCGGTCTTGTCGGGCAGCTCCGGCTGCGTGTTTCGGCAGCGGATCCTCAGCAGGAGCTGTTCGTCGGCCTGGCGCCCCGGGACGAGGTCACGGCGTACCTGGATGATGTGGCCCGGGCGCGGGTTGTTGACACTTCAGGAGACGGCACGGATGTCCAGGAACTGCCGGGCTCCCGAGCGCCCGGCCCGCCGGCCACGGAGACGTTCTGGGACAGCCGGACCAGCGGCACCGGAACACAGCAGCTGCAGTGGACGCCGGCCAGCGGCGACTGGGCGCTGGTGGTGATGAACGCGGATGCCTCACCCGGGGTGACGGTCACCGGCGACGTCGGCGTGCTGCTGCCGTGGCTGCCGGTCCTGGGCGTCGTGCTGTTGGTGGCCGGCGGGGTCGCGCTGGTGTTGGGCGCCGCCGCCGTCGTCGTGATCTGCGTGGCCGTTAACCGGAGGAAGGCGCAGGCCTAGCGGAGCTGGCTGACCAGACCCGCGACGGCGGCCGCCAAGACCAGTCCGATCAGGACCCAGCGCCGGCTGCGGAGCGCAAAGGCCGCGTACCTGTTCCGGCTGCGCACCTTGCTGTCCGCCGCCCGGCGTTTCCCGGTTCCGTTGTCCTTGGCTGCCACGGCATCTTCCTTCCGCTTTGCGGTCCTGCCTGACAAGCCTAGCGCGTCGCAGGTCAGCGGAACTCCGGCAGCACCTTTTCCGCGAAGGCCTCGATGAACGGCTTCTGCTCCTGCCCGACGAAGTGCAGGTAAAGCTCGTCGAAGCCCAGGTTGAGGTATTCGTGCAGCCAGTGCGCGTGCCGCGTGAGGTCATGCGAGACCAAGGTTGCCTCCCGCACCTGTTCCGGGCCCACATGCTGTCCGGCGGCGTCGAAATGAGCCACGGTGGGAAGGTCCGAGGACACGGGCGGCGGGAAAACATTGGTCCGCCACTGGTCATGTGCGATCGCCATCGCCTCGGTGTTCGTGGGCGCCCAGGAGAGGTGGATCTGCAGGATAGCCTTGCCGCGTCCGCCGTTCCCGCGATAGGCATCGAGCATGTCCCGAAGATGCTCTTGCGGCTGGTTGACCGTAATCAGGCCGTCCGCCCAGTTGGCGGAGCGCGCGGCGGTTTCAACACTGAGGGCCGGCGCTATCAGCGGAGGTTTGGTGTCCGGCACGTCCCACAGGCGCGCGCCGTACACGGTGACTCTGCCGCGGTGGCTGACCTCCTCGCCGTCGAGCAACCTGCGGATAATGTCCACGGATTCCTCCAGCCGGAGCTGGCGGTCCTCCTTGTCCGGCCACGGATCCCCCGTGATGTGCTCATTCAAATTTTCGCCGCTGCCGACGGCCAGCCAGAACCGGTCGGGAAACATGGAGGAAAGGGTGCCTGCGGCCTGGGCGATGATCGCCGGGTGGTAGCGCTGGCCGGGAGCATTGACGACGCCGAAAGGCAGCTTGGTGGTGGCCAGCGCGGCTCCCAGCCAGGCCCAGGCAAAACCGGAATGGCCCTGCCGCTGCGACCAGGGCTCGAAGTGGTCC
>NZ_JBNHHC010000176.1:0-3720 GCF_059091865.1 Arthrobacter sp. B0316-1-20 | reverse complement strand
AGCTCTGCGGAGCCGGCACTGGACCCAACAGCCGGCCGCGCCAGCGGACGCCCGAATCAGTGCGAGCCCTGCGAGCACCCTCTTTGTCCAGCAGCCTTGGACTTTTCCGGTGCCGGCCAGGAACCCAGGGCGGGTCCGGGGCGGCAAGGTGATGAGCGTCGGACTCTTCGGGATCGGCGGGACGCCGCCGGGGACCACGGCGGCAGCTGCACCGTGCGGCGGCCCGCCCGAACTTTCGCCGGGACGGGCTGGTGGCCGGAGCTGAGCGGTCCGGCCACCATGGGTGCTGGTTAGGCGGCGTGGACGGTGTAAGGCATCCGGTACCGGCTGGGCAGTTCCGCGGCGGCTTCGGGCAGGTCTGCCGGTCCGTGGGCCTGCCCGTTCTTCCAGTGGAAGAATGCCTGCTCGGTGATGGCGTCCCACTGCCGGGCCTTGGTCCGGTAGTAAGTGGTTTCCACGTCGCCCTCGCAATAGGTGGCGATGCCGAACAGGTTGCCAATGGAATCGGCGGTGCGGATGGCAGCGACCATGACGTAGGGCCACTGGCCAAGGTCCCAGCCCTCGCTCCCCCAGCTGGGAATCACGGTCCAGCCGTGCTCGGCGATGAGGTCCATCCACTGGTACCCGCCGTCGGCGTGGTAATCGCGCAGGACCGGGGCGTCGGTGATGACCTCGCCGGTGTCGGCGGTGGTTACCGTCTCGGTGGTGATGGCGTTCATGGTGTTACTCCTTTTGCAGAGGAATGTGGTGGGTGGGGCGACCAATGGTGACCGGCCAGCTTCCCCGCTCCCCGTTGTTTTTTGGTTGCTGGCAAGCTTGCTTGCTCGGCGGCCGACGGAAGCCCGTCTACCCGTAGGGCAAGTCCGGGAAAATCCTCGGAGGAAATAAGCGAGGAACGAGCGCCGGAGAGGAATTTCCGGGGCGCAGGCCCCGACGAAGGAGGGGCTGGACGGGGTGGAGCGGACGCCTACAATCCGTAGGACAGCAACCAGAAAACGTCGTAGACACAACAGGGCCAGGGCTGGCGGAGCTCTGCGGAGCCGGCACTGGACCCAACAGCCGGCCGCGCCAGCGGACGCCCACCAGGGTGCAGCGCAGCGAAACCCCCAGCGCGCCCCGCGCGCTGATTCTGCGTAGGGTAGGCGCATGAATGACCCGGCAGCGCAGCATCCCAGCGGTCGTAGCGGCCGCCCGCGGACCGGGCCGGGCTATTCACGGATTCAGCGGATCCTGGCGTTGATTTTTGCTGCGGCCGCAGCTGCTTGCTGGGCGCTGGTGGCGGCGGACGTGGTGGTAGGGCGGCCGGCGGGCGGCGATGTTTTCATCGCCGCGCTCAACACTCTCGCGGCCGCAGCGCTGTGGTGGATGGCTGCCACCAGCCGTCCTAGATAGGGAAAGGCCGGCACTTGTGTGCCGGCCTTTCTTAGGTTTTCCCTCTGCAAAGGAAATCTACGAGTGCGGCGTCATTGCCGCAGTGTCACTGCTCGTCAAGTCGGTGGTCTTCGACCGGCCGGTCAACGGGACCTACGATCGGCCCTGCAGTCAGCAGGCTCAGTTCCAGGATGTCTTCCAGCGGGCTCGCGTCCGGGGCAACGGTATCGTCTTCGGTCATGCGGAAGGGATCGACCACGTGCGGGGCTCCTTGACTGTCTGGGATGGATCCGAAAATACCGAAAAGGATGTCAACCAGTGGCGAACTATGTGGCTCCGGCTAGCGAAGGTTCGCTCTTTGGGTTAGTTCGGCAATCACATGCTGCGGGTTGCTTGTCGAGATGATAACAGGGCGGTTCCCCACTGTCATTCGGACGGCTGTGCCGCCGACGATGTAACCGATGCTCCCATCCCTGAGCAGTCGCACACCCATCCCTTGCCAGAACCCCGTCTGAAAAGCTTCAACATCAGTGATTTTCTGGTATGCAATCTCTGTGCGGATGAATCTCAGTAGACGCACCTCCATCCACTGCTCCAGAAAAGTGATACGACACTTCATCAGAGAGACCGCGATGATGGTGAGGACTGCGATTGCAGTACAGATGAAGACCAGAAGATTAGTTTCTTCTTCATTAGCAAGCATCATCAAACTGAACACTGTGAGCGCTACAGCTATCAGCCACAAGACCATGCGGTAGCGCAACGGCATGGCACTGCTCATTGTCATTGTCCTCCTGATTGGCCGATAGGTATCGTCCCTTCACAGTATCGGCTGTTCCTGCGGCCCGGCTGGAAGTCGCGCGCCCGCGACAGCGTCCGACGCGGCCGGAGGAGCCCTGGCGGGGGAGGCCGCCGCGCACCTGGGAAACCCAAACAGGTAGGCCGAACCCCTGTGTGTGGGGTCCGGCCTACGGGTTTAGCGGCTCAGGTGTCGGTCATACGCCTTCTTCGGGTCGCGGGTGCAGTCGGCGAGCAGGCCGCGGTTGACCAGTTCGGCAAGAAGTTCGGCGAGCCGGTAACCGGCCACGTCCTCCAGTGCGAGCTTGAAGTAGCGGGCGGCGAAGCTGGACTTTCCTTTGAGCCATTCCAGCCAGCCGATCAGGCACAGCATCGGTGCGCGCTGGCCTTCGGGGGTGGCTTTCATGAGTTCAAACGCGACTTCCTGGGCGGTGTCCACGCGCGCCCAATCAGGGCGGGTGAGGAACACCCCGAGCATGACGGAGGTGAACTGTTCGGGTGCGTGGGTGATGATGTCACCCATCATGTAGTCCCGGATGGTGGGGTGCTGCAATGCTCCTGCCAGCTGGTGCGCGGTCTGGGTTGTCAGGCTCTTGGGATCATCGAGCACCTTGGACCACGCTGCGCGGCTGGCTTCGAAGTCTTCGGGCCAGCCGTCGGGCTTGTGCGCGGCGATCGCCTCGCGTGCTGCCTCGTCTCCGGTGAACGGTGCCGGTGTGGTGAACCCGGTAACGGCACTCCCCCGGTAGATCAGGGCGGCGTTGCCGTTGCTGGTGGTAATGGCGTCCAGTGACTGGTTGGGGCAGCAGCTGGTGTCCGTGCAGTGGTAGTTCCGCCACAGTTCGGAGGTCACCAGCCAGGCATCCTGCAAGGGCATCCCGGCGGTTTCGAGTTCGGTGCGCAGTGCCTGCACGTGCCCGGAGTAGGGGTGCAGATCCTCGGTGGTGTCCTCGTCGGTGTAGACCACCAGCAGGCTGCCGGTGGCGGCTTCGTCGGCGGTCAGGTAGCTGACGATGGTTTGGGCGTAGCCGACCGGGTCCTGCCCAAACGGGGCATCGACGCGCAAGGTCGCGCCGAGTTTATTGCCCTGCATGGTCAGTGCGACGAAGGACTCTGTGGGGGTTTGTCCCAGGGTGTGCGGGATGAAGGCCAGGATGTCGGCAGGGCCGGTGAACTTGATGCGGTCGTTCATGGTGTTGCTCCTTTTGCAGAGGATTTGGTGGGTGGGGCGACCAGTGGTGACCGGCCAGCTTCCCCTCTCCCCCCGTTGTTTTTTGGCTGCTGGCGGAGCTTGCGGAGCTGTGCCCGACGCAGGCCCGTCTACCCGCAAGGGCAAAGGGCGGGAAATTCCTGGAGGAAATAAGCGAGGCACGAGCGCCGGAAGGAAATTCACGCCCCTGCAGGCCCCGACGAAGGAGGGGCTAGACGGGGTGGAGCGGGCACGTACGATCCGAAGGACAGCAGCCAAAAAACGTCGTAGACACAACAGGTTCAGGGACGGCGGAGCTCTGCGGAGCCGGCACTGGACCCAACAGCCGGCCGCGCCAGCGG
>NZ_JBNHHC010000175.1:0-3749 GCF_059091865.1 Arthrobacter sp. B0316-1-20 | reverse complement strand
GGACTTCAACCTCAACGGTGGGGTTGCCGCGGGAATCGAGGATTTCGCGCGCGTGGATGGCATCGATTGTCGCCATGAAAAAGTGCTCCTGTTCTTGGGAAGCTGTCTGACGGTGAAAACCGGGACCCCAGTCTCGGCACTAGCCTAGCCGAGGTCCCGGGGCTGCCGGTCATCGCGAAGCCGTGTTACTCAGGGCCGGCCGGCGGCTGATTTTCCGGGGCATTTGCGGCAACCGTTTGCCGGAACCGGCGGACCGCGGTGCGCAGCGCCCGCTCGGGGTCAAGTCCCTGCTCGGCGGCCCGGCCGACGACGGCGAACAGGAAATCGCCCAGGTCGTCTTCCGTCTGCGGTATCCGGTGTTCCGCGTCCTGCTGCCGGGCGTCCGGCTGCCGGCCTGCGCCGTGCTCCACCCCCGCCCGCCGCGCCCGGCCAAGGGTTTTCGCAGCCAGCGCAAGGGCGGGCAGCTGCTCCGGGATCCCGTCGAACGGCGAGGCGCGCTGCGGACGCTCGGCCTTCTTGATGTCATGCCAGGTCCGGACGATTTCCTCGACAGTGGCCGGGAAGGACTCCTGCAGGCTGCCGTCGGGCCGGAAGACATGCGGATTGCGCCGGATCATCTTCTCCGCCAGCCCGTCCACGACATCGGCCATGGCGAAGTTGCCGCGTTCCTCCTGCAGCTGGGCATGGAGCACCACCTGCAGGAGGACATCGCCCAGCTCGCCCTTCAGCTCCGCGGCGTCGGCCGCTTCGACATGGCCGGTCTCGATCGCGTCGATGAGCTCGTAGGACTCCTCCAGCAGGTACTCCACGAGCGATTCATGCGTCAGGGCCCCCATCCAGGGACAGTGGAGGCGCAGCTGGCCAATGATCAGGACCAGCCGCGCAAACGCCGGGCCGGCACGCTCCGGTTCCACCGGCTATCCGGCGAGGTTTTCGTACGCCTCGACGATGTAGTCCGCCAGCGCTTCGCGCTCTTCCAGCGGCAGGAAGGCGGCTTCGGCGGCGTTGAGCGTCAGGACCCGAAGATCGTCGAGGTCGTAGTCGAAGGCCTCCACCAGCAGCTCGAACTCATCGGTCAGGCTGACGCCGCTCATCAGCCGGTTGTCAGTGTTCACCGTGACGTGGAAGCCGGTCTGGTAGAGCAGGTCGATGGGGTGGTCCTCGATGGCTTCGCCGAACTGCTCGATCGCACCGGTCTGCAGGTTCGAGGACGGGCAGATCTCCAAGGGAATGCCGCGGTCCCGCACCCAGGCGGCGACGCGGCCCAAGGTGACCATACCGACGTCGTTGGCGTTGTCCTCGTCGGTGGTGAACTCGACCTGGATGTCCTCGGCAATCCGTACCCCGTGTCCCAGGCGCAGGGCGCGGCCATGGACCAGTGCGTCCACGATGCTGTCCAGGCCGGCGGCCTCGCCGGCATGGACGGTGGCCGGGAACTGGTTTTCCGCCAGATAGGTGAAGGCATCCTTGAAGCGGGACGGCGGGAAGCCGTCCTCGGCGCCCGCGATATCGAAGCCGACGGCTCCCCTGTCCCGGTGCCGGACCGCCAGCTCGGCGATTTCCATGCTCCGGTCCGCGTGGCGCATGGCCGTGATCAGCTGTCCCACCTGGATCTGCCGCCCGGTTGCCTCAACCGCTTCGACGCCGGCCTCCAGCCCCGCCTGCACGGCCTCCACGGCCTCGTCAAGGGTGATTCCCTTGGTGAGGTGCTGCTCCGGTGCCCAGCGCACCTCGCCGTACACGACGCCGTCGTCCGCCAGGTCCTCCACGAATTCCTTGGCGATGCGGGACAGCCCCTCCTTCGTCTGCATCACGGCGATCGTGTGGTCGAAGGTTTCGAGGTAGCGGACCAGCGAACCGGAGTCGGCGGATTCCCGGAACCACTGACCCAGGGCGACGGGATCCTCGGACGGCAGCCGGTGGCCGGCCTGGGCCGCAAGTTCGATGATGGTGGCCGGACGCAGGCCGCCGTCCAAATGATCGTGAAGCGACACCTTGGGCAGGCTGCGAAGGTCGAAGTCGATAGCGGAGGCAGGGACATCATTCACAATGGGCTCAGTCACAAGCCCCACTCTACAGTTTCCGCAGGGTCCCGCCCGTGTGCTTCGGACTGCTCCCGCCGACTGTCCCTGCGCTTGGCGAAGTGGTAGATGATCTTGTCGATCGTGAACCCGAGGATCAGTGCCAGCACGATCGCCACGCCCGCGCCCAGGAGCGGGTAGTCCTTGATCCAGGCGCCGGCGAGGAGCCCGATGCCCACCGAGTACAGCGACCAGGACGTTCCGGCGACGAGCGTGAACAACAGGAAGCGGTGGCGCGGGAAACCCGTGGCTCCGGCAGTCATGTTCACCGCAACCCGGCCCACCGGGATGTAGCGGGCCGTCAGGATCAGCAGTGCCCCGCGTTTGTCCAGTCCCTTCCGTGCCCAGGCGAAGGACTTGGCGACGCGGGGCCGGCGCATCCAGCGGAAGCGGTCGGCACCGATCCTGCGGCCGATGGCATAGGCGATGTTGTCGCCGATGATGGCCCCGGCTGCCGCAATGAGCATGACGATCCAGATATTGGGCATGCCCACGGACATGGCGATGGCTGCCAGCGCAACGACGACCGATTCACTGGGCACCGGCGGGAAGAAACCGTCAATGATGCACAGCGCCAGCAGCAGGAGGTACACCCAGGGCTGGCCGGCTGCGCCGAGGATCAGTTCATTGATGGTTTCCATAACTTCCAAGCGGGTGCTCCTTGCGCGGATCGATTCGCCGCGTCCAGCGACTGACTGAGGTCTTAACGATGCCACGGCCGCATTCGTGCCACCCAGCTGCTAGGAAATCCGGTCAATGATGAGCCGCTGTGCGGGACGGTCCCCTTCCGGAGCAATGACGACGGCGTGCTCCAGGGCATCCCGGGCCCGGCCGAATTTCTCCGGGGTATCGGTCAGCAGGGTCATGAGCGGCTCGCCGGCACGGACCATCGCCCCGGGCTTGGCGTGGATCCTGACGCCCGCGCCGGCCTGGACCGCATCTTCCTTCCGGGCCCGGCCGGCGCCAAGCCGCCAGGCGGCGACGCCGACGGCCAGCGCGTCCAGTTCCAGCAGGACGCCGTCCGCCGGTGCGTAGACCACGTCGGATTCGGCGGCCACGGGTAGCTTGGCATCGGGATCGCCGCCCTGGGCGCGGATCATGCGCCGCCAGACATCCATGGCGCGCCCGTCCTGCAGCGCCGCGGCAGGATCGGCATCGGGCTGGCCCGCTCCGGCCAGCATTTCGCTGGCCAGCTGCACCGTCAGTTCCACCACGTCCGCCGGACCGCCGCCGGCAAGCACTTCGACGGCTTCCTCGACTTCGATGGCGTTTCCGGCGGTCAGCCCCAGCGGCGTGGACATATTGGTCATCAGGGCAACGGTATTGACTCCGGCGTCCTTGCCCAGGGCCACCATGGTTTCCGCCAGCTCGCGGGCGCTGTCTTCGTCCTTCATGAACGCGCCGGAACCGACCTTCACATCCAGCACCAGCGAGCCGGTTCCTTCGGCGATCTTCTTGCTCATGATCGATGACGCGATCAGCGGAATAGCTTCGACGGTGCCGGTGACATCCCGCAGCGCGTACAGCTTTTTGTCCGCGGGAGCCAGCCCCGCTCCCGCCGCGCAGATCACGGCTCCGACGTCGGCGAGCTGGGCCATCATTTCGTCGTTGCGCAGCGCTGCCCGCCATCCCGGAATGGATTCCAGCTTGTCCAGCGTCCCGCCGGTG
>NZ_JBNHHC010000174.1:0-3769 GCF_059091865.1 Arthrobacter sp. B0316-1-20 | reverse complement strand
CCCAGCACGACCAGGCCCAGTAGGCCGCGATGGTCATGTCCCAGAAGGTCTGCATGTCGTCCGGCACCGCGTCCCGGATGTCCGCCATGAATTTCCGCTCCAGGGCCAGGTCCTGGCTGTCCAGCCGGGCCTGCACCTTGGCCAGGGTTTCCTTGACCAGGATTTCCGGGGTCCGGCCGTGCCAGCCCGCAGCCCCTCCGGCCGGCACCTCCGCGTCCGTGAGCGCGGCACCCAGCGCCGCGTCCAGCGCCTCATCCAAGACCGCGAGCGCCTGGCCTGCGTCGGCCCGGATGCCCAGCGCGGGGCGATTGGACTCCAGGACCCGGGGTTCGGCGTCGATCTGGATGATCCGGCCACGGGGCTCCAGCGTGAAATAGTTGCTCGTCACCTCACCCAGGGAGGAGCCGACCACCAGCAGCACGTCTGCGTCCTCCAGGACCTCGGTGACGTAGCGGTCCTCGACCCAGGACTGCAGCGACAGCTCGTGGTTCCAGGGGAAGGACCCCTTGCCGCCCGGCGTCATGACCACCGGGGCCCGCAGCTTCTCGGCCAGGGACAGCAGCTTTTCTTCCCCCCGGCCGCGGCGGGTTCCTCCGCCCGCCACGATCGCCGGACGCTCCGCGGCAGACAGCCAGCGCACTGCCTCCTTGACCAGCTCAGTGCGCGGCGGGTTGTCGAAGGGTTCTGCCAGCGCATCCTCCACCGGCGGCACCACTACCGGGTCCAGCAGCACATTTTGCGGAATCTCGATCCAGACCGGACCCTGCGGCGAGGAGACTGCCTCCGTCCAGGCGTCCATGATGGCGGAGGGAATGCCGGAGGCATGCTGGATGAGCCGCTGGCTCTTGGTCACGTTCGCCGCGGAGGCCTTCTGGTCGTCGAGCTGGTGCAGCATCCCCTTGCGCCGCGCCCCGAGTCCTTCCAGCGGAATCTGGCTGGCCACCACGATTATGGGCACCCCGGTGGCGTACGCCTCCTGCAGGCCGGCCAGGGCCGTCAGCGCGCCCGGCCCGGTGGACAGGAACAGCACGCCGACCTCGCCCGTGGCCCGGGAGTAGCCGTCCGCGGCGAAGGCGGCGTTGTTCTCCACGCGCGCGGAGACGAACCGCAGGTCGGAGCGGGAGAGGGCGTCGAACAGGCCCAGCGCGTGCTGGCCCGGGATCCCGAACACTGTCCGGGCACCCAGCGCGGCCAGGGTTTCAACGACGAGGTCTCCGCCGTTGCGGCTCACGCGTGGCCCCCGGTGGTTGCGCGGCGTGCCAGCGGAGCGGAAAGCCCTTCAGCCACAGCCCGGTCCGCCATGAGCGTCACCAGATCGTAGGCCACGTGCGAGGCCGCAACCCCGGTGATCTCCGCATGGTCGTACGCCGGGGCGACCTCAACGACGTCGGCCCCCACCAGATTCAGGCCGCGCAGTCCGCGCAGGATCTCCAGCAGTTCCCGGCTGGTCATGCCGCCGGCCTCCGGTGTTCCGGTGCCGGGGGCGTGCGCCGGGTCCAGCACGTCGATGTCCACGGACACATAGAGCGGCCGGTCCCCGATCCGGTCGCGGAGCCGGGCGATGACCTCGTCCACGCCCTGCCGGAAGACATCGGCGGAGGTCAGGATGCCGAAGCCGAAGCGGCGGTCGTCCTCCAGGTCCTTCTTGCCGTACAGCGGCCCCCGGGTCCCCACATGGGACAGCGCCTCGGTGTCCAGGATCCCTTCCTCCACAGCGCGGCGGAACGGCGTGCCGTGCGTGTATTCGGCCCCGAAATAGGTGTCCCAGGTGTCCAGGTGCGCATCGAAATGCAGCAGCGCCACGGGTCCGTGCCGCTGGGCCGCAGCGCGCAGCAGCGGCAGCGCGATCGTGTGGTCGCCGCCCAGCGTCACCAGCCTGCCGCCGTCGTCCGTCAGGTCCAGCGCATGCTGCTGGATCGACACGATCGCCTCGTGGATCTCGAACGGGTTCACGGCCATATCCCCCGCGTCCGCCACCTGTACGTTCTCGAACGGGGAAACATCCAGGGCCGGGTTGTAGGGGCGCAGCAGGCGCGAGGCCTCGCGCACATGGTTAGCCCCGAACCGCGCACCCGGACGGTAGGAAACCCCGGAATCGAACGGGACTCCGACGACGGCGATCTCCGCCTTGCGTACCTGGTCCAGCCGAGGGATCCGGGCGAAGGTGGAGGGACCGGCAAAGCGCGGAATCCGCGATGAATCGATGGGACCGAGATTGCCGTTGGCTTCAATGCGGAGTTCTTCCATGGAATTCCCTCGGAATAGTTGTCCAACAGGCATCAGCTGTTTCGTCTCACGCTAATCAGGGGCAGGTGTTGGGTCAAGGGTAGGCTTGTGCCATGGCAGGCTCACGGCGCAGTAATGACGAGAAAAACGACGTTGACGTTCTGATTGTCGGGGCGGGTCCGACCGGGCTGGCCCTGGCAGCCCAGTTGCACGCCCTTGGCATCAGCTTCCAGATAATCGACAAACAACTCGAGCGCGCCAGCCAGTCGCGCGCCCTGGCGATCCAGCCCCGCACCCTCGAGGTGCTTGCAGGAACCGGCATCACGGACAAGCTCATCGCCGCCGGCAACCGCACCGCCCAGATGCGCGTGCATTTCGGCAACCGGGTCAGCAGGTTCGGGCTCTTCGACATCGGCATCAATGACACCGCTTACCCCTTCCTGCTGTTCCTCTCCCAGGCAGAAACCGAACGCATCCTGACCGAGCACCTGGCCCAGGACCGGATCCGGGTGGACCGCGGGTATGAACTGCAGGAAATCGAGCAGGACGACTTCGGCGTCGACGCCCGCATCCGCCACATCAGCGGCGCGATCTCACACACCCGCGCCAGCTACCTGGTCGGCTGCGACGGCGCGCACAGCACCGTGAGGCGGAAGACGCCGATCGGCTTCACCGGTTCCTCCTTCCCGCAGACCTTCATCCTGGCGGACCTCGAGGTCGACGGACTGGAGCGGAAGGCCATCCATTCCTTCATAACCGACGCCGGCGTGATGTTCTTCTTCCCGCTCGGCAGGCCTGCCACCTGGCGGATGCTCAGCCTGCGCCCCCGGAAGGACGCCGGCACGGAGGTCACACTGGCGAAGCTGCAGCAGCTGGCTGACACGTACACGAACGGCAAGGCCCGCCTGCATGACCCGGCCTGGCTGACCGGCTTCCGGATCCAAAGCAAGTCCGCCGAACGGTACCGGGAGGGGCGCGTCTTCGTGGCCGGGGACGCGGCGCACATCCACAGCCCCGCGGGCGCGCAGGGCATGAACACCGGGATTCAGGATGCAGTGAACCTGGCGTGGAAGCTGGCCCTCGGATCCACCGGGGCGGCGACCCCGGAACTGCTGGATTCCTACGACGGCGAACGCTCGCCGGTGGGGCGGACGGTCCTCAGGTTCACCAACCGGCTGTTCAAGTTCGCCACCTCCGCCAACCCGCTGATGAAACTGGCCCGCACCCGGCTGGCACCCCGGCTGATCCCGCTGGCCATCCGGTCCCGGCCGCTGCGCACCGCCGGACTGCGGATGATTTCCGAGCTTGACGTCAACTACCGCCGCAGCCCAATCGTGGAAACAGGCTCCCGGATCATGTTCCGCGGACCGAAGGCGGGCGACCGCCTCCCCGACGCGCCGGTTCTGCGCGCCGGCCGGCCCAGCACGCTGCACGCCGAGCTCGCGGACGCAGGTTTCCATCTTCTGCTGTGCGGTCCGGGCTGGAGCGGGCGCTGGCGCCAGGATTCGCCGTCGTCCTATTCGAAGCATCCGTTCGCGGATTT
>NZ_JBNHHC010000173.1:0-3788 GCF_059091865.1 Arthrobacter sp. B0316-1-20 | reverse complement strand
ATGCCCCGGCGCAGGCCAGTGCCCTGGACCGGCTGCTGGACCTGCTGCTGATTTCCGTGCTGCGCGCCCACCTGGCGGAAACCGACGGCGGGGCCGGCTGGCTGCACGCACAGCGGGATCCGGTGATCGCCCGGGCCGTCGGACTCCTGCACGAGGACCCGGCCCGCCCGTGGACGCTGGCGGTCCTGGCCTCGACGGTGGGCATCTCGCGGGCGGCGCTGGCGCGGCGGTTCCACGCCCAGGTGGGCCAGCCGCCAATGACCTACCTGGCCCGGTGGCGGCTGGCGCTGGCCGCGGACCGGCTGGCCGATTCGGACGCTACCGTTGCCGCGATCGCCCGCGAGGTGGGGTATTCCAGCCCCTTCAGCTTCAGCATGGCGTTCAAGAAACACTATGCGGTCAGCCCGCGCGACTACCGGGCGCGGACTGCCTGAACGCCGCCGCTACAGCCCCATGGCCGTGCGCAGCTGCTGCGCCACAGCGACCTGGCCCAGGATCTCCGCGTTCTGCAGTGCGGTGAGCCCGCGCGCGTCCGGAACGGTGAGGTCCGCGCCGGCGTCGATCAGCTGCTGGATCACGTCCTGGTGCTGCGGGCCGCCGGTGCCGTAGACCACCGCCTCATGCAGCGCGGTCCAGCCCAGGTTGTTCACGTGGTCCAGGGGCACACCGGCGGCGATCAGGATCTGCACGGTGCTGCCGTAGCCGTGCTCGCAGGCCGGGATCAGCGCCGTGCCACCGAACCGGTTGAGGCTGGTCACATCCGCCCCGTGGGCCAGGGTCAGCCGCAGGATCTCGTCGAACCCCTCCGCCCCGGCGTAGAGGAAGGCCGAGTCCTGGATGCTGTCCTTGGCGTTGACGTCCGCGCCGGCCTCGATCAGCGCCCGGGCCGCCTCGAGGTGGTTGTTCTTCGTGGCCACGACCAGCGGTGTCTGGGCCTGGGCATTGCGGGTTTCCAGTTCCGCTCCCTGCTCCAGCAGACTGACGACGGCGGCAGCGTCGTTGCCCGCGGCCGCCGCCAGCAGCTCCTGGTTCAGGACCGCCAGCTGCGCCGGGTCCGGCGCGGGAGGCGCCGGCGGCGGTGCCGTCTGTATCGGCGCCGGGGCCGGCGAGCCGGATGCGGAGGCGGGTGCCGTCGTCGTACTTTGCGGGCTCTCCGGGGCGGAGTCCGGTGCGGGGTCGCCGGCGGGTGAGCAGGCGGCGAGCACGATGGCGATTGCCAGCACCGCAGCGCTGGTCCGGATTCGATGGCGGGGGATCATGGACCTATTGTCGCCGCGCCGACGGCGATGATCGAATAGGTACATGGGTGCCCAAAACGTTGTCCTTGCCATCGGCACGAAGAAGGGGCTGTGGCTCGCCACCAGCCAGGACCGGAACACCTGGTCCCTGTCCAAGCCGCGCTTCCTCATGGAAGAGATCCCCAGCATCGGGATCGATACCCGAGCCGGACGCACCCGGATCATGGTCGGTGTCCGGTCCGAGCACTGGGGCCCGACGGTCGCGCACTCGGACGACTTCGGCGTCACCTGGACGGAGCCGGAGCACGGCGCCATCCGCTTCCCCGAGGATACCGGCGCGGCGGTGGAGCGGATCTGGCAGCTCCAGCCGGACGCCGAGGACCGGCCCGGAGTCGTCTGGGCCGGCTGCGAGCCGATTTCGGTCTGGAAATCGATCGACGGCGGCGACCACTTCGAGCTGGTGCGTGGGCTGTGGGACCACCCCCACCGCGAGCACTGGGGCGCCGGTTACGGCGGCGCCGCGGCGCATTCGGTCCTTCCGAGCCCGGCCAATGAGAACACCGTCCACGTCGCCATGAGCACGGGCGGTGTGTACCGGACGGACGACGGCGGCCGGTCCTGGCGGGCGCGCAACAGCGGCATCTCGGCTTATTTCCTGCCGGATCCGAATCCTGAATTCGGCCAGTGCGTGCACAAGATCGCCCGGGACAGTGTGGTGCCGGACCGGCTCTACGCGCAGAACCACCACGGCGTGTACCGCTCGGACGACAATGCCGAAACCTGGAGCTCGATCGCGGACGGGCTGCCGTCGGACTTCGGCTTCGTGATGCTGACCCATCCCCGCCGGGCGGGCACCGCCTGGGTGATCCCGCTGAAGGCGGACAGCGAGCGGATCCCTCCGGACGCCCGGCTCGCGGTGCACCGCACCGGCGACGCCGGCCGCACCTGGACGCAGTTGGACCACGGGCTGCCCGTCCAGGACTACAACGCCGTCCTGCGCGACGCCGCGACCGTGGACACGGCGGAGCCCGTGGGCGTCTACTTCGGCACCCGCGGCGGCTCCGTCTACGCCAGCGCGGACGAGGGCGAAACGTTCACGGAAATCGCCTCCCACCTGCCGGACGTCCTCTGCGTCCGCGCGGCAGTGGTGGAGGAATGAGCAGCATGGCCGGCGGAACCGAGCCCGGCATCACCGTACTGATCCCTGCCCTGCTGGCCTCCACCGTCGACGGGCAGCGCGAGGTCCGGATCCCGGTGGACGGCTCTGCCACCGTCGCGGACCTGCTGGACACGATCGGAGCAGAGTATCCGGTCTTCAACCGGCGGGTGCGGGACGAGACCGGCGCCCTGCGCCGCCACGTGAATCTCTATGTGGACGGCGAGGAAGTGCGCAGGCTCGACGGCACGGCCACCCAGGTGCACCACGGCCAGGAAGTTCTCATCATCCAGAATGTTGCCGGCGGCTGACGCCTGGCTGGCGGCCGAGCAAGCCGTCCGGGTGTGAACTGCACCCTAAATTTGGGGGTGGGGGTCCACCCCACGCGGGGCTTTGGGCGGTTGTTTGCAGGCGCCATGATTGAAACATCAAGATTCCTTGAGGGGGGACATCATGGAAAAGCCAGCAGCACAGACACCGCCGCAGCCGATCACCGTCCGGCTGATCGGCAGCCTGCACATCCGGCGCGGAGACACCGAACTGAGCGCCCACAGCCTCGGCGGACCCAAGCCCCGCCAGATCCTGGAGATCCTGCTGCTGCACCGCGGCACCCCGGTCTCCAAGGACCGGCTGATCGAACTGCTCTGGGCCGGCAACGCCCCGGCCGAGGCCCTGCCCACCCTCGAATCCTACGTGTCCGTGCTGCGCCGCAACATCCAGCCCGGCCACGCCAAAACCGGACCCCTGCGCACCGCCACCGGCGGCTACCTGATCGACCGCACCCTGCTGGACCTGGACCTGGACCGCTTCGACGCCCTGCTGCGCGCCGCCGAGGCGGCCGCCCCCGAGGCCGCCTACCCGCTGCTGTGCCAGGCCCTGGAACTGGCCGGCGAACCGCTGCTCGGGGACGAACTGACCCCCGAATGGGCCGGCACCGAACGCGCCGCCCACGCCGCCCGCGTCACCGCCGCCACCGTGGCCGCCGCCGAAACCGCCCTCGGCCTCGGCCACGCCGACGAAGCGATCGTCTGGGCCAGGGACGCCCTGGCCGCCGACCAGCTCAACGAACGGGCCTGGACCGCCCTGATCCTGGCCATGGAGGCCGCCGGCCGCTACGCCGAAGGCCTGCAGGCCTACGAAAAATGCCGCCGCACCCTGCACCACGAACTCGGCTGCGCCCCCGGCCCGGCCCTGCGCGCCGCGCACGCCCGGCTGCTCAACGCCACCGCCGACGCCGACGGGGAACTCTCCGACGCCCTCTCCGCCCTGCTCTACCTGCACGAACAGCTCAGCCACACCAACCAGCACAAAAGCACCCCGCAGGCCTCCGTCCGCGCCGCCGGCAACATCCTGAACAAATTCCTGCACAAAGCCATGGCCGCCGCCTGATCGGC
>NZ_JBNHHC010000172.1:0-3803 GCF_059091865.1 Arthrobacter sp. B0316-1-20 | reverse complement strand
AAGGGAAAGACCGACCAGCTGTCGCGTCAGGCCATGACGCAGGAGACCGGCTGTGGCGTGGGCTGCGGTGTGCGCAGGACCAGGCCCATGAGGAGTCCCCACAGCAAAGCCACGACGACATAAATCAGGATCATCCCGAAGAGAATCCGGAGCACTCCACCCCGGAACTGGCGCTTACGACGCCGGCTGCCGGGCTTCGGCAGCCGTGTCGCCTTCGGGGCGGGAGACGGCAGGCTACCCGGCTGCTGAACGGCCCCGGCCGGTTCGTCACGCCTGCCCTGCCTGTGGTCCTGCCACGTCCTGTAGCTGTGGACGCTGAGGTCGTCTTCCCGGTCGCGCATCGTCCGGGTGGTGAGGAGCTCGGGAGAGGCGGTGCCGGTCAACAGCAGCCGCAGCTTGGCGTGGATCGCCGCCACGGCCTGCGGCTCCAGGACCTTGGGCAATGCGTGGACAGCGTCCCGCACGGTTTCCACGCCGTGCACTTTTACTGCCCCGGACAGCTGGCCGTCCACCTGCAGGTGCCCGGCCAGGCAGAGCCAGGCCTGGACAAAGCGGCGGTAGGGCGGATCCAGCAGGGCTGCAATCGATGCGGCCTGCTGCTCGGCCGATTCCACATGGCGTCTACGCGAATAGCCGTTCTGGTACAGGCCGTTATTGCGGATCTCCACGCGGCCGGTCCAGTTCTTCGCGTCGATGACCAGGACACCTCCGGGACCGATGAGTACGTGGTCGATGTTTGCCTTGGGCCTGCCCGGCCAGTGGACATCGTGCAGGATGCGCCACCCGTCCGCTTCCAGCTCCGCCAGCAGGCCGGCCACGAGGACCTCGCCAGCCGCTCCCGCCTCCCACATTCTCTGGGAACGCTCGGCGTTTTCCAGCTCACGCCGTGCTTTCTCGGCCCGTTCGGCTGCACGCCGTGACTGCTCCGCAGTTCCTCCGCCTGCCGTGATCCTGGTCCACCTCCCACCTGAGAGCCTGACCCGAGGAGCCAGGAAGCGCAAGGACGGAGCAAGAACCTCGCCCATCCTGACCACCGGTACCGCGGCGGCCGGCGGGCTTCCGCTGGAACGTCACCGGCCGCCGTCGTACCCCACCCCGCGAAACTGCTGAAGATGCCTATTCGGGGACGAAAATCCGACAAAAGGTGAGGTTTCGCGGGGACGGTGGTGTTACTGCTGCGGCAGCTCCCACGGTGCCTGCGGGAGGACGTGCCCGGTCTCAAGCAGGGTCTTGAGGTTGGACAGGACCGCGGCCCAGCCGCCGGCGACCTCGTCCCGTTCGGCTTCGTCGGCCAGGTCCTCGTGGGTGACGGTGAGCCGGACGATCTCCCCGTAGGCTTCGATCCCGAAGGTGACCCGGGAGACCCCGGCCGCACCTGGCTCGGCGGTTTCCGCATTGGGCTCCGCCCAGGTGGTCACTAGCCGCGTGGGCGGGGTGCTCTCCACAACCATGCCCAACACGTCGGAGATCCCCGAGCCGTCGGTGCGCTGGTGCGCCCAGCTGGAGCCGGCCTGCCAGTCGGAGACATTGCTGTGGCCCCAGTAGGCGGTGGTCATGTCCGGATCGGTCAGTGCCTGCCAGACCTTTTCCGGAGTGCTGTGGAGGTAGGTGACGTAGACGAATGCCGGTTTACTGCTCATGTCTTCTCCCTTTCGTGTCCAGAATCGCGGTCGCCCCCGCGCCCCGGGCCAGCATGGCTTCGCGGTTCGCCACTGCCACTGCGACGGCCACCGCCACGAACAGCCACATGTCCCACGGTTGGGCGTCGGGCCAGACCGGGTTGTTCATCTGCGCGTGGAACAGGAAGGCCACCAGCAGGCTTCCCCGTGCGGCGTTGAACATCGGTGTGAGGATGACGCTGATCGCCACGATACCGAAGAAGAACGGCCAGAACTCCCAGGCGGACTGCTTGGTGCCGCTCAGCAGGAACGAGGGTGCGTGCCAGATGGCCACCAGCAAACCGAGCAGGAGTCCTGCCAGCATCGGTGAGAACCGGCGCTGGAGCAGCGGCAGCGCCACGCCCCGCCAGCCGAGCTCCTCGATGGGGCCGATGAGGAGCATCGGCAGCAGGGCCGGCAGCACGGCGTACCACGGCGAGTAGGGGAACGGATCGGTGAGGTTGCCTTGGATCGCAGCCCCGGCGTAGTACACGGCAGGCATGGCGACCAGCAGCAGAAGCCACCACGACGGCGCCATCCGCCACAGGGCGAAGCGGCGGAAGAAGTGCCCCAGACCCTTCAGACCGTAGTGGCGCCACACCATGGCCACGCCGACAATTCCGGGTGTGTACACCATGAGGATGAAGACAGGGTTGTTATAGCCCATGGGCCCGAAGACGGCGTCGACCTGGGCCTGGAACAGCATGTACAACGCGCCCGCGCCCCAAGACAGGCCGAAAGTGGCGAGGAAGAAAGTGCGGACCGACCGGAAGGTCAGCCCTGCGGTCCCAGGTTCTGTTCGGCTGTGGCTGGGCATGGGTGTTCGGGCGGTCATGGTGGCCTCTTTCGGTTCAACTGGACGCGGGCGGACGGAAAGCCCCTGCGTTCAGCGTTTCAGCGGAGGCCGCGCGAGGGTATCGGGACCTGCCCTGATCCGCCCCTGATCCAGTTCGGAGAAGGACCCTTAGACTTGGACCACTACGCAGCGGAGACTCACATGAACATCCCTGACCTGACCCGGATCGGCCTGATCGTTCCCAGCTCCAACATCACCATGGAAACGGAACTGCCGGAACTGTTCCGCCGGCAGTCGGAAGCCACCGGCCACACCTACACCTTCCACTCGGCCCGGGCCGGCATGAAGAACGTCAACCGCGAGGAACTGATGGCCATGGTTGGCAAGGCCGCCGACTGCGCCGCCGCCGTGTCCGACGCCGGCGTGGACGTGATTGCCTATGCCTGCCTGGTGGCGGTAATGGCCCAGGGCCCCGGCGCCCATGCCGGTTCCGAAAAGGTCATTGCGGAAGCAGCCGCGGCCAACGGACACCCGGCCGCTGTGACCAGCAGCGCCGGTGCGCTGGTGCGGACCCTGCAGGAAATGGGTGCCCGAAGAATCCTGATGGTCGCTCCCTACCTGAAGCCGCTGACGCAGCTGGTGCGCGAGTACATCGAAGGCGCCGGCATCGAAGTCCTCGACGCCGTCAGCCTCGAAGTTGCGGACAACCTGGCCGTCGGCCGCCTGGATCCGGCGAAGCTGCCCGGGATCGCCCGGAACCTGCAGCGCGAAGGTGCTGACGCCGTCGTACTTTCCGCCTGCGTGCAGATGCCGTCGCTGGCGGCCGTCCAGGCCGTCGAGGATGAACTCGGGCTGCCGGTCGTTACCGCGGCCACCGCCACTACTTACGAGATCCTCAAGGCACTGGGCCAGCAGCCCGCCATCAGCGGCGCAGGCAGCCTGTTGGCCGCTGCTCCTACTCCGGCAGACCGTTCCGCGGCCGGAAATGCCCCGGCCAGTCCGCCTTGCGGATCCGCGTGATTTCGTGAATAGACCCCATGGTCCCCCATTCATCCAGACCCAGTCGGGACAGCGGTTCCAGCAGATCGATCCGCGGGTGGCTGCCATCCAGGACCCGGCCGGACACGACGGCGTGCGTCACCTCGCCGAAGACCAGGGTGCAGTCCCCCATCGGCAAGGTCCGGTGAAGCTTGCACTCCAACGCCACCGGTGATTCCGCCACCCGGGGCGGACGCACGGTGAGGCTCGGCTCCCGGGTCAGCCCGGCGGCGTCGAACTCGCTGACCTCGGGAGGAAAGTTGGTCCCGGTGGCGTTGACCTCCGCCAGCAGGCTGGCCGGCGTCAGGTTC
>NZ_JBNHHC010000171.1:0-3818 GCF_059091865.1 Arthrobacter sp. B0316-1-20 | reverse complement strand
ACACCGCGAACGCGGCGCATCACAGCCAAATCAACCAAACAAAACATTTGGTATCAACAAACTTGGCACACTATTGAGTTCTCAAACAACAGGCACATGCATTTACTTTTCAAAACCGCGGTCACTTCCTTTCGGAAATGTATTTCAAGCGGCTTCGCTTTTCTTTGCTGCGATGTTTCTAATCTAATTCATGAATTTCTTTCCTGTCAAATCCGCGATTTCCGCGGAATTTCATTGGAAATTCACGAACCGACCCGCCAAAAAACCGCCGGATAATTGCGCAGGCCATTCAGGCGCACACCATTTCCGGTGAATAATTTGAAGGGGTTTTCGCCACTCAGCGGCGGCGACTCAGAAAACGATACACGCCTCCGCCCGGCGGCGCAAATCCGCCTTCAATTGCCTTGTGTGCTCCTGCAATCGCGCCGCTTCGGCTCGGTGGTCCAGGCTCTCGACCGCCTCCATGGCCCGGCACCTGTGGCGTTCACGAAATGCAGGACCGCAGCAGCACATCGGGTGCAGGGACATTCATGAGCTCCATCACTATTTCCTGCTGTTGACTTGGTCTTGCCGCTCGACCCCGCAGTGGGCATTCCCCGCCGGCCCCGCATCCTCACCGTCGATGAATGACAGAAGCCAACTCCCGCAGCTGGCCGGCCAGTGACTAATTCCATAATGCTCAGGAAAAGGCCGGGGTGGCCGCGGTTGCATCCTTGCACACGGACTTGGAGCAGAAAATTCTTCTTTGCTGATGACCTGGCGCTGGCTGATCTCAAAAATGTGTGGGACTTGAGTGAAGAGGCACCCCTGGGAGCTTGCGGCTGATTATCCATAGGAGCCATTTATCGTCGAACGGACAATAACTGTGGTCGAGCTCAACCAGTGCGTCGGGCTAAGGATGCAGGGGTGGGTGATGTTGGTGAGTCGGCAGTCAGGACGCGTCGCTGGAGAGATCCCGGACCCGCTTGAGCTCGGTCTGGGTCAGATTCGCCGCTTGACGGATGGCTTCCGTGGCTTCCCCGGCCTTGACGGCATCCTCGATGGTCGCTGTCAGGTGGAATTCGGCCTGGTCCATTTCTGCCTGCAGCGTTTCAACGTCCGCAGCAGCAACCCAGACCTGCTTCAGTTCCTCGTTCACATCTCACCTTTACTTCTCCGGCCCGCCGCAGGTGCTTGACGGGCATCCAGCAAACATCGCGAGCCACCGAGTTTACAGTGTAAGGCTGTGCTGTAAAGCCCGCCGCTTGTCTGCCGGTCCTGCCCGGGAGGGAGTCGGGACTTCCGACGCAGAGATGCCCGCGCGGATCCGGACGGGCGGGCGTAGGGTGGAGGGAAGGATGCAGGGAGGGGGAGGTCGATGGCCGGAGCCGGAGTGGAGCCGGAAAACGGAGGGCCGGACTCGGGGGCGGAGAAGCCCCGGCTTGAGCGGCAGCGGATTATCCGGGCCGGTGCGGACTTCATTGAGCGGTTCGGGGTGCGCCGGCTGACCATGCGCCGGCTCGGCACCGAACTGGGGGTGGAGGCGATGTCGCTCTACCGTTATGTCCCGTCGCGGGAGAATCTGCTGGACGGCATCGTGGAGGCTGTTCTGGATGAGCTCTCCAGCGATCCGGAAGTGTACAGCGAGCCCCGCCATGGGTGGCAGGACTATCTGATCCGCCTGGCGCACGGGCTGCGCCGGCTGGCCCTGGCCCATCCCCAGGTGTTTCCGCTCATTGCCACCCGGCACACCGAAGCGCCCTGGGTGCGGCCTCCTCTGCGCAGCCTGCGCTGGGTCGAATCCTTCCTCCGGGCACTGAAAGGCTCGGGCTTCTCCGACAAAGCGGCGGTGGACGCCTACCGCGCCTTCAGCAGCTTCCTGCTCGGACACCTGCTCCTGGAAGTCTCAGCCATGGGGGCCGACGTCGGCCCGGTCGAGGAAGCCGAACCCCGCCCGCCGCAGGAGGCGGACCTCAGCGGCTATCCGCTCCTGCAAAACCTTCAGGAACTCCTTTCGGAGGACCGCTCCGCACAGGAATTCGAAGAGTCACTCGAGAACCTGCTCGAGCGCCTGGAAACCCTGGCCGGCTAACCGCACCGGCACTTACAGGAAGAGGCATTCGGGCCTCCCGCCAAGCCGTTTTCACCGCCCTTCGCACCGGCGTAAACCGGCCGGAGGAATTTGCATCAAGTGCTAAGCATGCTTAGCTTACATTGTAAGCGAGATCCGATGGGGGTTCGGATCCTCATGGATTCGGCCTGCTGATCACCGGTGGCCGGAGAATGCAGCGGCGTGGCCGGCATGTGCCGCGGCCTGTCGGGGATATGACCTGAGGAGAAAAACATGCATATTGTCCGTGACAACTTCGACGGGTCCCGTTTCGATGCCTATGTTGATGGAGCGGTGGCAGGATCACTGCATTACCGCATTCAGGACGGCCAAATCTGGCTCCTGAGCATCGTCATCGACGGTGACTACCAGGGCCCCGACCTGACCGGTGGTCTGGTGCGGACCGCCTTGGCCCAAGCACATCGCCGGCGCCTGGCTGTCCTGCCGTTCTGCATCGAAGCCAGGAAGCAGGTCTTCGCCCACCCTGTCTACCTCAAGCTGGTCCCAGTGACTGAGCGAAAGCGCTTCCTCGGGTCTCACGGCACTGCCGTCAGCGGCCGGGCCCTCGCGCAGCGGGCCGCCACGGCACAAATGGCCGGGGAGGTGGCAGCACCGTGAACGAGAAGCTGTCAGTGCTGGTGCGGGTGGACCTGGAGGGGGCATTGACTTGCATCAAAGTGAAGGGCCGGGTGAACCCGCGGAATGTTCAGGCCCTGTATGTTCTGGCTCGCCGCGCCAATACTCTGAGCCCCGGCCATCAGATCGTCATCGATCTCTCGGCCGCTCAAGCGGAGCCGGATACCTTGGCCCTGCTCAACGGCTGTGCGGACTCGGAACGACTGCCTGCCAAGGCGGATCCGGCACAGGCCCAATGCCGGCTGCGGATCATCGCACCGGCGGGCACCCGGTGCACTTCGAACAGCGTGGAACTGGCCGCCTGACTGGCTGGCCAAAAAATCAGCTGCCCTGGTCCTTCTCGGGGCCATGCGGTGCGCATGGCGGGCGCCTCGACCTTGATGACAACTTAGTCATCGGCGGCCGCGGAAATGTGCACGCCGTGCAGGAGCAGATTGACAGTCTTGAGTACTTGGCCGTCGCCGCGCCTTGTCCCCACGCTGCAGGCTGCAGCGGGCCGCCAGCTTGCTTAGCCTTCGCAGTCGCGGCAGTAGCTTACGCCGTCCTTCTCGCGCGCTTTCTGGGAGCGGTGGTGGACCAGGAAGCAGGATCCACAGGTGAACTCATCTGCCTGGACGGGGATCACCTGCACGTGCAGCTCCTCGCCGGAGAGATCCGCACCGGGAAGGTCGATGCCTTCGGCGGTGTCGTTCTCGTCAACGTCGATGACCACAGGCTGGGGCTTCCCGCGCTGGGCGCGCAGCTCCTCAAGTGAATCCGTCGACTCGTCGTCGCTGGTGGTCCGGGGTGCGTCGTAATCGGTAGCCATGTTCCGCTGGTCGTCTCCTCATCGGAAAAGTGTCGAGCAAGCATTAGACAGCACACCGCAGGTATTGCGCAACTGGGTGCCGGAAGAATCTTGAGGCCCGGGCAGGGCCGTGTCGGCAGCCGGCCCTGCACCGGGAGCAGATCCCTGATATCAGAACAACGCTGATCACCGAGACAGTGGCCCTGATGTGCCGCCGGTGTTTGGTGCAAGGGGGTGTGTAGCGGGGTGGGGTGGTGTTAAAGGGGTCAGGCCCCGCCGTCGTCGGCGGGGCCTGGCCCTGTTACG
>NZ_JBNHHC010000170.1:0-3865 GCF_059091865.1 Arthrobacter sp. B0316-1-20 | reverse complement strand
CGTCGATGTACACCTGGCCGCCGGCGGCGTGGACCGCATCGCAGACCTCGCGGACGTCGGCGTCGTACACGCCGTGAGTGGACGGGTAGGTGATCATGATGCCGGCCAGCTGGTCGGCATGCTTCTCGATCTTTGCCTTCAGGTCGGCGTGGTCGATCGTGCCGTCGTGCGCGGTGGCCACGACGACGACCTTCAGGCCCGCCAGCACCGCGGACGCGGCGTTGGTGCCGTGTGCGGAAGCAGGGATCAGGCAGACATCGCGCTGGTCATCGCCGTTGGCCAGGTGGTAACGGCGGATGGCCAGCAGGCCGGCGTACTCGCCTTGCGATCCGGCGTTCGGCTGGATGGAGACGCCGGCGTAGCCGGTGATCTCGGACAGCCGGGCCTCCAGGTCGGCGATCAGTTCCCGCCAGCCCACGGTCTGGTGATCCGGAGCGAAGGGGTGGATGGAGGCGAACTCCGGCCAGCTGATGGATTCCATCTCCGCCGTCGCGTTCAGCTTCATGGTGCAGGAGCCCAGCGGAATCATGGTCCGGTCCAGCGCCAGGTCGCGGTCGGACAGGCGGCGCAGGTAGCGGAGCATCTGCGTCTCGGACCGGTGCATGTGGAAGACAGGGTGGGTCAGGTACGCGGAGGTGCGTTCGACGTCAGACTTCAGCTCGAAACCGGGGGTCGCCGAGGCGGCCGCCCGGACCTTGGCCTCAGCGTCGTCGACACCGAAGGCTCCGGCAACCGCGGCCAGGTGTGCCGCCGTCGTGGTTTCGTCGCAGGAGATGCCCACCTGGTCCGCGTCGATGCTGCGCAGGTTGATGCCCTTGGCCTCGGCGGCCTTGATGACCTCGCCCGCACGGCCCGGGACGCGGACGGTGAGGGTGTCGAAGAAGTGCTCCGAGGCGAGCTCCAAGCCGGCGCCCGTGAGGACGGAGGCCAGGGTGCGGGCGTGGCCGCTGGTCCGCTGCGCGATGGCCTTCAGGCCCTCCGGGCCGTGGTAGACGGCGTACATGCTGGAAACGATCGCCAGCAGGGCCTGGGCCGTGCAGATGTTGGACGTGGCCTTTTCGCGGCGGATGTGCTGTTCGCGTGTCTGCAGGGCCAGACGGTAGGCGGCAGTACCGGCGGAGTCCTTGGAGACGCCGACCAGCCGGCCCGGCAGCGAGCGCTCCAGGCCCGTGCGCACGGCCATGTAGGCAGCGTGCGGGCCACCGTAGAACAGCGGCACGCCGAAGCGCTGGGAGTTGCCGACGGCGATATCGGCGCCCTGGTCGCCGGGCGGGGTGATGAGAGTGAGGGCCAGCAGGTCGGCAGCGACCGTCACCATGGCACCGCGGGCCTTCGCGGCCTTGATCACCGCAGCGTGGCTGCCGACGTTGCCGGAGGCACCCGGCTGCTGCAGCACGATGCCGACGATGTCCCCTTCGGGCAGTCCGGCGGACAGGTCCACAACCTCAACCTCGAAGTCCAGTGCCTTGGCCCGGCCCTTAACGACTGCAATGGTCTGCGGCAGCACGTCCTGGTCCAGGACGACTTTGCCGTCCTGGTGCGCCTTGTTGACGCGGCGCATCAGCAGCACGGCCTCGGCCACGGCGGTGGCTTCATCCAGCATGGAGGCGTTGGCGATCGGCAGTGCCGTCAGGTCCTCGACCATGGTCTGGAAGTTGAGCAGGGCCTCGAGCCGGCCCTGCGAGATTTCGGGCTGGTAGGGGGTGTAGGCGGTGTACCAGGCCGGAGACTCCAGGACATTGCGCAGGATGACCGGCGGGGTCACGGTGTCGTAGTAGCCCTGGCCAATCATCTGGACGGCCACGGTGTTCTTCGCAGCGAGCGCACGCAGGTCCGCAAGGACTTCCATTTCGCTGCGGGCGGGCGGCAGGTTCAGCGGCGCGCTCTGGCGGATGTCCGCCGGAACGGCGGTGTCGACAAGCTGGTCCACGCTGGCGTAGCCCAGCTGCTTGAGCATCGTCTCCGCGTCATTGCTGCGGGCGCCGATGTGGCGGTCGACGAAGGCTGTTTCTGTTGATTGAACCGTCATGGGGGAACTCCAGGGTATTCCGGCGTCCAGGGACGCCAATCGGATCGAGTTCCTCCCCGCTCTGTATTGGACCTGAGAGATTCCGCGCCACCTGTTTCCACAGGTTCGGCGCTTGCACCGTCGGTGAGTCCGGCGAGCTGGCCGCCTGACTGCTTTCCAGAGTTGCCTTGCCGCAGCGGTACAGGGGCCTGAGAGATTCCTGGGGAGGATTTGCTCCTACGGCGCCTGCTGATCGGATTGAGCATCAGCAGGACTCTCCCGCCGCGGTTCAGAGGCATGTTCAATTATGGGTGATGCGACTCACAACTATACGCCGGAGCCTATCCTTGAGCAAGATTCTACATGGCGCCCCCTGCTTCGCCCATACCGTCCGCAACGTCAACCAAATTGACTTTCGCTCGTGAGCCGACTCACACTGAATTTCAGGTGCGCTGAGGCGGAACAAGGACGACATGCCCGGTCCTTACGATTAGCACCACCGCGCGCCCATCGATCCGATGACAGAAAGAAGTCCGATGTCCAACCGCCCCATTCCGCCCGACGCCGAAGCCGCGGTTCCCGGGGAGGGCCACTCCCACTTGGTCACTTTCAACGAGCAGCACCAGGGCGAGCCCCACCTCGAACGCCAGCTCGCCAACCGCCACATCCAGCTGATCGCGATCGGCGGCGCCATCGGCACCGGCCTGTTCATGGGTTCGGGCAAGACGATTTCACTGGCCGGTCCGTCGGTCATCTTCGTCTACATGATCATCGGCTTCATGCTCTTCTTCGTCATGCGGGCCATGGGCGAAATCCTGCTGTCCAACCTGAATTACAAGTCCTTCAGCGACTTCGCCGCGGACCTGCTGGGGCCCTGGGCCGGGTTCTTCACCGGCTGGACCTACTGGTTCTGCTGGATTGTCACCGGCATCGCGGACGTGATCGCCATCGCCGGCTATGTGGCCTTCTGGTGGCCGGACCTCCAGCTCTGGATCCCCGCGCTGGCCGCCATCCTGCTGCTGCTGGGGCTCAACCTGCCCACGGTCAAGGCCTTCGGTGAAACCGAATTCTGGTTCGCCCTGATCAAGATCATCGCCATCGTTGGCCTCATCGTGGTCGGCCTGGTATTCATCATCACCGGCTTCACCGCCCCGAACGGCTCCGAGGCCACCTTCGCTAACCTCTGGAACGACGGCGGCATGTTCCCGACCGGCCCGATGGGCTTTATCGCCGGATTCCAGATCGCCGTATTCGCCTTCGTGGGCATCGAACTGGTGGGCACTACCGCGGCGGAGGCCAAGGATCCGGAAAAGAACCTTCCCAAGGCCATCAATTCCATTCCGATCCGTGTGATGCTGTTCTACGTGGTCGCGCTGACGGTGATTGTTTCTGTGACGCCGTGGCGGGAATTCTCGGCGGACCGCAGCCCCTTCGTGGGCATGTTCGCCCTCGCAGGGCTGGCCATCGCCGCCGGCGTGATCAACTTCGTGGTCCTCACTTCCGCGGCATCCAGCGCGAATTCGGGGATATATTCCACCTCGCGCATGGTATTCGGCCTGGCGCATGAAGGCGACGCCCCCAAGACCTTCGGCCGCCTGTCCCCGCGCCGGGTGCCGCGCAACGCGCTGGTCTTCTCCTGCACCTTCCTGCTGGCCGGCGTCGTGCTGCTGTATGCCGGCGAATCGATCATCGCGGCCTTCACGCTGGTCACCACCATCTCCGCACTGCTGTTCATGTTCGTCTGGACCATCATCCTGGTCAGCTACATCGTCTACCGGAAGCGCCGCCCGCACTTGCATGCCGCATCAAAGTTCAAGATGCCCGGCGGCATTGCCATGTGCGCCGTCGTCATGGCAT
>NZ_JBNHHC010000169.1:0-3908 GCF_059091865.1 Arthrobacter sp. B0316-1-20 | reverse complement strand
GCGCATTGTCGACGGCGCCTTCCGGGCCGGCGCGGCCGCCCCGCCCGCCGCCGCCCCGCCCGGCACCTCCCGGTTCGAGGGCGGGTTGGCCGCCGACCTGGCTGCCCTCCGGTCCGAACTGGACCTGGCTGTTCCTGACGCGGTCCTGGCCCGGGGGCTGCTGGTCTGGTCCTCCCTGTTCGGTGCGGTGGGTTTTGAAGTCTTTGGCACCTACGGAGCCGATACCATCGCCAGTCCGGCAGAACTGTTCGAGCACCACTTGGCGGTCCTGGCCGGCATCCTGGGACTCGCCTGACCGGGTACGACGGCGGCCGGTCACCTTTCGCGCGGAAAGGCGGCCGGCCGCCGTCGTACTTGTCCTGAATCTACTGCGCGCTGACGCTGATGAGCTTGAGGGGCGCCCCGGTGGAATCCGTGACGTCCGCCAGCCGGCCGTAGGGGGAGTCCTCGGCCGGGCGGACGATCTGGCCGCCCAGCGACGCCACCTGCTCCAGCGCCGCATCCACATCCTGGACCCCGAAGTAGACGGCCCAGTGGGACGGGACGCCCTCCGGGAGGAAGCCGGCGGCGTCCATGATGCCTGCCCGGGCGTTGTCGCCCTCGCCGAGGGTGGTGTAGCGGAAGTCATCCGAGTCGCTCATGATGTGCGTGTCCCACTTGAAGACGTCCTGGTAGAACTTCACGGCGGCCTGATAGTCCCGGGCGTACAGTTCGTGCCAGCAGGGGGCGCCGGCCTCACCCATCACGTCGAAGCCCTGCCGCCGGTCCGGCTGCCAGCCGCCCAGCATCGCGCCGGCAGGATCCGCCAGCAGCAGCATGGTGCCCTGGTCCGCAACCTGCATGGGCTTCATGAAGATCTGTGCGCCGGCCGCCTCGGCGGCCTCTGCGGTGGCCTGGGCATCGGGGGTGGACAGGTAGGTGGTCCAGGCATCGGGGGCACCGGTTTCGGGGCTGTTCTGCATCATGCCGCCGATGGCCTGGCCGTTCCTGGAAAAGATGAAGTAGTGGCCGAATTCTTCGCCCATGTCCGTGGCGGTCCAGCCCAGCAGCTGGCCGTAGAAATCGGCGGATTTGGCGGGGTTGGAGGAGTTGAGGTCGATCCAGCAGGGAGTTCCGGGCAGGGAAAAATCGGGCGTGGACATAGCGTCTCCTTGGGTTCTGCAAGAGCGGGAGGGCAGACATCCTCCACTGCGACCCTAGTACCGGCACAGCGGCCGGACAAGGGGTCCGTTACCAACCCTTGACCTGCTTGAGCGTCGGTGGTGGACTCGAGGATAGAGCTGCCTCGGCAACCCTGTGACTGCAATCGACTGCATTGACGCCTGAAAAATCGTCAGAGAAATCCAGGGAAGGAAGCGTCATGAATGAAAATCCGTCCTATGCGGAAGGTGACGACCGTGCCATCCTGACCAACCGTCAGGGGCATCCCGTCTACGACAACCAGAACCAGCGGACGGTGGGACCCCGTGGTCCGGCCACCCTGGAGAACTACCAGTTCCTGGAGAAGATCAGCCACTTCGACCGCGAACGCATCCCGGAGCGCGTGGTCCATGCCCGCGGCTTCGTGTCCTACGGCGAATTCGAGGCCACCGGCAAGTGGGGCGATGAGCCGGTCAGCAAGTACACCCGGGCCAGGCTGTTCCAGGAGGCCGGGAAGAAGACCGACGTCGCCGTCCGCTTCTCCACCGTGATCGGCGGACACGACTCCTCCGAGGCCGCCCGTGACCCCCGCGGCTTCGCCATCAAGTTCTACACCGAGGAGGGCAACTGGGACCTGGTGGGCAACAACCTGGCCGTCTTCTTCATTCGGGATGCGATCAAGTTCCCGGACGTGATCCACTCGCTTAAGCCGGACCCCGTCACCTTCCGCCAGGACCCCGCGCGGATCTTCGACTTCATGTCCCAGACCCCCGAATCCCTGCATATGCTGGTGAACCTGTTCAGCCCGCGTGGCATCCCGGCGGACTACCGGCACCAGCAGGGCTTCGGTGTAAACACCTATAAGTGGTGCAACCAGGCCGGGGAGACCGTGCTGGTGAAGTACCACTGGATTCCGAAGCAGGGGGTCAAGAGCCTGACCGAAGAGGACGCGGCCAATATCCAGGCCATGGACACCGGCCACGCGTCCAAGGACCTCTTCGAGGCGATCGAGCGCGGCGACTACCCGCAGTGGGACCTGTACGTGCAGATGATGAGCGACGACGAGCACCCCGAGCTGGATTGGGATCCGCTGGACGACACCAAGGTCTGGCCGGAGAACGACTTCCCGCCCAAACTGGTGGGCACCATGACGCTGAACCGCAATGTGATCGACCACCACAATGAGAATGAACAGATCGCTTTCGGCACCGGAGTGCTGGTGGACGGGCTGGACTTCTCCGATGACAAGATGCTGGTGGGCCGCACCTTCAGCTACAGCGATACCCAGCGCTACCGGGTGGGCCCGAACTACCTGCAGCTGCCGGTGAACTCGCCGAAGGCTCCGGTGGCTACCAACCAGCGCGGCGGGCAGATGTCCTACATGGTGGACCAGGGCGAAGGCCAGAACCCGCACGTCAACTACGAACCGTCCATCACCGGCGGACTGAGGGAGGCGCAGTACGCCACGGAGGACATCGAAGGTCCGGAGCTGACGGGCCGGCTGACCCGGGCCCGGATCCCGCGGACCAACGACTACCTGCAGGCCGGGCAGCGCTTCCAGCTGATGGAGGACTGGGAGAAGGACGACCTGGTGCTCAACTTCACCACGCTGATCGGCCAGGCCGACCGCCGGGTGCAGGAACGCATGGTCTGGCACTTCTTCATGGCCGATGACGAGCTGGGCAAGCGCGTCGGCGACGGACTGGGCATCTCCGCCGACGACGTCAAGGACCTGGGGCCGCTGGCCACGCAGACGCTCTCCGAGGCGGAACTGGAGCGAGTCAAGAACCTGGGCAACAACGGACCGCGGAATGTCGAAGGCCTGAAGATGACGCACTGCGTGCCGAACGAGCGGGTGGTGGTGCAGCGATAGGCCGCGTCTCCGGTCGGCGCGCCTTGCCGAACAAACCGGCCCTCGCTAGCCTTAACGACGCCATTAGGTTGCTCCTACTACCCCTCCTATGAGGGGAGATCGGCAGTCCACCATGGACTTTCCAGAAACCCACCCCGCCGGCAACAGCCCCGTCCCGGGCGGTGGTGCCGGCGCGGACGATATGGCCCGCGCAGCCGAAGCCAGGCCCGATTTCCACAACCTCTCGGTCGAGGAATCCGTGGCAAAACAGGGAGCATGCGCGCGGATCCACGTGCCGACCGGCCGGGTCTGCACCCTGCCGCACAAGCATTCCGGCTCCTGCCACTTCGTCCCACCGGAGGAAGTTCAGGGAAGCCTGCAGCGGGACCATGCCGGCGGCACCCCCTAGCCGGCCATAGCAACAGGAGGACGACGGCGAAACCTCAGGTGCCGCCGTCGTCCTCCTGTATGCCGGTGCCGGTCAGTAGCGGTCCGGATCGCGCCCGAAGATGAAGCGTCGGCCGGTCACCTTGGTGTTGATGGTCAGTTCCGCCAGCTTCGTGCCGGGGTTGGTGCGCATGGTCAGGAAGCCGTTCCGCGCCACGAAGTTGATCGGGTAGATGTCCGGCTCGTTGGCGATGCTGAGGGCGATCCGGCCATGCTGGCCGTTCTCGAGCGGCTTCCAGGATTCCTGGGCCGATAGCTCGACAATCGGGTTCTCACCAGTGGTCATACCGGAAGTCTTCCAACCCGGTCCCGGCCACGTCAGAGGGCTTCTTATCCAATGAGATATGTCCGCGGTCTGCGGGGTAGCGGGTCAGCGCTTGCCGGCCGCCTTGCGCTCGGCAACCTTCCGGGCCTTCTTCGACATCGGCTTGAGCGCCTTGCGGGCGGCCTCTTCCTCGGCGATCCGGTT
>NZ_JBNHHC010000168.1:0-3909 GCF_059091865.1 Arthrobacter sp. B0316-1-20 | reverse complement strand
ACCGGCACCGACACCGGGGTGGGCAAGACCATGACGACGGCAGCGCTGGCCGCCGCCCTCACCTCGCCGGCATGGGGCAGCCGGACGGTGGCCGCCTACAAGCCGGCCCAAACCGGAGTCGAGGACGGCGAGCCTGGCGACTCGGACGAAGTGCGGCGCCTGGCCGGCCTGGCGGCGGTTTCCGACGGCGCCCGGCTGCGGGCACCGATGGCCCCGGTGGCCGCCGCCCTCCGCGAGGACGCCCGGCTGCCCGGCCTGGAGGTTCATGTGGACCGGATCCGGCAGCTCGCCGCAACCCACAACCACGTGCTGGTGGAGGGCGCCGGCGGCTTGCTGGTCGAACTGGACTCGGCCAGGCATACGCTGGCGGACCTCGCGGCGGACCTCAGCGGCGGGGCCGGCACCCGCTCCGACCCGCCATCCGCCCTGACCGTAGGCGTCATCGTCGTCGCCCGCAGCGGCCTGGGAACCCTCAACCACTGCCTGCTCACACTGGAGGCGCTGGACCGGCGCGGGCTGGCGGTGGCGGGCGTGGTGATCGGCGCGTGGCCCGAGGAACCGGACGAGGTGGAAGCCAGCAATGCCGAGTACCTGCGCGGCCTGCACGTGCCGCTGGCCGGTGCCATCCCCGCCGGCGCGCCCGCTCTGGAGCCCCGCGTCTTCCAAAGCCTCGCCCCGCAATGGCTCAGTGGGCTCGCCCCCTCCCGCTGACCTGCCCCCGTTCACTCCGCAGCACACGTTCATTTAAGCGCCCATTCGTGCGTTTCGCGCAAAGTCAGCGGGAGGGGAAGGTGCATTAAATGACGACGCCGGCACTTAGGTTCCGTCTGCCGGGGGAACCCGAGTGCCGGCGTCGAGCCTGAGGGCGTCAGGCGGCGACGCGCCGCTCTGCCAGCGCCGCCCGCTCCTGGACGGCCGGGTCCTTCGCGGCCAGCGCCGCCCAGGTGGTCAGGCCGGCCAGCAGCACCAGGTAGCCGCAGATCAGCCACGGCTCGTTGCCGCCCAGCTCCAGCAGGGACGCGGCGATGAACGGGGTCAGGCCGCCGGAGAGCACGGTGCCCACCTGGTAGCCGAAGGAGACGCCGCTGTAGCGCAGGTGCACGGGGAACTGCTCCGCGAACCAGGCCGCCTGCGGTCCGTAGATGGAATCGTGCAGCAGGTTCATGCCCACGATCATCACCAGCGGCAGCAGCACCAGCGGCCCATTATCCAGGAACCAGAAGAACGGCCAGATGAATGCGGCTATGCCGACGGCGCTGCTCACGGCGATCCGGCGCCGGCCCACCTTGTCCGAGAGCCAGCCCCAGAACGGGCCGGAGATGATGCCCAGCGCGGAAACGATCAGGATGGCGGTCAGGCCGGCGGCGCTGTCGTCGCGGCGTTCTTTCAGGTAGCTGAGGATGTAGACGGTGAGGAGGAAGAACAGTGCCGGCTGGGCCAGGCGCAGGCCGATGGTGATCAGGATGGCCCGCGGGTGTTCGCGCAGCACTCGCTTGACCGGCCAGGCCTCCACCTGCTTCTCCTCCTTGAGTTCCTTGAACTCCGGTGCGTCATCCACGCCCAGGCGGATCACCAGGCCCACCACCACCAGCACGGCGGAGAGCAGGAACGGGATGCGCCAGCCGAAGGCGGCGAACTGCTCGGCGCCCAGCACCGACTGGGTCACCGCGAAGGCACCCGTGGCCAGCAGCATGCCCGCGGCGGAGCCGATCTGGGTGAAGCTGCCGAAGAAACCGCGCAGGTGGCTCGGCGCGTGCTCGACGGACAGCAGGGCGGAACCGCCCCACTCGGCGCCGGCGGACAGGCCCTGCAGCAGGCGCAGCAGCACCAGGCCGACGACGGCGAACCAGCCCGCCTGCGCGAAGGTCGGCAGCAGGCCGATCGCCGTGGAGGCGATGCCCATGGTCAGCAGCGAGATCACCAGCAGCGACTTGCGGCCGATCCGGTCGCCCAGCTGGCCGGCCACGATGCCGCCAACGGGGCGGGCGAAGAAGCCCACCGCGAAGGTGGCGAAGGAGGCCAGGATGCCACCGATCGGCGTGGAGGACGGGAAGAACTGCTGGTTGAAGATCAGCGCGGCGGCTGTGCCGTAGAGGTAGAAGTCGTACCACTCGATAGTGGTGCCGACGAACGCGGAGGACAGCACCCGCTTCTTGCGGGCGATGTGGGTACCGATGCTCTCAGGGCGCTCCCCGACAGCGGGCAGTGTTGCAGTCATGGTGGACCTTCAAGGCTCGCGGCGCCCGCGGAACGATGCGCCATACTTACGCGCCCGATCCTGCGCCGGGTCCGCGTCGAATCGTCACCTGGGGCACCCCACTACAGCGGCGAGGGTTGCCGTCCAGCCGGCCAGGGCCTTGTGGCTGGAACTCTTGATTCTGGTACCGATTCTGCAGGGCAGGTCCGTCACACTGCAAAATCCGCCGTCCCTGACGGTAATGCTTCGCAACACTTTCGATTCGGAAACCGGACCGTGCTAGGGGCTTGTGCCCTGCAGCAGGTCGTAGGAATGTGGACTCCATGCCGGCACATCCAAGCGAGGACGCATCAATGTCGATCAATCTGGTTCCCGATCTCCCCGACGCTTTCGCCGCGCTGCCCCGCTTTACCCGGGATCCCGCCGACCTTGAACTCGTCCGCACCGACCGCTCCGGCTATGTGCCCCCGACGCTGCCCGACGGCGTCGTGCTGGCCGAGTCCCTCCAGGATGTGGTGGATACCCTCCGCGCGGCCAGCGCCCACCGGCTGCCGGTGGTGCCCCGCGGGGCCGGCACCGGCCTGGCCGCCGGCGCCTCGGCGCAGGCCGGGGAGATCGTGCTGGACGTCAGCCGGATGAACCGGATCCTGCGCATCGACCCGGTGGAGCAGCTCGCCGTCGTCGAACCCGGCGTCCTGAACGCCGAACTGAACGCGGCCGCCGCCGAATTCGGACTCTTCTATGCCCCGGATCCGGCCAGCACGCTCTACTGCTCCATCGGCGGCAATATCGCCACCAATGCCGGCGGCATGCGCTGCGCCAAGTATGGCGTGACCCGCGAGTCCGTCCTGGCCCTGAAAGTTGTCCTGGCCGACGGCCGCGTGCTGGTTACCGGCACCGAAACCATTAAGGCCGTGACCGGCTACGACATGAACGCCCTGTTCATCGGCTCCGAAGGCACCCTCGGCGTCGTCGTCGAGGCGACCCTACGGCTGCGGCCGATGCCGGTGGCCACTGCGACCGTCGCCGCCTACTTCCGCGATGTTGAAAGCGCAGCCGCGGCGGCCTCCGCCGTCGTCGCCGCGCGGGCCACCCCGGCGTTACTGGAACTGGTCGACGGACCCACCCTAGGGGCCATCGATCTGGCCACGGGCACGGACCACCGGCAGCGCGGCGGTGCCTTCCTGCTGGCCCAGACGGACGTTTCGGTGCCGAAATCGAGCGCGACGTGGTGCTCAAGGCCATCGAACCGTTCGCCGAATCCGTCTTCGTCCCCCAGGACCCGGTCCAGGCGGAAGCGCTGGTGCAGGCACGCCGGGATGCGATCCCGTCGCTCCAACAACTGGGGCGCACCTCCATCGGCGACGTCGGCGTGCCGCGGAACCGGCTGGCCGAGATCGTCACCGGCATCCAGGAGATTTCCCGGGACACCGGGGTCAGGATCTACACGATTGCCCACGCCGCCGACGGCAACCTGCACCCGATGATCGTCGTCGAACCCGGGGAGTCGATCACCACCGGCGCCCCGAAGGAGGCGCTGGGACGCATGTTCGAACTCGCCCGGTCCCTGGGCGGGACGCTGACCGGTGAGCACGGCGTCGGCCTGCTCAAGCAGGACTGGGTCACCGCCGAGGTCGGCGACCTCTCCCGCGAACTGCAGCACCGCATCAAGGCGGCCCTGGACCCGCTGAACATCCTCAACCCAGGCAAGG
>NZ_JBNHHC010000167.1:0-3927 GCF_059091865.1 Arthrobacter sp. B0316-1-20 | reverse complement strand
GTGCACGAAGTACCGTTAAGGGGTGCTCAAAACCGCCCTCAAACCCCGTTGGATCGCCGCACTCGTGCTGGCGTTCGTCATTTCGACGGTGTTTGTGCTGCTGAGCCGGTGGCAGTTTTCCCAGTCGCAGGACGCGCCTCCGCCGCCGCCGGCCGCCACTGAGCAGGTCCGGCCGCTGACTGAAACGTTCCGTCCGGGGGAGCCGCTGCTGGCCGCCACCGCCGACCAGATGGTCACTTTCACCGGAAGCTTCGACCCCGAGCGCCAGGTCCTGGTCCGCAACCGCCTCAGTGACGGCCGATCCGGCTACTGGGTGGTGACCGCCTTCACCGTTGACGGCGCCCAGTTGCCGCCGGCAAGCGGAACCGCGCCGGCCGGCGTCGTTATTCCGGTGGCGCGCGGCTGGATCGCCGAACCGGGCCAGGCGGACACTGCCCCCGGCGGGCAGGCGACGGTGACCGGCCGGCTGCTGCCCACCGAGGCGCCGATCGCCGAGCCCCGCGTCGACGGCCAGGTGGCCAGCCTGTCCGTGGCTGAGCTGATCAACCTGTGGGACGTCCCCAGCTATGCAGCGTTCGTGGCGGCGTTCAACATCGACGTCGGCGGAACCGAGGTAGGCGCCGGCGCCGCAGCATCCGCGCTGGAACCCATCGAGGTCGGTCCGCAGCCGCAGGAGACACCGGTCAACTGGATGAACGTCTTCTACGCCGTGGAATGGGTGGTATTCGCAGGTTTCGCCTTTTTCCTGTGGTGGCGGCTGGTAGCCGACGACCACCGGCGCACCCTCGAGGCCCACGAGGACGCGGAGGCCGAAGCACGCGCCAGCCAGCCCGCCGACGAATCCCAGCCCGCCAACGAATCCCAGCCCGCCAACGAATCCAAGACTGAAAACAGCAACGAGGTAGTACAGTGACCCAGCCCGCCAGCACCACCAAGCGCCGCTTCGGGGGCACCCACCAGCAGATCCGCTCCGCATTGGGCTTCTACAAAGTCCTGGCCTACCTCACCGGCGTCATGCTGCTGCTGCTGTGCGTCGAAATGATCGCGCGCTACGGGTTCGGTTCCTTCCTGTACGCCGGCGGCACGGATGCCTTCACCGGTGAGCCCTTCGTCTTCGGTTTCGCCGGTGCCGAGCCGCCGGGGGTCGAGGGCGGCTTCAACCTCTCCATTGCGGTGCTGATCATCCACGGCTGGATGTACGTGGCGTACCTCATCTCCGATTTCCGTCTCTGGTCGCTCATGCGCTGGTCCTTCGGCAAGTTCATCCTCATCGCCCTGGGTGGAGTGGTGCCGCTGCTGTCCTTCTTCGTGGAGAAGAAGATCCACCGCCAGGTGGAGGAGGAGCTGGGGGCCCATCCGCAGGCTGCCAAGCGGTACTGAGCGGCAGTATGTGCCGGTCGCTGCTGGTGGCCCGGTACGTGCCTGGCGCTGCCTGCCTGCCCGCGCCGGGTGTGCAGACCGTCCCTGAGTGCGCGGAGTCACAGCCGGCGGCGGCCGGGCGGTGCCTGTCAATGTGCGGCCGGGAGCGGGCGGCGACTATCCTTGGAGGGTGACTAATCCCGCCACCCCCCAAACAGCACACCGGCCGGTTCTGGTGGTCGACTACGGCGCGCAGTACGCGCAGCTGATCGCACGCCGTGTCCGTGAAGCCAACGTGTACTCCGAGATCGTTCCGCACACCTTCACCACGGAGCAGATCCTGGCGAAGAACCCGGCCGCCATCATCCTTTCCGGCGGGCCCTCCAGCGTCTATGCGGACGGAGCTCCGAACGTGGGAGCGGACCTGTTCGAGGCCGGCGTTCCGGTCTTCGGCATCTGCTACGGCTTCCAGGCGATGGCGAACGCCTTGGGTGGCAAGGTCGCCCGGACCGGACTGCGCGAGTACGGGGCGACGGACGTCACCGTAGCCGGCGGCGCCCGCTCCATCCTGGCCGGGACTCCGGACCACCAGAATGCCTGGATGAGCCACGGCGATGCCGTGCATGAGGCGCCCGAAGGTTTCGAGGTTCTGGCCAGCACGGCCGGTGCACCCGTTGCAGCCTTCGCGGACGAAACCCGGAAGCTGTTCGGCGTGCAGTGGCATCCGGAGGTCAAGCACTCGGACCACGGCCAGGCAGTGCTGGAGAACTTCCTCTTCAAGGGTGCGGGCCTGGAGCCCAACTGGACCACCGGCAACATCGTGGAAGAGCAAGTCGAACGCATCCGGGCGCAGATCGGCAGCTCCCGCGTCATCTGCGGCCTGTCCGGGGGCGTGGATTCCGCCGTCGCTGCCGCCTTGGTGCAGCGCGCTGTCGGTGACCAGCTGACTTGTGTCTTCGTCGACCACGGTCTCCTCCGCGAGGGCGAGGCCGAACAGGTCGAGCGGGACTTCGTTGCCGCCACGGGTGTCAACCTGTATGTGGCCAACGAGCAGGAGCGCTTCCTGAAGGCACTCGAGGGCGTCACGGATCCGGAGACCAAGCGCAAGATCATCGGGCGGGAATTTATCCGTGCCTTCGAGGAAGCCGAGCGCGCCATCATCGCCGAGGCCCAGGCCCACGGCGAGGAGATCAGGTTCCTGGTCCAGGGCACGCTCTACCCCGACGTCGTCGAATCAGGCGGCGGCGAGGGTGCGGCCAACATTAAGAGCCACCACAACGTGGGCGGCCTGCCGGAGGACCTGCGCTTCGAACTGGTGGAGCCGCTGCGGACGCTGTTCAAGGACGAGGTCCGCGCCGTCGGAGCCCAGCTGGGGCTGCCGGCGGAGATCGTCGGCCGCCAGCCTTTCCCCGGTCCCGGCCTGGGGATCCGCATCATTGGCGCTGTCGACGAGGAGCGGCTGAACCTGCTGCGCAAGGCGGACGCCATCGCCCGGGCGGAGCTCACGGCGGCTGGACTGGACAGCGAGGTGTGGCAGATGCCGGTGGTCCTGCTGGCCGATGTGCGCAGCGTCGGTGTCCAGGGCGACGGGCGTACCTATGGTCATCCGATCGTGCTGCGGCCGGTGTCTAGCGAGGACGCCATGACGGCGGACTGGTCCCGGCTGCCGTACGATCTGCTAGCCCGGATCTCGAACCGCATCACCAATGAAGTCGACGGCGTCAACCGCGTTGTGCTCGATGTGACCAGCAAGCCGCCGGGAACCATTGAATGGGAGTAATTCCGGCACGCCCCGGACCGGCGCCGGGGGAGCAGCCATTTCGGTGCTTTCCCGCGCAGCCTCCCCGCGTTCAGTCCCCGACTCAGATAGCTTTGTAGACATGCCTCTTTGGTCTAAATCCGCCCGCCAGAATCCGGAAAAGCCGGCCCGCCACCATGCGGAGCAACCACCGGCGCCGCAGGCCGGTGCGGCCGAGACGGCGGAAGCTGCGGCGGATTCGCTGCGCCCGTGGCTCCGCATGCTCGGCAGCCACGCCGGTACTGACACCCTGCTCCACTTCGCCCCGTCCACGGGCAACAGCATCGACCTGACCCATGCCCATCCCTCCGGCCTGACGCAGCTGCTGACCGGCCGCCGCACGCGCCTGTCCACCCTCCTGCGCGATCCCGGGCACTATTCCGCAGCGATGCGGGCCGCCCGCGTGCTGCGGGCGAAGATGTTCGAGATGGGCTCCGAACGTGGGCTGGACGTCGGCTACCTCGCGGCGGGGACCGCCACCTGGCGTGCTGTCCGGGCAGGGGCGATGCAGCAGATGACGGCTCCGGTCATGCTGGCGCCCGTGGCCCTGACCGTCCGCCCCTCGCAGGACGACTACGAACTTCAGCTCTCCGAGCAGGCGCGGCTGAACCCTGCACTGGTCCGCCACCTGCGGACCGAGCAGCGCATCGGCATCGACCCGGATGCCGTTGCGCGCCTTGCCTACAGCACCGCGCGCTTCGAGCCGCATCCGGTCCTCGAGCGGCTGCGCAGCATGACGGAGAACGTCCGGGGGATGTCCATCGAGCACC
>NZ_JBNHHC010000166.1:0-3928 GCF_059091865.1 Arthrobacter sp. B0316-1-20 | reverse complement strand
CCAGCCAGCCGGTACAGGAACGCTGCCATCGCATCCCGGTTTATGGGCTCATAGGGGCGGAAGGTGCGGGTGCCGTCGGGCTCGGTCCAGCCGGTGGAAATGCCCTGTTCGGCCAGCCAGGCGATCTCCTTGTAGTACATGTTCCCGACCGTCACGTCCCGGAACGGGCTCTCCGCCGGGGCGGTGTAGTCCGGTTCGCCGGCCATGCGGTAGAGGAAGGCGGCCATCGCGTCACGGGCCACCGGGGTCACCGGGCGGAAGAACCGGGTGCCGTCGGCCTCAAGCCAGCCGGTGGAGATCCCCCGTTCAGCCAGCCAGGAAATCTCCTTGTAAAAGACGTTCCCGGTGACCACATCCGGGAACAGGCTCTCCGCCGGCGGGGTGTACTCAGGCGACGGCTCGCCGGCCGGGTCAGCGCGGAAGACAATGTTCAGCTTCGGAGCCATCGCAGGTTCACCGTCGGCCGACTCCGCACTGCGCTGGCCCGTACCGGAGAGCAGCAGGGACAGGGCGTTGCCTTCGGCCCAGCCATCACGGTCCACGACCTCCTGGATGATGGCGGACAGGTCCGCGCTGCGCTGGTCCGCGCCTGACTCGTGCTCGACGAGCCACGGCTCGATGTCCGCCCACGCAGCGGTCGCCTCGGTCAGCTCACGGTTGGCCAGATCGAAGGCGGTATCGCTGAATGCGGCGGACGAGTCGGTCGCTTCGCCGGCGATGCTGACGTTGAACGGATCGACGTTCTTGTCCTGCTCATCGGTGGTGAACTGCACGCGGGCGGAGAGGATCTCGGCGCCGGCCGGGATCTGCAGCCCGGCGTAGCGCAGTCCGATGATCTGGGGTTCTTTTTCGTCCACGATTTCCAGGTCGGAAGAACCATGGTCCATCTTCCCGGACACGGTGTACTGTTCGACGTCGTCGCGCGCCTCCTGGATGGTGGCGGTCAGTTCGGTGGCGTCGTCCATAGTGTAGGTGACCATCAGCTTCGGAGCTTCCTCGCCGGTGCCGCCTTCGTAGGCCTCGGCGGTGCGGGTGCCGGTACCGGAAAGCTTGAAGGCCATGGCTGCGCCGCTGGCCCAGTCCGCACGGTTCACCACAGACTGCACCAGGCTGGTCAGGTCAGGGGTGCGCTGCGCTTCTCCGGCTTCGCCGGCGGTGGTCCACTGCGGGATGTCCGTCCAGGAAACGGTCCCATCCAGGTACTCACGGTTGGAAACGCTGTTCGCATCCTCGGTGTAGCGGACGGCATGGCCGGTGTTCTCCTGGGAGATCGTGACGTTGAACGGGTCAGCGTTCTTGTCCGGCTCATCGGTGGTGAACTGCAGGTAGGCGCCGGTGATGGTGGCGCCTGTCGGGATGGACACCTGGTCGAAGCGGATGCCGATGTTCTGCGTCTCCGGATCGGTCTCGCCCGGGGACTCCTGGGTGATCTCCAAGTCGGAAGAGTCCAGGTAGATCTCTCCGTTGGAGACGTACTCCTCGGCGTCGTCATTGGCGGACAGCACACGGGCTTCGACCGTGACCTCGCCGGTCTCCGGGTCCGCCACGTTCTCCACCGGCTCGTCCACTGCACTGGCACCTTCGAACACGGTCTGTGCCGGATAATCAGGGACCGGGTTCGGTGTGACACCCTCCGGGGCGCGGGTCAGCGTGACGTCGTCCAGGACGGTGCCGTCGGTCTGGCGGGTGGTGACACGGATGGAGTCGCCGTCCGCTTCCAGATGCGAGTAGGACGTCTGGCGGTTCTGGCTCTCCACGGCGTTGAACGTGAAGTCGATGTTCTCCTGGATCGTGTAGTACTTCGAGCCGGTGGAGGAGTTCATGGTCAGGTAGAGCACCTCGCCGTCCTGCTTGGCCAGCTCGGCCGGTGCGCTCAGGTCGCCCACGGGGTGGCCCTGGTTCAGCAGGTGCGAGCGGGTGTACACATGGTCGTGGCCGGAGAGGACCAGGTCGAAGTTCAGCTCGGACATCAGCTGCGGCATCCACTCGCGGCGGGACTCGATGTCTCCGTCGGTGGCATGCGAGGCAGTGGAGTACGGCGCGTGGTGCCAGGTGGCGACCTTCCAGTCAACGCCAGCACCGTGCTCCGCGACAATCTGCCGCACCCAGTCGGAGTGCGCCGCGGGGTCCTGCTCGTTGGAGTTGATCGACACGAACAGCACGTTGTTCTGGATGTACCAGTAGTTGCCCAGGCCGGCGTCCCAGCCGGCCAGGTCATGCTCGTTCGGCATGTTGAAGTGCTCGGAGTAGGAGACGGAACCGTCATCGTGGTTGCCGATGTTGGTGGCCAGGGCGTGCTGGCGCAGCTGCTCGGGAGCCAGGTAGTCGTCGTACTGGGAGTCCGAGTCGTGGTCGTCCACCTGGTCGCCCACGGAGAGCAGGAAGTCCGGGTTGGGAACCGTGTGGAGCGACTTGTCCAGAGTGTCCTGCCAGGCCCCCGCATCGCTGGGGACACCGCCGCCGGAGCCGATCTGTGTGTCGCCGTACACCAGCACGTCCAGCTTGTCATCCGACTGGACCGCGAACTCTTGCGCTTCCGACCAGCCCAGCTCATCGGACCCGACCTGCCAGATGTAGGTGGCTCCGGGGACGAGGCCCGTGACGGAGGCCTGTTGCCAGCCCAAGCCGGGCTGGTCGTTCGCGGCACCGGATTCGGCGGCGTCCAGGAGCTGGGTGGTGTCGGCTTCGGCGCCCTTGACGGACAGCTTGACCTGCTGGTCGCCGTCGACATTCGAGTACCAGACGAAGTTGCGGTCGTTTTCAGTGGCGCCGATGTTCAGCACCAGGTGGGAGTACGAGGCCGCTGCCGGATCAGCAATCGGGGCGGCGACCGCAGGCATGCCGCCGAGCAGCATGGACAGGCCGACGGCGCCAGCCGCCAGCGGTGCGAGGGTTTTGCGATTATCCATTTATTTTGTTTTTCTTTCCCCGGGAAGGTCCGTCTGGAGGCGCCAAGACTTGGAACCCCAGACGGTCAGAGCTGAGTGGAGACGGAGGCGCACCATTGGCTGCCCCGCAGCAACCCTAGGAATCCCGAATGGCCGGTTCACCGCCGCTAACTGAACCCCGGGTGAACCCTCGTCCACGGCGAGGTGGACCGGCCCTCGAGCCCGCGCCAACCCCTTGACCGGAGGGATGGGCTGTGGTGACTTAGCCAGAGGGCCGATCTTTTCGGCGGCTCAAGGCCCCGATAATGGGAAGACTGCATCCGGTTCCCTCCGTCTCCCGTTAGGGAACGGGTCTAGGGCTGCCGGCTCATCCAGACGGCATGCCCCAGGGATGCAGCGGCCGTCAGGACGATGCTCACGCCCAGACCGAGGGCGTCGCATAAGCCGGTCCCTCCAACGGGACAGTGCCGAGGCTTTCACGGTTCGGGAAACGGACCGATGATCTCGGTTGGAACGGCCTGGAGCAGTGCACGTCGAAGTTTCCTGCTGTTTTCCATTAATCGACGTCGAGTTCGGTGCTTCGTCCCCGCTTGTCCATCAGGGCGATACTCCACAGCTGCGGTCTCCTACAAGGACCACGTCTACAAGGACCACGTCGGCAAGCCTGATTTCCTTTTCTTTGGCTGCCCGATGTTTCACGCGGTGTGTGTTGATGAGCTCCTGGGTGGCCTTCGTGGATTTGTTTTCCCATACCTGCTGTCGCGCGGGTAACTGTCTATCCCCGTTGAGCGGCCACTCAACCGCGCAGCTTTGCGTTGAGCCGTGCGGCCTGTCGCGTGAGGTGGTCGCGTTCGGGGAGGCTGGGCGCTGATCGGGCGGCTTCGGTGTAGAGCCGTGCTGCGGTCACAGGGTCACCGGCACGCTCGTGTAGGTACGCCGCGGCGGCGGCGAGGCGGGGCAGGGAGGGCTCGAGACCCGCCAGGGCGGCCAAGCCGGCCCGCGGGCCGTCGGCCTCGCCGACCGCGACGGCGCGGTTGAGG
>NZ_JBNHHC010000165.1:0-3935 GCF_059091865.1 Arthrobacter sp. B0316-1-20 | reverse complement strand
AGCGGTCCCAGACCATGTCGAGGCGCTCGATCTCGGCGTCGGCACGCTTGCGCACGTTGGCCATCTGGCGGTCGGCGGAGTCGCGGGCCTTCTTCTTTTCGGCGGCCTTGGCGCCCTCGCCCTCCAGCCGGGTCAGCTCGTCCTCGAGGTCCTTGGCGATCGCCGCGATGTCGGAGTCGCGGGTATCGGCCAGCTGCTTCTTCTCCAGGTCGTGCTCGGCCTGCAGGTTGGGCAGTTCCTCGTGGCGGCGTTCCTCGTCCACGCTGGTGATCATGTAGGCGGCGAAGTAGATGACCTTCTCCAGGTCCTTCGGCGCCAGGTCGAGCAGGTAGCCCAGGCGGGAGGGGACACCCTTGAAGTACCAGATGTGGGTGACCGGGGCGGCCAGCTCGATGTGGCCCATCCGCTCGCGGCGGACCTTGGCACGGGTGACCTCGACGCCGCAGCGCTCACAGATGATGCCCTTGAAGCGCACGCGCTTGTACTTGCCGCAGTAGCACTCCCAGTCGCGGGAAGGTCCGAAGATCTTCTCGCAGAAGAGGCCGTCCTTCTCGGGCTTCAGGGTGCGGTAGTTGATGGTTTCCGGCTTCTTGACCTCGCCGTAGCTCCAGTCGCGGATGTCGTCCGCGGTGGCAAGGCCGATGCGCATGAGGCCGAAGGAGGATTCGCTGGACATATGGTCCCTGTTCTCTCTTGTTCTCTAAATCTGAAAGTCTGTCGGGTTACGGACAGAGGGCGCCGTGCGGCGGGCCGGCCGCGGTGCTCCAAGGCACCGGCGGCCGGCCGGCGCGGCTAGACCTCTTCGACGGAACTCGGCTCGGCCCGGGAAAGGTCGATGCCCAGTTCTTCCGCGGCCCGGAAGACTTCTTCATCCGAGTCACGCATTTCGATCGCGGTGCCGTCGGTGGAGAGTACTTCCACGTTCAGGCAGAGCGACTGCATTTCCTTGATCAACACCTTGAAGGATTCGGGAACACCCGGCTCCGGGATGTTCTCGCCCTTGACGATCGCCTCGTAGACCTTGACGCGGCCGTGGATGTCGTCGGACTTGATGGTGAGCAGTTCCTGCAGGGTGTACGCGGCGCCGTAGGCCTCCAGGGCCCACACTTCCATTTCGCCGAAGCGCTGGCCGCCGAACTGCGCCTTGCCGCCCAGCGGCTGCTGGGTGATCATCGAGTACGGGCCGGTGGAACGCGCGTGGATCTTGTCGTCCACCAGGTGGTGCAGCTTCAGGATGTACATGTAGCCCACGGACACCGGATCCGGGAACGGCTGGCCGGAGCGGCCGTCGAACAGACGGGCCTTGCCGGAGGCGCCGATCAGGCGCTCGCCGTCGCGGGTCGGGTTGGTGGCATCCAGCAGCCCGGTGATCTCGAACTCGCTGGCACCGTCGAACACCGGCGTGGCCACCGTCGTCGGACCCGACTGGCGGGGCAGGTTCGGCAGGTCCTTGGCCCAGTCCGGGTTGCCCTCGATGTTCCAGCCCTGCTTCGCGGCCCAGCCGAGGTGGATTTCCAGCACCTGGCCCACGTTCATGCGGCCGGGGACACCCAGCGGGTTCAGCACGACGTCGACCGGGGTGCCGTCTTCCAGGAACGGCATGTCCTCGACCGGCAGGATCTTGGAGATGACGCCCTTGTTGCCGTGGCGCCCGGCGAGCTTGTCGCCGTCCGTGATCTTGCGCTTCTGCGCCACGTACACGCGCACCAGCTGGTTCACGCCCGGGGGCAGCTCGTCGTCGTTGTCGCGGTCGAAGATCCGCACGCCGATCACCGTGCCGGACTCGCCGTGCGGGACCTTCAGGGAGGTGTCGCGCACTTCGCGGGACTTCTCGCCGAAGATCGCACGCAGCAGGCGCTCCTCCGGGGTCAGCTCGGTCTCGCCCTTGGGGGTCACGCGGCCGACGAGGATGTCGCCGGCGTCGACCTCGGCGCCGATGTGGATGATGCCGCGCTCGTCCAGCTGGGAGAGCACTTCCTCCGACACGTTCGGGATGTCGCGGGTGATTTCCTCGGCACCGAGCTTGGTGTCGCGGGCATCAACCTCATGCTCCTCGATGTGGATGGAGGTCAGCACGTCGTCGGAGACCACGCGCTGCGACAGGATGATCGCGTCCTCGAAGTTGTGGCCCTCCCAGGACATGAAGGCCACGAGCAGGTTCTTGCCCAGCGCCAGTTCGCCCTGGTCGGTGGACGGGCCGTCGGCGATGATGCTGCCGGTTTCCAGCCGCTGGCCCTCGGAGACGAGGACGCGCTGGTTGTACGCGTTGCCCTGGTTGGAGCGGGCGAACTTCATGATCGGGTACCGGGTCTCGGTGCCGTCGTCGTTCAGGGCGGTGACCAGGTCCGCGGAGACCTCGGTGACCACGCCCGGCTTGGCGGCAACCACGGAGTCGCCGGCGTCGACAGCCGCGTAGCGCTCCATGCCGGTGCCGACCAGCGGGGCTTCCGAACGCAGCAGCGGCACGGCCTGGCGCTGCATGTTCGCGCCCATCAGCGCGCGGTTGGCGTCGTCGTGCTCCAGGAACGGAATCAGGGCGGTCGCCACCGACACCATCTGGCGCGGGGAGACGTCCATGTAGTCGACCTCGGTGGCCGGCACGAGCACCGGCTCGCCGCCGCCGCCGCGCTCCCGGCTGAGGACCAGGTCCTCTTCGAAGTGCAGGTCCTCGGTGAGCGGAGCGTTCGCCTGGGCGATCACGCACTCGATCTCGTCGTCGGCCGTGAGGTAGTCGACCTGGTCGGTGACCTGGCCGTCGACGACCTTGCGGTAGGGGGTCTCGATGAAACCAAACGCGTTGATCCGCCCGTAGGAGGCCAGCGAGCCGATCAGGCCGATGTTCGGGCCTTCAGGGGTCTCGATCGGGCACATGCGGCCGTAGTGCGAGGGGTGCACGTCACGGACTTCCATGCCGGCGCGGTCGCGGGACAGGCCGCCCGGGCCCAGCGCGGACAGGCGGCGCTTGTGCGTCAGGCCGGCCAGCGGGTTGTTCTGGTCCATGAACTGGGACAGCTGCGACGTGCCGAAGAATTCCTTGATCGCTGCCACCACGGGGCGGATGTTGATCAGGGTCTGCGGCGTGATCGCTTCGACATCCTGCGTGGTCATGCGTTCGCGGACCACGCGCTCCATGCGGGAGAGGCCCGTGCGGACCTGGTTCTCGATCAGCTCGCCGACCGCGCGGATGCGGCGGTTGCCGAAGTGGTCGATGTCGTCGATCTCGACGCGGACGTCGTGGTCGGCGCCGTCGCGCTTGCCCGGGATGGTGGTCTCGCCGGCGTGCAGGGCGACCAGGAACTTGATCATGGCGACGATGTCGTCATTGTTCAGGACCGAGGCGTCCGGATCCGTCAGCGGCTTGTCGATGCCCAGCTTGCGGTTGATCTTGTAGCGGCCGACCTTGGCCAGGTCGTAGCGCTTGGGGTTGAAGTACAGGTTGTCCAGCAGGGACTGGGCGGCCTCGACTGTCGGCGGCTCGCCCGGACGCAGCTTGCGGTAGATGTCCAGGAGGGCTTCTTCCTGGGTCTGTGTGGCGTCCTTCTCCAGCGTGGCGCGGATGGAGTCGTACTCGCCGAAGGTCTCCAGGATCTGGCCCTCGGTCCAGCCCAAGGCCTTGAGCAGCACGGTCACGGACTGCTTGCGCTTGCGGTCGAGGCGGACGCCGACCTGGTCGCGCTTGTCGATTTCCAGCTCGAACCAGGCGCCGCGGGACGGAATGATCTTCGCGGTGAAGATGTCCTTGTCACTGGTCTTGTCGGCGGTCTTCTCGAAGTAGGCGCCAGGCGAGCGGACCAGCTGCGAGACGACGACGCGCTCGGTGCCGTTGATGACGAAGGTACCCTTGTCGGTCATCAGCGGGAAGTCGCCCATGAACACGGTCTGCTGCTTGATCTCGCCCGTGTTGTTGTTCATGAACTCGGCCTTGACGTACAGCG
>NZ_JBNHHC010000164.1:0-3937 GCF_059091865.1 Arthrobacter sp. B0316-1-20 | reverse complement strand
CGCTGTACGTCAAGGCCGAGTTCATGAACAACAACACGGGCGAGATCAAGCAGCAGACCGTGTTCATGGGCGACTTCCCGCTGATGACCGACAAGGGCACCTTCGTCATCAACGGCACCGAGCGCGTCGTCGTCTCCCAGTTGGTCCGCTCGCCGGGCGCCTACTTCGAGAAGACCGCCGACAAGACCAGCGACAAGGACATCTTCACCGCGAAGATCATCCCGTCCCGGGGCGCCTGGTTCGAGCTGGAAATCGACAAGCGCGACCAGGTCGGCGTGCGCCTTGACCGCAAGCGCAAGCAGTCCGTGACCGTGCTGCTGAAGGCGCTGGGCTGGACCGAAGGCCAGATCTTGGAGACCTTCGGCGAGTACGACTCGATCCGCGCCACGCTGGAGAAGGACGCCACCCAGACCCAGGAGGAAGCCCTCCTGGACATCTACCGGAAGCTGCGTCCGGGCGAGCCGCCGACAGTCGAGGCTGCCCAGTCGCTGCTGGACAACCTGTACTTCAACCCGAAGCGCTACGACCTGGCCAAGGTTGGTCGCTACAAGATCAACCGCAAGCTGGGCATCGACAAGCCGCTGACCGATCCGGACGCCTCGGTCCTGAACAATGACGACATTGTCGCCATGATCAAGTTCCTGGTTGCCCTGCACGCCGGCGAAGCCACCATTCCGGGCAAGCGCGACGGCGCCGACGTCGACCTCCGCGTCGAGATCGACGACATCGACCACTTCGGCAACCGCCGCATCCGCGCGGTCGGCGAGCTGATCGAGAACCAGGTCCGCACCGGTCTCTCCCGCATGGAGCGCGTGGTCCGCGAACGCATGACCACCCAGGACGTGGAGGCGATCACCCCGCAGACCCTGATCAACATCCGCCCCGTGGTGGCTGCGATCAAGGAGTTCTTCGGCACGTCGCAGCTGTCCCAGTTCATGGACCAGAACAACCCGCTGGCCGGCCTGACGCACAAGCGCCGTCTGTCCGCGCTGGGCCCGGGCGGTTTGTCCCGCGACCGTGCCGGCATGGAAGTCCGTGACGTGCACCCCTCGCACTACGGCCGGATGTGCCCGATCGAGACTCCGGAAGGCCCGAACATCGGCCTGATCGGCTCGCTGGCGTCCTACGGCCGCATCAATGCCTTCGGTTTCATTGAGACTCCGTACCGCAAGGTCGTCAACGGGCAGGTCACCGACCAGGTGGACTACCTGACCGCCGACGACGAGATCGAGTGCGTGATCGCCCAGGCGAACGCTCCGCTCACCGAGGACCTGCACTTCGAAGAAGACCTGGTCCTCAGCCGTGAGCGCGGCGGCGGCGGCGAGCCGGTACTCGTGCCGGCCGACGAGGTCGACTACATGGACGTTTCCCCGCGCCAGATGGTGTCCGTGGCAACCGCCCTGATTCCGTTCCTGGAGCATGACGACGCCAACCGTGCACTGATGGGCGCCAACATGCAGCGCCAGGCTGTGCCGCTGCTGCGTTCGGAAGCCCCGCTGGTGGGCACCGGCATGGAGCGCTACGCGGCCGTTGACGCCGGCGACTCCGTGGTTGCTGCCAAGCCGGGCGTGGTGACCGAGGTCTCTGCAGACCTGGTCACGGCGCTGAACGACGACGGCACCGAGACCCGGTACCCGATCATGAAGTTCGCCCGCTCCAACCAGGGCAACGCCTACAACCAGCGCGTCCTCGTCTCCGAGGGCCAGCGACTGGAAGCCGGCAGCATCATTGCCGACGGCCCGTCCACCGATCAGGGTGAACTGGCGCTGGGCAAGAACCTGCTGGTGGCGTTCATGTCCTGGGAAGGCCACAACTACGAGGATGCGATCATCCTCTCCCAGCGTGTGGTCTCCGACGACGTGCTGACCTCCATCCACATCGAGGAGCATGAGGTTGATGCCCGCGACACCAAGCTCGGTGCCGAGGAAATCACCCGCGACATCCCGAACGTGTCCGAGGAAGTGCTCTCCCAGCTGGACGAGCGCGGCATCATCCACATCGGCGCCGAGGTGGACGCCGGCGACATCCTGGTGGGTCGCGTTACCCCGAAGGGCGAGACCGAGCTGACTCCGGAAGAGCGCCTGCTGCGCGCGATCTTCGGTGAGAAGTCGCGCGAAGTGCGCGACACCTCGCTGAAGGTTCCGCACGGCGAGTCCGGCACCGTGATCGGCGTGCGCATCTTCGATCGCGACAACGACGACGAGCTGCCCCCGGGCGTCAACCAGCTGGTGCGCGTGTACGTGGCGCAGAAGCGCAAGATCACCGACGGCGACAAGCTCGCCGGCCGTCACGGCAACAAGGGCGTCATCTCCAAGATCCTGCCGATCGAGGACATGCCGTTCCTGGAAGACGGCACGCCGGTTGACGTTGTGCTGAACCCGCTGGGTGTTCCCGGCCGCATGAACGTGGGCCAGGTGCTGGAAATCCACCTCGGCTGGGCCGCCAAGCAGGGCTGGAACATCGAAGGCAATCCGGACTGGGCCAAGAACCTGCCGGACCTGCCGCGCCAGACCGGTCCCACCACGGTGGCCACCCCGGTGTTCGACGGCGCCAGCGAGTTCGAGATCACCGGGCTGCTGGATTCGACCACTCCGACCCGCGACGGCGACCGCCTGATCGGTTCGTCCGGCAAGGCGCGTCTGTTCGACGGCCGCTCCGGCCAGCCGTTCCCGGATCCGGTGTCCGTGGGCTACATGTACATCCTGAAGCTGCACCACCTGGTGGACGACAAGATCCACGCGCGCTCCACCGGCCCGTACTCGATGATCACCCAGCAGCCGCTGGGCGGTAAGGCGCAGTTCGGCGGCCAGCGCTTCGGCGAAATGGAAGTGTGGGCCCTGGAGGCCTACGGTGCCGCGTACACCCTGCAGGAACTGCTCACCATCAAGTCCGACGACATCCACGGCCGCGTCAAGGTCTACGAGGCGATCGTCAAGGGCGAGAACATCCCGGAGCCGGGCGTTCCCGAATCCTTCAAGGTGTTGATCAAGGAAATGCAGTCGCTCTGCCTGAACGTGGAGGTTCTCTCCACCGACGGCACCGCGATCGAAATGCGTGACTCGGATGAAGAAGTCTTCCGGGCCGCGGAAGAGCTGGGCATCGACCTGTCGCGGGCCGAGCCGAGTTCCGTCGAAGAGGTCTAGTCGGGCCGGCCGGCCGGCAGAAGGTGCCCCGCGCACTTCAGCCGGCCAGGCGCCCATCCCCTCTTTCCGTAACCCGACAGACTTTCAGATTTAGAGAACAAGAGAGAACAGGGACCATATGTCCAGCGAATCCTCCTTCGGCCTCATGCGCATCGGCCTTGCCACCGCGGACGACATCCGCGACTGGAGCTACGGCGAGGTCAAGAAGCCGGAAACTATCAACTACCGCACCCTGAAGCCCGAGAAGGACGGCCTCTTCTGCGAGAAGATCTTCGGCCCGTCCCGCGACTGGGAATGCTACTGCGGCAAGTACAAGCGCGTGCGCTTCAAGGGCATCATCTGTGAGCGCTGTGGCGTCGAGGTCACCCGGGCCAAGGTCCGCCGCGAGCGGATGGGCCACATTGAGCTGGCCGCCCCGGTCACGCACATCTGGTACTTCAAGGGTGTCCCGTCCCGCCTGGGCTACCTGCTCGACTTGGCGCCGAAGGACCTGGAAAAGGTCATTTACTTCGCCGCCTACATGATCACCAGCGTGGACGACCAGCGCCGTCACGAGGAACTGCCGAACCTGCAGGCCGAGCACGACCTGGAGAAGAAGCAGCTGGCCGATACCCGCGATTCCGACATCGCGGCCATCGCCAAGGACCTCGAGGACGAACTGGCCCGCCTGGAAGGCGAAGGCGCCAAGGCCGCCGAGAAGAAGAAGGCCCGCGACTCCGCCGACCGCCAGATGGCCAACGTGCGCAAGCGTGCCGACGCCGAGATCGAGCGCCTCGACATGGTCTGGGACCGCT
>NZ_JBNHHC010000163.1:0-3979 GCF_059091865.1 Arthrobacter sp. B0316-1-20 | reverse complement strand
CGATCCCAAGGATTACCTGGACCGCCTGCGCGACCTTACCGGTGGTGCCTACGTGCTGGTGGAGAAGATCCTGGAACCGGGGGAGCGGCTGCCGGGAAGGTGGGCCTGCGCCGGAACCACCGGCTACGACGCGCTCGCGGACCTTGACCGGCTGTTCGTCGACCCCGCCGGGCAGCAGGTCCTGGAGGAACTGGCGGAAGCGCCGGACTACTACGCGATGATCCACGGTACCAAGCGGGCGATCGCCGACGGCATGCTGCACTCGGAGGTCCAGCGCCTGGTCCGGCTGGTGCCGCCATCCGCGGGGCTGGAGACCGCGGCGGCTGCGGATGCGGTGGCTGAACTGCTGGCCTGCTTCCCGGTGTACCGCAGCTACCTGCCGGACGGGGCCGAATACCTGGAGGAAGCGGTCCGGGCGGCAGCGGAGAACCGCCCCGACCTGGCCCCGGCCCTCGACGTGCTGAAGCCGCTGCTGCGGGCAACCGGGACCGAACTGTCCGTCAGGTTCCAGCAGACCTCCGGCATGGTCATGGCCAAGGGCGTGGAAGACACCGCGTTCTACCGCTATGCCCGGCTGACCTCACTGAATGAGGTGGGAGCTGACCCCTCCTTCTTCTCGCTGACCCCCGGGCAGCTGCACGCCAAGCTGGCGGAGCGGCAGCTGCAGCTGCCGCTGTCCATGACCACGCTGACCACCCATGACACCAAACGCAGCGAAGACACCAGGGCGCGCATCCATGTGCTCTCCGAGGCCGCCTCGGAGTGGGCCGGCACTTTCGGCCAGCTGCGTTCACTGGCACCGCTGGACGATGTTCCGTTCTCCGCCCTGATGTGGCAGGCACTGGTAGGGGCCTGGCCACTGGAACGGGAACGGGCCCATGCCTACGCCGAGAAAGCGGCGCGCGAGGCGGCCAGCAGCACCACCTGGACCAATCCGGACGAGGACTTCGAGCGCACCATGCACGCGGCCGTGGACGCCGCCTACGACCACCCGCAGCTGCGGCGCGTCCTGGACGACTTCACGGCACTGATCCAGGCCGCCGGCTGGTCCAACTCACTCTCCGCCAAACTGCTCCAGCTCACCATGCCCGGCGTTCCGGATGTCTACCAGGGCACGGAGTTTTGGGACCATTCGTTGGTAGACCCGGACAACCGCCGGCGCGTGGACTTCGCCGCCCGGGAAGCGGCACTGGAACGGATTGACGGCGGGGAGCAGCCCGAGCCGGGCGCCGACGGACAGGCAAAGCTGCTGGTTACCGCGCGGGCCCTGCGGCTGAGGCGGGACCGGCCCAGGCTCTTCACCAGGTACGAGCCCGTCCAGGCGGAAGGCCCGGCAGCGGAACATCTCTTCGCGTTCGACCGGGGCGGTGCCGTCAGTCTGGCCACCCGGCTGCCCTACGGCCTGGCACAACGCGGGGGCTGGGAGGACACCGCGGTGCTGCTGCCGGCGGGCAGCTATCGCGACGAACTGACCGGGCGGACCTGGGTTGCCGGGAACGACGCCGGCCAGGCAAGGGGCGGCCTGCCGGTGACCGACATTCTGGAGATCTATCCGGTGGCGCTCCTGGTCCGGGAGGGCGCGGACGACCCGGACCAGGCAAGGGAAGCATCGACGACAACGGGGAAGGGGCATACGGCATGACCGGCGAGGCACTGGAACGGTTTGATGTCTGGGCACCGGAGGCGAAGGAAACTATCCTGCTGGCCAACGGCCTCAAGGTGCCGATGCAGCAGGCCGCGGGCGGCTGGTGGAGCTGCCGTAACGCGGCCCTGCCCGAGGGCCTGAGGGAGCAACTCGCCGGTGAGGTGGACTACGGCTACCTGATCGACGGCGACGACCATCCCGTCCCGGACCCGCGGTCCCGGCGTCAGCCCAACGGCGTGCACCAGCTCTCGCGCACCTTCGACCCCGCCGCGCACCCGTGGCAGGACCGGGCCTGGAAAGGGCGGCCGCTGGCCGGCGGCGTCATCTACGAACTCCACATCGGAACCTTCACCGACGCCGGGACCCTGGATGCCGCCGTCGAAAAGCTGCCCTACCTGGCGGAGCTGGGCATCGACTTTGTGGAGTTGCTGCCGGTCAACGGCTTTAACGGTACGCACAACTGGGGCTACGACGGCGTGCTCTGGTACACCGTGCAGGAGGACTACGGCGGCCCGGCCTCCTACCAGCGGTTCGTCGATGCCGCGCACGCGCACGGGATCGGCGTGATCCAGGACGTCGTCTACAACCATCTGGGGCCCAGCGGCAACTACCTCCAGCGGTTCGGGCCCTACCTGACAGCTGGCCGGACCAGCTGGGGCGACGCCGTCAACCTGGACGCTGCCGGCTCGGACACGGTCCGGGACTACATCATCGGCAATGCCCTGATGTGGCTGCGGGACTACCACGTTGACGGGCTGCGGCTGGATGCTGTGCACGCGCTCGCGGACAGCCGTGCCGTGCACCTGCTTGAGGAACTGTCCGCCGAGGTGGACGCGCTGGGCGCACGCCTGGGCAAGCCGCTGTTCCTGGTCGCCGAATCGGACCTGAACAATCCCGGACTCATCACGCCGCGCGAAGCCAACGGCTACGGACTGTCTGCGCAGTGGAGCGACGATTTCCATCATGCGGTGCATGTGAACCTCACCGGTGAAACCGCCGGCTACTACGAGGACTTCGACTCCGTGGGTGCCCTGGCCAAGGTGCTTTCCGGCGGGTTCTTCCACGACGGCACCCTGTCCACCTTCCGCGGCCGGAAGCACGGCCGCCCTATCGACCTGGAGCGTACGCCCACTTGGAGGCTGGTGGTCTGCACCCAGAACCATGACCAGATCGGCAACCGTGCCGCCGGGGACCGGCTGAGCGCCACGCTGGATCAGAGCAAGCTGGCCCTGGCGGCGGTGCTGAACCTGACCAGTCCGTTCACCCCCATGCTGTTCATGGGTGAGGAATACGGCGCCACGACCCCGTGGCAGTTTTTCACCTCCCACCCGGAACCGGAGTTGGGCAAGGCGACCGCCGAGGGGCGGCTGAAGGAATTCGAGCGGATGGGCTGGGATCCGGCGCTGGTGCCGAATCCGCAGGAGATTGGGACGTTCCTGGACTCCAAGCTCGACTGGTCCGAGGCCGAGGGCGACAATCCGCTGCTGCAGCTGTACAAGGATCTGATCGCCCTGCGCCGGAGCACGCCGGAGCTGACGGATCCGCGGTTCAGCACCACCGCGGTCGAATACAGCGAGGACGACGGCTGGCTGGTGCTGTACCGGGGACAGGTGGCTGTGGCCGTGAATTTCGACGACGGTTCCAGCCTGGTCCCGCTGGAAGCCCTTGGCGACCCCGGCGAAGCGGACATCCTGCTGGCCACCGAGAGCGGCATCACCGTCACAGACGGTGCCGTGGTGCTGCCCGGGGCCAGTGCCGCCGTGGTACGCCTGCAACCGGAAGATGGCCCGGCAACGGTGCTCCGGGACGGCGGGCGGCCGAAGGACCGCACCTTTCAGGACTAGGAAGGCCGAGCCGATGACCTATTTTGCTGCCGGCGACCGCTACGGCACCATGCCGTACCGGCGGCTGGGACGCAGCGGACTGCAGCTGCCGGCGGTCTCGCTGGGCCTTTGGCACAATTTCGGTGACGACAAACCGCTTCAGACGCAGCGGGCCATCCTGCGCCGCGCCTTCGACCTGGGTGTCACGCATTTTGATCTGGCCAATAACTACGGGCCGCCGTACGGCAGCGCCGAAACGAACTTCGGGCGCCTGTTGCGTGAGGACTTCGGCCCGTACCGGGACGAACTGGTCATTTCCAGCAAAGCCGGTTGGGACATGTGGCCCGGACCCTACGGCTTCGGCGGCAGCCGCAAGTACCTGCTGGCGAGCCTGGACCAATCGCTGAGGCGGATGGGCCTGGACTACGTCGATATCTTCTACAGCCACCGTCCGGAGCCGGACACCCCGCTGGAGGAAACGATGGGCGCCCTCGACGCCGCCGTCCGGTCC
>NZ_JBNHHC010000162.1:0-4007 GCF_059091865.1 Arthrobacter sp. B0316-1-20 | reverse complement strand
GAGTCGCGGCCGCTGCCGTCGCGGGCCATGGTGGCGCTGCTGATCATGTCGTAGCCGGGCAGGATGTTGGCGTCCAGGTCGCTGTGGCTGGTGATGCCGGTGTCGATGACCGCCACCACGGCTCCGGCGCCGTGGGTCACATCCCACGCCCCGGGCACGCGCAGACCCGCGCGGTCCTCCCAGAGGCCCCACTGGCGGGGGTACAGGGGATCATTGGGCGGGACGGCAGCCGGCTGCAGGAGCAGATCAGGTTCGGCGTATTCGACGGCGGGGTCCGCCTCCAGTTCGGCGGCGACTTCCTCCGCCTCCGCGGCGTCCAGCTCACGGTTGGCCTCGACCACTTGCGCACCCATAGCCGTGCTGCGCACTTCCTCGACGGCGACGTCGAGCTCGTCGGCAACGGAGTCGTAGGCGTCTTCCCGCTCGGCGGGGTCCGGCGCGGCCGAATACTTGAACTTCACGATGATCCGGTTGGTCGCTGGAGCGGCATCCGCGGTCGCCGGGGCAGCGGGTGCAACCGGCAGCGGAGGTTCTTCAACGGCGGCGGCCGGGACGGCCCAGAGGGTGCCTCCGACAACGGCGGCGGCAAGGAGTGAAGCAGTGCCGGAGAGAAAACGTCGGCGACGCGGCTGCGACAAGCTGGCCTTCCTGGAATCGCGGCGTACAGGGACGATCGAAAACGTCGTTCCAAAAGTTTAGTGGTTAACAACTGGAATGGCGAGGGTTAATTATGCGGGCACGGCCAGTGCCCTGCGAGGAACTCACTGTGAAGGGTGCCAAGACTCTGCCCGGGACAGCGCCAGCTCCAGCTGCCTGCCGCCTGCTTCGGCGAGCAAATCAGAGTCGCCGACTACCACCAGCAGGCTGCGCGCCCGCGACAGTCCGACGTAGAGCTGTTCAGCCGCCCGCTCCAGATCCTTGAACCCGTTGACGCACAGGACGATGACAGAGCGTTCCAGGCCCTTGAAGCCGAGCACGTGGCCGTAGAACTCCTCTTCGTTGGCATGGAACTGGCGCCAGTACTCGGGGATGTCGTCGCGCTCGAAGAAGTCCTGATGGACGGGGTGGCGGCTGCTGGTGGTCAGCAGTGCGATCTGGTTATTGGCCCAGCCCTCCTCGATCAGGGCGTCGATGCAGTCCCCGGCCACGTCCAAGGCATCGTGGGTGGAGCATCGGACGCGGCGGACGGGCAGGCCGGTGCCCCCGCGCGGGGTGAAGTGCTCGCCGGCGAAGACTCTGAAGGTCTCCGCGATCCGGCGCGTGTTGCGGAGGTTGTCATCGATGTGAATGGGCACCAGATCCGTTGCCGGGTCGAAGGAAGAATCTCCAGCCGGGCCGTTCCAGCGGCGGTAGACGTCCTGGCCGTCGTCCATGAAGGCATACACTTCGCCGGCGGACGGATCCTTGAGGCAGGCTAAGAGGGCTTCCCACCACAGCGGAGCGAAGTCCTGAGCCTCGTCGACGACGACGGCATCTAGTTTCTGGTCAAAGTCCAGTTCCGCTGCAAGGTCCTTGAGCATCCGGGGCATATCCTCGTCGAAGTAGGCCTGTCCGGTGCCGTCGGGGATGCCCAGAGACCGGACGTACTCGTGGAACTCACCGGTGAACACCGGTTTGGCCTGGCGCCAGCCGGAGGTCCGGTCCTGCAGGTACTGGCCCAGGCCCTTGTTGTAACAGAACAGGCCAACGCGCTTGCCTTCCCGGCACAGCCTGCGGGCCTTCTCGACGGCCAGCCACGTCTTGCCGCTGCCGGCGCCTCCGGCGAACCGGACCCGCGGCAGGTCCCGGGTGGCGGAGAGCAGCACTGCCTGCCGCTCGGTGAGGTGGTCCTGGCGGTCCTCGTCTTCCTGCGGGTTGCCCTCCGGCCAGGCGTCGGACCGCAGGGCTCCCGTCAGCTGGGCGACGATGCGTTCCAGATACGCCGGCGCCAGCGGACCTGCCCCTCCGCCTTCCTGCTCGATCGCGGTCCGGATCTTTTCGGCAGGATCGGTCAGGTCATGTTCGTCGAGGACCAAGGTCCGTGGTGCTCCGGCCATGGACCAGTCCTGCGGCACCTGCGTATAGGGCAGGCAGACCATGTACGCGAAGCGGTTGCTCAATGGTGTGCCGAGCCGGTCACCGATCCAGTTCCGGAAGGCGTGCACCGATCCCTGCGACTGCGCCACCGGGCTCTGGATCGGGTGCCAGCCGTTCTTGTCGGACTGGTACCACTGCCCGTTGTCGATGCCGACGAGGCCGCCCTTGACCTCGATGGCGGCCATGCCGACCCGTGGCCACAGGACCAGCAGATCGATCTCATGTTCGGCCCTGCCGTCCCGGACATTGACGGAGTGGGCCAGGACGACGTCGTCCGGAAGACTCTTACGAAGCTTCTCCCAAACGGCCCGCTCGGCCATCTGACCTTCCCCGAATTCGGGCTCCTCCGGAATACAACGCATTTTCGTCCCCCTGAACATCCTGTGCTGCACCCCGTGATCCGCAGCACCCTCCCAAATGTAGCGCGAGATCGGTACTCCGATTCCTCGGCTAAGGCTGGGAACACAGTCCGATGAACGCCCCCAGTTCCTCCAGCGCCTCCGGTTTCGACGGCATGAAGTTGGTTAGTTCGGGGGAACGGATAATGACAGCGCGCCATTGTCCACGGGAGATGGCCACATTAAGCCGGTTTCGGTTGAGCAGGAACTCCATGCCGCGCGGGGCCTCGGACACGGCGGAGCAGGCCATCGAGACGATGACCACTGGTGCTTCCTGGCCCTGAAACTTGTCCACTGTGCCAACACGCACGCTGTCAAGCCCCTCGGCATGGAGGTGTTCGCGGATCTTCTGGACCTGGGCGTTGTATGCGGCGACCACCAAGATGTCCGATTCTTCCAGGGAACGAGGTGCCGCGTCAGGGGATTCGGTCCACGGCAGGCCCAGATGCCGCTGGATCTGCCGGACGACTTCTTCGGCTTCTTCAACGGATAGAGTCGAGTTTCCGCGGTGCGGTACCCGCACGCATTCAACTCCGGCCGGGAGTCCGTCCAAGTGACGTCCTCCGGCCGCCGATGCGGCTTCAAGCCGGCCCTCATAGGAGAGTTCGGATACCGCCCTGCACAAGTCGGGATGCATGCGCCAGCTGTCAGCCAGGAAGTAGCCGAAATCGGGCGGCAGAGTGGCATACCCCTTCGACAGCCAGCCCAAGGCTGATTCATCGACGGGCTCGGGGTGGGTTCCCTGCGTGACCTGGGGGAGTTGCTGCGGATCGCCGAGCAGCAACAGCCGCTTGGCGGCTTTGCAGACGGCCAATGTGTTCGCGAGCGAAAACTGGCCCGCCTCGTCAATGACCAGCAGGTCCATCGAATCGGCAGGTACGTTGGAACCAGTCATCGTCCATGCGGTACCGCCGACCAGACAGCCAGGTTCTTCGGCCAGCAGACGCGCAACGTCTTGGTCGGTCCGGAATTCCCACGGCACCTCGGACTCGTCGGTCTTCTTCGCAACCTGCTCGGCTGGAACGCCTGCCTTGACGATCGCGGCCCGGAGCATATTTTCGACGACGGCATGTGACTGGCCGACGACGCCGACTTTCCAGCCCTGCGCGACGAGGTTGGCGATGACGTGGGAACCGACATGGGTTTTGCCGGTGCCGGGAGGTCCCTGCACGGCAAGGTACGACCGTTCCAAGGCAGCAACTGCCTTAGTGATCGCTTCGACGTATCCGCCGCCGTGGGGAGCCACAGGGGGAAGCGAATCCAGCCCCTGAAGCCGCGGCGCAGCACGGCGCAATAGTTCCAGGGCAGCATTGCGCGGCAACTCCGGCAGAGTCCCGCCGACGGTGCGGGCAAGATCGGACAGGGCCTCACGCTGGCCCTTGGTCCGGATTGGCTCGTCGGGAGTCAGGGCGACGGGGAACTCTTCATAGGAATCGTCACCGCGTTTAAGCTTTTCTTTAACCGTCAAAACCGTTCGGTCGCTGACCCTCTCGAGGTCCACTATCTCGGTGCCGAACCGGCCGCTGCGCTGGT
>NZ_JBNHHC010000161.1:0-4024 GCF_059091865.1 Arthrobacter sp. B0316-1-20 | reverse complement strand
CCATACGAATTCATCGACCACCTCGAAGCGCAGGCTGGCCTGCTCGGCGAGGAGCCCTAAACGGTTTCAATGGCGCTGACTGAGAGACCAGACAGAGGGACCACACTCCTGGCATGGACGACGTCATAGGCCAGATATTTTGGCCCAAGGGCAACAGGTTCACACTGGAACCATGAGCACGACCGAACCTAACGCCGTGAGCCCGCAGATGCGCCAGACCATCCGCAACGCCGAACGCGCCTGGCGCCGGATTGCGGCAGAGTTCGGTCTGCTCACCGCCGGTCAGGTCCGCGAGGTGCTCGGATGGGATGCGGAGCTCTCGCTCGACAACGACCAGGAGGTCATCCGGCCGTGGATGGATGGATCCCTGCTGTACCCCGGTTTCCAGTTCGATCGGGAAACTCACAGCATCCACCCGATCATCAATCCGCTGCTCGCTTTGGCCAGAGAGAACGGATGGCCCGCCAAAGATGTGACGCTGTGGATGACTTCACCGTCCGGCTGGTTCGCAGACTGCCGGCGGCCCGTCAACCACTTAGGTGACGCAACCAAGGTGCTGGAGGCGGCCAGAGACAGTTTCGAAGGCATGTGGTAGCCGGCACCGGACTCTAGCGGACGCAACTACCCTCGGGCCATGAACACCGCTGAGCCGGCACCCTTGGTGTGCCTTACCGGTCACCCGCCACAGCAGATGACGGTGGCCGAAATCTACGACCCGGGTGAAGACGACCCGGAGATCATTCACGCGGTCTGGGAGTGCGGGACCTGCGGAGCCCGTTTCCGTCACGACGGCCCGCTCGGGTATGAGCCTGAACGGTGGGCCAAGGACTCGACGCTCCGCCGCCCGGATTGACGCGGCGCCGAGTCGTAATACAGAAGTGGCCCAGTGTCGATCCGGTAGAGGTTGGCCTGCTCGCTGCTGCCGGATCATCGATCTGTTCGGGTGAAAGCAGACCTCGCAGGAGAGGATTGAGTGTGCTCTGGGCACCGAAAGGCCCGTCCTACAACGGGTATCGCAGGACGGGCCCTCTTCTATGACTGGTGCCTTCGTCGAGCATCACGGGCGTAACGTACGCTCGACATACTCATGCTGATTCACGCTCTACAGCTGCAGGGGCGAGATCAGCCAACGCTTCGGTGTAATCCGGCACGAGATCAGGACGGCTGATGTAATGCACCCGCGTCACTTCGGGGGACGCGTGGCCCAGCTGTGCAGCAGCTGCCTGGTCGCCAGCAGATGCGGCCAATTGAGTGGCCACAGTACGCCTGAATGTGTGCGGGGTGATTCTTTCCGTGATTCCGGCCGCCTTCAACGCCTTGCGAAGATCATCCCGGAAATTCGATGGTCTGACGAAGGTGCCATTCCTGGTCGCAAACACGGCCCCGGTACCCGATGCCGCCGCATTTGCCCTGCGCCGCAGCATCATGCCCGTGGCCCAATCCGGCAAACGGACCGTGCGCCGGCTATCCGCAGTTTTTGGATAGCCTTGCCGGAAGAACAGCCCGGTCTGCTCTACGAGAGTCCCGGTGACTGTGACAGTGGGCGGCGAGGCCGCCAGATCGATGTCTTCCCAGCGGACGGCAAGCGCTTCTCCGAGGCGCAAGCCGGTAGCGGCCAGCAGCAGCACGGTGTCCGCCAGGCGGCTCGTTGGCTTGGGCCCGCCCACGCCCGGTTCGGGCTGTCGTGCTTGTGCAGCGTCGTAAACGGCTCGGGTTACGGCCGGGGTCATGACCTGAGGCTTCCGGCGGGGTTTCGGGATACGGGATACACTCCGGACAGGGTTGTCCACCCGGTGTCCTTGGCGCACTGCATAGTCCATGACCTGCTGCAGTACCTGTTTGGCCATGGCCGCTGTTCGGTAGCCGGTTCCTGCTTCCTTGTCGTAGAGGCTGTGAATTGCCCGTTCGCATTGCGGTGTACCGAGTCTGGTGACCGTTTCTCCGCCGAGTTTCGGCAGCAGCTGGTCTTTGATGTTCCGTTCGTACTTCAGCCAGGTTTGCATGCTCAGCCCGTCCGTCACGGTTCCCCCTTCCTGGGTCTCAGGATCGACCTTGACCGGTGCAGGCTTCCGCGATTCCAGCCATGCCAGTGCCAGGTCAGCTACGGTCAGCACTCCTGTTACTGAGGCTTGCTCGTGGCTCTCTCGCTTTTCCGCAATAGCCCGCCGGACCGCCTGCTCCGCGGCCCCCTTCGTCCGGCCGGAACGCCGTACGAAATGGATGCGCCCGACAGAATCACGGAACCGGGTGCGTGCCTCCTAGCGGCCTTCCGCATCCTGCTTCGAGGTGATGTTCTGTGGCTGCCAGGCGGGTGTTTGCGGGCGCCCCATTACGCGGCCCTCTTCTGCAGCCGTGCGGCCATCCATGCATCGACGTCAGCCATCCGGTACATGACCCGTCGTGCTCCGACCTTGGCGTAAGTCGGCCCGATGTCCATGCTGGCCCAGTTGGCCAAGGTTCCTGTGCTCACGCCCATGTGGGCCGCCGTCTGCTTGCGGGTGAGCCACATCGCGGGCTCATAGTTGTGAACTTGTTCCATGCCAACTTCTATGCGCGAAGCTGAACGACAGGTGTCGCTTTTGAGCCCGGCACGTAAACGGCACGCTTTGCAAATGAACTTCCGTGATCTGCAGTGAACACACCAGGCCTGAAAATCCCCGAAATGACGCTGATTCGGGCTCATTGGTGAGCCCCCGGGAAAACTCGTGAACTCAGCACTCGTAATGAGAAGGTCACCAGTTCGATTCTGGTAGGAGGCTCCATATTCAAGGGTTTTTGCCCCGGCCCGCCGGAGTCCGGCACGCTTACGGCACGTTTTGAAATCCGCTGATCCATGAACGTGATCCTACGCGTCCTCGCTGCCCACGGTTGATGGCCACTAACACTAACCGTGCAGCGATCAAGTCAGCAGGCTCCGATACATATGATGGAGCGGGAATGTCGGCCTTATGTAGCCAGGCCAAAAAACAGACAAGATCCCTGCCGACCAAGGCAAGCCCCCCGTGAGCGTCCACGGACTGCCGAACGAAGCGCCGCTTATAACGGAGGGCACCGGCGGGCACCACCGGTGAGTTAATGTAGTCGGGCCGAGACCGGTAGAGGACCAATTGACAATAGTCTTAGGCGACAGATGCATCCGTTCGGCTACCTGTGCCGGGAGACAGCCCCGCGAGCAGGACGATGATACTGCCGGCGATGACGGTCAGCGTCTGGTAGACCATGGGTGCCTCCGAGCATGCCTGGCTGGGTATTTTTACTCCCCTGAACACATGCGCATACCCCGCTGGGTAAGCTCACCGCAGCCTCCCGAAGAGGCGCTACGGTGGAGTTCAGAAGTGCCGAAAAGCAGGGAGTTTTGCAGTTGGAACACGCTGATGTCGGAGCCGTCCGCCTGGGAATTCTGGGCGATCGCGGACCGGAAACCGAAGCGGCCATCGCCTACTGGGAAAACGAGGTCAGCAAGCGCGATGAGCTGTCCTTTCCCCGTGTCCTGAAGGAGCTGTGGGGCGACCGTATCGACCGCCGTAACGCGGACAAGGTGGCCCAGCATGTGGCCCAGTTCGTATCGGCTGAACTCACGGGGCTGGCTTGCGAACGGTGCGGTCAGCCGCTGCCGCCGGTGCCGGTGGGCAGCCGCGCGGAGGCCAGGAAGGTCTGGAGTGCCCAGCACTCCCGTTTCAGAACGGGAATCACCTGTGACCGCTGCCGGGACCGGGTACAGCAGTGGATTGACAAATCCGACCGCCTGTTGCCGCAGACCGTCACACTGGACGTTCTGCTCTCCGCCCTGGCGCTGCGGCAGACCGCGGAGTACGGTGCACGGATACCGGGATTTGCTCTGAAGGAGACCCTATCGTTCCCGGACGTCGCGAAGCTGGCCAGTACCCTGCTGGTCCCCGAGGATGCGAGCCTGGACGCCGTCGTCTTCAAGGAAGACGGGAAGGCTTTCTGCGACCCGGAAATGATCACCTGGATGTTCGCCGGCGAGGGGATGCCCCAGCAGCGTATTCAGGCGGCCGATGAC
>NZ_JBNHHC010000160.1:0-4074 GCF_059091865.1 Arthrobacter sp. B0316-1-20 | reverse complement strand
TGCGAGCGTCTTCCATTCGGTCCGGTCGGCCGAATGCGGCAGCGGCACGAAGTGGGGCACCGCGATGGTGGTCAGCCCGGCGGCCTGCGCGGCCGTCACGCCCGGCAGCGAATCTTCGATGGCGACGCATTGCTGCAGGGCAAGCGACGGCGTGGACCGTGCCAGATGCTTGAAGGCCCGTTCGTAGGCCTCCGGATGGGGTTTGCCGTGCGTGACCATATCCCCGGTGACCACCGCGTGGAAAGTGCCCTCCGGAAGCTGGGCTTCAATCTCCTTGGCAAGCAGTTTTTCGGACATGGTGACCAGCGCGCAGGGCACGGAGCGTTCCCGCAGTTCCTCCAGCAGCTCACGGGCGCCCGGACGCCACGGCATCTCCTGGCGCACCCGGCTGGCTACCTGGGAAATGAGCCGGTCGATGATTTCCCGCACCGTAAGGTCCACGCCGGCGTCCTGGATCACCTGGCCGGAGAACGTCAGGGCCTGGCCCACCAGTGCTTCCGCCTGTTCCTCGGTCCACGTCCCGCCGTAACTGGCTACGAGGTCCTTCTCCGCCTGGATCCAGTATGGTTCCGTGTCCACGATCGTCCCGTCCATGTCCCAGAGCACGGCCTGGACCAGGGCACCGTCAGCAAGCGGCTCTTCGGATAGCGGCTCTTCGGAAAGAGGTCCGTCGGGAAGAGGCTGCAGCGGGGAGGGAACGATAGGCATGGATCAAGTCTACGGTCCGGCATCCGGCTGTACCGCCACCGGCCGGGCGGCGGTACAGCCAGCTGTGTAGGCTTACAGGACTACGTCACGAGGTTTAGGGTGAAGTTGTGAGCAGATATGAAGAACAACCTGTAGGTGGTCTGCCCGGCCTGTCGCCGTCGCTCCCGGAGTCTTCGGGGGCCCAGCCTTCGGAGCCCCGGACAGCGGAGACGATGGACCCGGCCACCTCTGAAAGCGGCCGGGTCACCGTCATGCTCGCGGCATTCGAAGGCTGGAACGACGCCGGTGAAGCGGCCAGCGACGCGGTCAAGTATCTGGCACGCTACTGGGGCAGCGAAAAGATCGCCACCATCGATGCGGATGACTATTACGATTTTCAGTTCACCCGGCCGATCATCCACCGCACCAGTTCCGGACACCGCCGGATCAAGTGGCCCGCCACCCGCATCAGCCGCGCCTCCGTTCCGGACACCAACCTCGACGTCGTCTTCGTCAACGGCGTCGAGCCGTCCTATAAGTGGCGCGCCTACACCGCGGAGCTGCTCGCGCGCGCAAATGAGCTGAATGTGAACTACATTGTCCTGGTCGGCGCCCTGCTGGCTGATGTGCCGCACACGCGGCCGATCCCGGTGACTATCACTTCCGACGACGAGACTCTCCGGGAACAGCTGGACATTGAGGCATCCCAGTATGAGGGGCCCACGGGCATCGTGGGGGTGCTGGCGGAAGTGGCCAACCTGGCCGGGGTCCCTGCCGTCTCGCTCTGGGCCGCCGTGCCCCACTACGTGGGCCAGTCTCCGTCCCCCAAGGCACAGCTGGCCCTGCTGCACCGGCTCGAGGAACTGCTCCAGGCGCCCTTCGATACCCACCTGCTCACGGAGGAGGCGGAAGCCTGGGAACGCGGCGTCAACGAACTTGCGACCGAGGATCCGGAAGTGGCCGCGTACGTGCGGCAGCTGGAGGAGGCCAAGGATACCGCCGAGCTCCCGGAGGCGTCCGGGGAGTCGATCGCCCGGGAGTTCGAGCGCTACCTGCGCAAGCGCCGCAAAGAGTAGCGCCTAGAGTTTCAGGCCCAGCAGCGCATCCAGCGTGCCGGCCACCAGCCCGCGGCCTTCCGCGGACGCTTCCTGCGGTTCGCCGCCGTTGGCTGCCCACTTGTCCACCGCTTCCAGGGCGGCAGGTGCATTCAGGTCTTCGGCCAGTGCCGACCGGACGTCGTCCAGCAGGCCCATGCCGGCCTTGACGGAAGCGGCGGGCAGTGCCTCACGCCACGTGCGTACCCGTTCTTGGGCTGCGGCCAGGACCTCGTCCGTCCAGGACCAGTCGGATCGGTAGTGGTTGCCCAGGATCGCGGTCCGGATGGCGACGGGTTCGACGCCGGACAGCCGCAGTTTGGAGACCAGCACCAGGTTGCCTTTGGACTTGCTCATCTTCTCGCCGTCCAGGCCGACCATCCCGGCATGCGCATAATGGCGGGCCAACGGAGTTCCGGACACCGCGAAGGCATGGCCTGCGCTCATTTCATGGTGCGGGAAGCTAAGGTCGGACCCGCCGCCCTGGACCGTGAATGGGGCGGGCAGGAAACGCTGGGCAATGACTGAGCACTCGATGTGCCAGCCGGGGCGTCCCTCCCCCAGCGAAGCACCGTCCCACTTGGGCTCACCCGCGCGGGCGACGCGCCACAGCAACGGATCCAACGGGTTCCGCTTGCCTTCCCGCTGCGGGTCGCCGCCCCGCTCGGCGAACAACGGCAGCATCTGCTCCTCGGTCAGATTGCTGGTAAGTCCAAGGTGCCAGCCCGGCGTCTCATGCTTGGGGAGGCGGGCGGCGGCGTCCACGGAGAAGTAGATGTCGCCGTCGGGCTCCCCTTCGCCGCCGGGCACCGGATAGGCCAGGCCGCGGGCCAGGAGGTCCTCGACCACCGGCACGATCCATTCAATGGATTCCACGGCCCCGATGTACTGATCGGGGGCGAGGACGTTCAGCGCCATCATGTCCTGGCGGAACAGTTCGGTCTGGTCCGCCGCAAGGGTCTCCCAGTCCACCTGCGTGGCGTTGGCCCGCTCCAGCAGCGGGTCGTCGATATCCGTGACGTTCTGCACGTACCGCACCGCGAGCCCGGCGTCGCGCCAGTAACGGTTCAGCAGGTCGAAGGCCACATAGGTGGCGGCGTGGCCCATATGGGTTGCGTCGTAGGGCGTGATCCCGCAGACGTACATACTGGCGCCGCCGGAGACGTCGGGGCGGACAAAGTCCTGCGCCGCCGTATCGTAGAGCGACAGCGCATTGCGGCCGCCGGGCAGCGAGGGCACGGGATTCGACTTCCAAGCAATCACGGATCCAACCTTACTTTGTTCCTGGCGGGCTTTGTTCCTCGCGGGGAAGCGGCAGGGCGCCGCCGCACCGCGGGCCGGTATCAGGCGTTGACGACGCCGAAGGCCAGGAGCACGTAGATGGCCAGGCCCAGCAGGATCCTGTACCAGACGAACAGGCTGTAGCTGCGGGTGGAAACGTACTTCAGGAACCAGCCGATGATGACGAAGCCGACGACGAACGCCACAACTGTGGCCAGCGCCGTTTCCCCCAGTCCATATGGACCCGGCTCGCCGAAGCTCTTCGCCAGCTGGTAGAGCCCGCTGGCAAAAACGGCCGGGATGGCGAGCAGGAAGGAGTACCGGGCCGCCGCTTCGCGGGTATAGCCCATCAGCAGGCCCGCGGTGATCGTGCCGCCTGAACGGGAGACGCCCGGAACCAGGGCCAGCGCCTGGGCAAAGCCGTACAGGATGCCGTGCTTGTAGCTCAGGTTGTCCAGGGTCCGGACTTGGCGCCCGACGGCGTCGGCGATCGCCAGGATGATGCCGAAGACAATCAGCGTGGTGGCCACGATCCAGAGGCTTCGGAAAGTGCTTTCGATCTGGTCCTGGAACAGCAGGCCGAGCACGCCGATGGGGATGCTGCCGATGATGACCAGCCAGCCCATGCGCGCATCCGGATCATCGCGTGCCACTTTGCCGGTCAGGGAGCCGAACCAGGCTTTGATGATGCGGACGATGTCCCGCCAGAAGTACACCAGGACGGCCGTTTCGGTACCGAGCTGGGTGATGGCGGTAAAGGCTGCACCGGGGTCGGAGGCCCCCGGCATGAGCTCCCCGACGATTCTCAGGTGTGCGCTGGAGGAGATGGGCAGGAATTCAGTCAGACCCTGAATGAGCCCCAGGAAAGCTGCTTCGAACCAATTCACAATTACCGACCCTATGGCACCGCGGTGCCTGATCCGCCGCGGGACACAGCCAGGCGGGCAAAAATCACCGCGGCCCAGGCCCTAAGCTAGCTGGTATGCAGCAGCGACGAGACGGCCTGAGCGGT
>NZ_JBNHHC010000159.1:0-4152 GCF_059091865.1 Arthrobacter sp. B0316-1-20 | reverse complement strand
ATTTGGCGGCGGCCGCGGCGCGCTTCCAGCCCGCCGCGGCTCGACCGCGCCCTGCCGGACTCAGACCAGCGGCCAGGGGAATCGCATTCCCGTGGGGTCCACCGGGAGCTCCGGCGCCGCCAGGAGCTTCCGAACTCGGTTCCGCAGCGCCTGGACCTCAATCCCAGTCAACAGGTCCGCCACACCGGCGGGCGCCTCGTCGGCGAGCGGGGCCAGATCGGCGAGCAGGCCGGCGTCGATCCTCTCCCCGCCGAAGTCCCAGATGACGGTCCGCAGCTTGAAGGGGGCCGCGAAGCACAGCCCGTGGTCGATGCCCCACAGCCGGCCCTCGGTGCCGCGCAGCACGTGGCCGGCCTTACGGTCGGTGTTGTTGGCGACCACGTCGAACAGGGCCAGCCGACGCAGCTCGTCGTGGGTCTCGGGCGCCTCCGCCACTAGGGTGAAGTAGTGCTCGTTGGGGTCGTGCTCCACGAACATCTGGAGCGACCCGACCCCGAAGGGGGCGTCCTCGCGGATCACCGTGGTCGGCACCAGCCCCCACCCGAGCGCCTCGCTGAGCAGGTACGCCGCGCGCTCGCGCCGGTACAGCCCCCGGTCGAAGTCGAGCAGGGACCGCTCACCGAGTTCGGGCTTGTAGATGGCCCAGCGCAGGTCTTCGTCGAGAGCCACTTCCACAAGGAAGGTCTCGTTGCTGCTGTTAGCCAGCCGGCCCAGCAGGTCGATCCCGCCGTTGGCCAGCAGCGCCACGTTACGGTCCCGGACCGCCGGCTCACGCTCCTCACCGGTCATGGCGTGCCCTACGTGGCCCGCAGTTCGGCCAGGGAATCCTGCATCGAGTTCACCGTCAGCACCACCGGGTCGCCATCCTGCGGGTAGGAGATCGCCGAAACGGAACAGGGGCCGACGCTGAGCCGCTGGAAGCAGTTGAGCGGGGTGCCGATGGCGTCCGAGACAGCCACCCGGATGGGATCGGCGTGGGAGAAGCACACCACGGTCCCGCCGGCATGGGCGGCCCGGAGACGGTCCAGGGTGGCGACTATCCGGTCACGCATCTCCACGAAGCTCTCACCGTTCGGGAACCGGAACTGGTCGGGCTCGTGCTGGACGGTGGCCCACTCCGGAAGGCGGGAGAGGTCCGCCAGAGCCGCGCCCGTCCAGTCGCCGAAGTCGGCCTCCAGCAGACCGTCGTCCAAGACGACGGGTACCCCGGTGCGCGCCGACGTCGCTGCCGCCGTTTCTCGGGTGCGCTCCAGCGGCGAGGAGTAGATCGCGGTGGGTGGCAGGGCCTCCAGCCGTCCGGCCACCCGTTCCGCCTGCTCCCGCCCCCGCTCGGAAAGGTGCAGTCCTGCGGCACGGCCGGGCAGCACCTGGCCGGTGGTCGGCGTCATACCATGCCGGACCAGGAGGAGCAGGGTGGCGGGGGGCAGAGTGTCGATGGTCATTACGGCCAGCTTAGGCCCGGTTCCGGACCGCGTCACGGGGTGCGCGGGCGCCGGCCGTCCCGGGCAGAAGGGGATCGACGGCGCCGCCCTCCGCCGATAGCGTGGGGGCGTGAGCACCTCACCCGAGATCAGCACCCTGGCCGCACTCCGTGCCTCCGGGCATGTCCGGAAGTCCCTGCGCGAGGAGATCCGCGGCAACCTCCTGGCCGCCCTCGCCGCGGGGGAGGACCCCTGGCCCGGAATCCACGGCTTTGACCGGACCGTCCTCCCCCAGCTCGAACGCGCGCTCATTGCCGGGCACGACGTCGTCTTGCTCGGCGAGCGCGGCCAGGGAAAGACGCGCTTGTTACGCACCCTGGCCGGGCTGCTGGATGAGTGGTCCCCGGTGATCGCCGGGTCCGAGCTCAACGAGCACCCCTACGACCCGATCACCGCGGAATCCATGGCGCGCGCGGCGGCCGAGGGCGACCAGTTGCCCGTCGCCTGGCGGCATCGCTCCGAGCGGTACGTGGAGAAGCTCTCCACACCGGACACCTCGGTGGCGGACCTCATCGGCGACGTGGACCCGATGCGGGTGGCCGAGGGCCGCCGCCTCGGGGACCCCGAGACCATCCACTACGGGCTCGTGCCCCGCTCGAACCGCGGAATCGTGGCCCTCAACGAGCTCCCGGACCTGGCCGAGCGCATCCAGGTTGCCCTGCTGAATGTCATGGAGGAGAGGGACATCCAGATCCGCGGCTACGTGCTGCGGCTGCCGCTGGACGTGCTCGTGGTGGCCTCGGCAAACCCCGAGGACTATACCAACCGCGGCCGGATCATCACCCCGCTCAAGGACCGGTTCGGCGCGGAGATTCGCACCCACTACCCGATCGAGCTCGAGGACGAGATCGCGGTGATCCGCCAGGAGGCCCACCTCACGGCCGAGGTCCCGGATGTCCTCCTTGAGGTCCTGGCCCGGTTCGCGCGTGCCCTGCGCGAATCGAATGCGGTCAACCAGTCTTCGGGGGTGTCCGCCCGCTTGGCGATCGCCGGCGCCGAGACCATCGCCGCGGCCGCGCGGCACCGCTCCGCCGTCCGGGGCGACGACGCCCCCGTCGCCCGGCTCGTGGACGTCGGGGCGGCGGTGGATGTTCTGACCGGCAAGATCGAGTTTGAGTCCGGCGAGGAGGGACGCGAGGGCGCGATCCTTGAGCACCTGCTGCGCACCGCGACCGCCCAGGCGGTGCGGTCCCACCTGCACGGACTCGACCTCACGCCCCTGGTGGAGGCGTTCGACGGGCACCGCACGCTCACAACCGGCGACCGCGTGACGGCCGCCGAGGTCCTGGCCGCGCTCCCGGAACTGGAGGACCCGGGCCTCTACGACGAGATCACGGCCCGCCTGACCGGCACCGGCCAGGGCGGAAACGCCGGGGCGGGTGCTGGCCGCCGTGCCGGGGCGATAGAGCTGGCCCTCGAGGGCCTCTACCTCGCGCGGCGGCTCTCCAAGGAATCCGGCGACGGCGAAACGGTGTACGGCTGAGGCCCCATACGGCAAAGTAGAAACCACGCCGCCGGTTCGGCGGCACGGTTCGCGGAACGCCCAGCGGAAGGAGACGCCGTGCGGCACGGCAGGTCATCCCGGTACAGCCGGTACGACGGCGGCTCGGACCCCCTCGCGCCCCCGATCGATCTGGCCGAGGCGCTCGAGGCCGTGGCCGCCGACGTCATGGCCGGCTACTCCCCTGGCCAGGCGCTTCGCGAGTTTCTGCGCCGCGGCGGCCGGTCCATGCGCGGGCTGGACGACCTGGCGGGCCGAGTCCAGCGGCGCCGCCGGGACCTGCTGGGCCGGCACCGGCTCGACGGCACCTTCCAGGAGGTCAGGAGACTTCTCGATGAGGCGGTCCTCGAGGAGCGCAAGCAACTCGCCCGGGACATCCGGATGGACGAGACCGACCGCGCCTTCCGCGAGATGCAGATGCAGAACCTGCCCTCCTCCACCGCCGCGGCAGTCACCGAACTGTCCACCTACGACTGGCAGTCCGACACCGCACGGCAGGTCTACGGACGGATCCGGGACCTGCTCGGCCGAGAGATGCTGGAGACACGGTTTGCGGGCATGAAGAACGCCCTGGAGAACGCCACCGAGGAGGACCGGGCGGCGATCACCGAGATGCTGCGGGATCTCAACGACCTGCTCGGCAAACACACCCGGGGCGAGGACACCCCCGCCGACTTCGAGGCATTCATGGCCAAGCACGGCGAGCAGTTCCCGGAGAATCCGCAGGACATCGACGAACTGGTCGACGTCCTCGCGAAGCGTTCGGCCGCCGCCCAGCGGATGCTCCGGTCCATGACCCCGGAGCAGCGCGAGGAGCTCCTGGCCCTGTCCGCCCATGCCTTCGGCTCCCCCGAACTCATGGACCAGCTCAGCCGACTCGATGCGACCCTCCAGACGCTGCGCCCGGGCGAGGACTGGACCGGGTCGGAACAGTTCCACGGCGACGAGGGACTCGGTCTGGGCGATGGCACCGGCGTGCTCCAGGACCTGGCCGAACTCGATGCGCTCGCCGAACAGCTCTCGCAGTCCTCCGCGGGGTCGGCGCTGTCCGACGTCGATGTGGAGAAGGTGGCCCGCCAGCTGGGGGACCGACGCCGTCGACGCGCCGGCGCGGGCCGCCGGGAAGACAGCGCTGATTTCCGCCGGCTGGGACCCCGGGATGTTTTCCAT
>NZ_JBNHHC010000158.1:0-4152 GCF_059091865.1 Arthrobacter sp. B0316-1-20 | reverse complement strand
GGCCGGTGCGGCGGCGCGCTGGACCTGTGCGGCAGGCGCAGCTGCAGGAGCTGCCACCGCGGGGGCCGCGGCACGAGCCGGCGCGGCGGGGGCTGCGGCAGCCGGCGCAGCCGGAGCTTCGGCTGCCGGAGCTTCAACGGCCGGGGTCTGCTCGACGACCGGTGCAGCAATGGAAGACACCTTGGGGCGATCGAAGCTGATTTGAGCCTCGGCCGGGGCCTGGACTGGCACCTGGGCCTGGATGGTCAGCGGCGTGGTCACAGCCTCACGAAGCGCGGGCGCGCCCGCGGCGTTTGCGGAGACGCCGCTGGCCAGCACCAGGCCGGAAGCGGCGGCCACCACGGCAGCCTGGCGGCCGAAGGAACCGGCATTGGCGGAAACGGCCTTGGAAATGGTGGTCAGGGGGCTGGTGCGAACAGTAGCAGCGCGATGGCGGCTGGCAGTGCGTGCGGACATGGATGATTACCTCTCCCAATGCCTGCGAGGTGAGCTGTCGGATTCGGATGGGAGTCATCCGGCCGTACGGCAGCACTGGTAGCCCAGTACGCTGTGCGACTTAACCCCAAGGGCTTCCCCAGAAGCCCGAAAGTGGTTCCCCCGCCCCTGCCATGCGAAGATGCGAACGGACCTCGGACAGTGGCAGAGCTAGGCAATCTGCTCGAGGGTGCCAATCCTTTTCGAATTTGGCACGGGTTGAACGCTATAACAGATTTATTCCAATGTCACATTCTGATCACGGAATGGTGTGGACTCGGTTACAGCCAGCCCAGCGGGTCCACGTGCTTGTCCTTGAGCATCACTTCGAAATGCAGATGGCATCCCGTCGAAGCACCGGTGCTGCCAACCTTGCCGACGCCGTCCCCACGCTCCAGCACCTGGCCCACCTTCACATCGATGGCGGACATGTGGTTGTAGGTAGTCACCAGGCCGTTGCCATGGTCTACTTCCACACGGTTTCCGCCGCCATAGGCATGCCATCCGGCGGACTTCACAGTGCCCCCCGCGGCCGTCTGGACCGGGGTTCCGCAGGCGGAGCCGTAGTCCTGGCCGGTGTGTAGTTCGCCGCTTGCGCCGGTGATCGGGGAAATACGGTAGCCGAACGGAGAAGTCAGTTTGAGCTCCGCGATCGGCTGGGACAGGGTGCCCTTGGCGGCCGTTCGCTGGATATCTCCACCCGAAGCAACCATTACCTGATGCAGTTTGGCGTCCGGATCGAAGCTGCTGGACAGCCCGGAGCGCGTGAAGTCGACCGTGGTGCCTGCAGCGGCGGAGACGCTCGCATTGACGGCCGGTTCGACCACGGGGGCAGCGGCGGGCTGGTCCGCGGCGGGCTGATCCCCCACTGCAGAGGCCGAAGGCATCAGGACGGTGAGCGCCAAGCCGGAAGCCGCGGCAACGACTCCCATCTTCTGGCCCAGGCCCTTGCCCGCGACGGACGGACGGGCTTCGGAGGCCCGGCGGCTGGCATGCTGGCCGCCACGCGGGTTCCGATCGGCTGCCGGGGAGGCTGAACGGAAGCCTCCCGTTGCTTTGTGCTTAGACAAAAGTTTCCCTCTCCTGAAGCCTGCGAAGTTAGCTGTCGGATTCGAGTAGAGAAACTCGGCCTCCAGGCACCGCAAATCACCCATGCAGGACATGGTTGTTTTGCGGTTATTTGGAGACTTCACCCCAAGGCAGTCGATCAGACGTTGATCAGAAACTGCCGCTCAATGGGTCCTCCGCCCCTGTCAAGGTGGGTTGAAACATCGCATCCGCTGACAGGGCTCGGCTGCGGATCCGATAACGCCTAGGTCTCGGCGCCAGGGCTCAACTATAAACAGCCAAAACGGGCGGTTACAATTTCGTTATATTCCCTGTGGGTAACTCTTGGGACATCCCACAAGTCGGAGAGACAGCCAGAACGGCCGTTATTGTAAGGATTTTCAGAGTATGGACCGCCCACACTATGCATATTGCCTAGTGGGGCATGTGACGCATCCAACATGGCCAGCTCGGCCAAATGGCGGAAATCACGGCGCGTCATCGCGCCATTGCCGGCCGCATCTTCCGGCCGTACCTGCCGGTCTGCGGACAGGCAAGATTGCGGACAGGAAGGTCCCTGCGCCGCGTTTCCGGGGGACTGGTCAGGCGACGGACACGAAGACGTGTACAGCGACCTCTGGCGGCAGTTCCAGAGCCCCCTCGATGTCCGGAACGCGGACGGATACGTATTCGCCCACCGCTTCCAACGTCAGTTTCGCCCCGGGACGGAGACCGCCTTCATCCAGTTGGGCCAGCAGTTCCGGCTCTACCTGGATCGGCTCGGACAACCGTACCAGCGTGACTGCCGAATCCTTGGTATAGCCACGCATGGCTTCCAGCAGGTTGATTACACCCTCGGTGAATCCCCTGGCCGGCTCGCCGCCCAGGGATTCGAGCCCCGGGATCGGATTTCCGTACGGCGATTCCGTCGGCCGACCCAGCAGTTCATACAGGCGCTGCTCCACCCGCTCGCTCATCACGTGCTCCCAGCGGCAAGCCTCGTCATGGACGTAGGCCCAGTCCAGCCCGATCACGTCCGCAAGCAGGCGTTCCGCGAGGCGGTGCTTACGCATTACCTCAGTGGCACGCTGGCGGCCCGCTTCCGTCAACTCCAAGCGGCGGTCATTGGATACCACCACGAGTCCGTCCCGCTCCATCCGGCCGATGGTCTGGGAGACGGTGGGACCTGAATGGCGCAGCCGTTCCGCAATGCGGGCCCGCAGCGCGACAATGTTTTCTTCCTCCAGCTCCAGGATGGTGCGCAGATACATCTCCGTTGTATCGATCAGGTCTGTCACGTCGGTTCAGCTCCTAGAGCGGGATGGAAGGCGGGGTACAGCGGGCGGCGGAGCGCGCCGCCGCTCATCCCCTTAGATTAGCTTATTTGTACAGAGTCCAGATAATCCCCACGTGCCCGCCGCGTCCCGCCGCAGGGAATTATTCGTCCTCAACTAACTCCGCCGGACCGCACTGGGGCAGAATGTGAGGAACCAACACAAAGCCCTGAATTGTTTGGAGCCGCCATGAGCGAAAACGCAACTATCCGCATCCCCACCGAACTCCTGCCCAAGGACGGCCGCTTCGGAGCCGGACCGTCGAAGGTCCGCCAGGAGCAGCTCGACGCACTGGCGAAGGCGAATCCCGGAATCCTGGGCACCTCGCACCGGCAGGCCCCGGTGAAGAACCTGGTCGGCAGCATCCGCGAGGGGCTGGGCCAGTTCTTCAAAGCGCCGGAAGGCTATGAGGTGATCCTTGGCATCGGCGGAGCCACCGCCTTCTGGGATATCGCCACCTTCGGCCTCGTCGAGAAGAAGGCCCAGCACCTGTCCTTCGGCGAATTCAGCTCCAAGTTCGCCTCGGCCACGGACAAGGCGCCGTTCCTCGAGGCGTCCTCCATCATCAAGTCGGAGCCCGGCTCCCTGCCAACCCCGTCCGCCGAGGCCGGCGTCGATGTCTACGCCTGGGCACAGAACGAAACCTCCACCGGCGTCGCCGCGCCGGTCCAGCGGGTAGCAGGTGCGGATGAAGGCGCCCTGGTCCTCATCGATGCGACCTCCGCCGCGGGCGGCCTCAACGTGGACGTTTCCCAGCCTGATGTCTACTACTTCTCGCCGCAGAAGAACTTCGCCTCCGACGGCGGCCTGTGGCTGGGCCTCTTCTCCCCTGCCGCGCTGGAGCGCGCCGCGAAGATCTCCGCGACCGACCGCTGGATCCCGGACTTCCTGAACCTGTCCACCGCAATCGACAACTCGCTGAAGAACCAGACCTACAACACTCCGGCGCTGTCCACGCTGGTGACCCTCAACGCCCAAGTCGAGTGGCTGAACGCCCAGGGCGGCCTGGACTTCGCCGCCAAGCGGACGGCGGATTCGGCCGGCCGGGTCTACGAGTGGGCAGAGACCAATCCCTTGACCACCCCGTATGTGGCGAACCCTGAGCACCGTTCCAACGTGATCGCCACCATCGACTTCGCCGACTCGGTGGACGCTGCGGCAGTGGCCAAGGTGCTGCGGGCCAACGGCGTAGTGGATGTGGAGCCGTACCGCAAGCTCGGCCGCAACCAGCTGCGCATCGCCACCTTCGTGGCGATCGAGCCCGAGGACGTGAGCGCCCTGATCAAGTGCATCGATT
>NZ_JBNHHC010000157.1:0-4161 GCF_059091865.1 Arthrobacter sp. B0316-1-20 | reverse complement strand
GGTGCGCTTCTCAGCCTCGGACGCCCCCGTCCCTCCGGCCGAAGCCGGGGTTTCGCTGCCAGGTCGGGGCGCAGGCCCCCCGGCCTCGCGGCCAACCCCTGACTTCGCGCCCGCGAGCGCCGCCTCCCGCAGTTCCAGGTACTGGTCCACACCGCCGGGCAGCCCGCGCAGCTTGCCGTCGCCCAGCAGTGCCATCTGGTGGTCGGTGACCCGTTCCAGCAGGTAGCGGTCGTGCGAGACCACCACCAAAGTGCCGGGCCAGCCGTCCAGTACGTCCTCCACCGCGGCCAGCGTGTCCGTGTCCAGGTCATTGGTGGGCTCGTCCAGCATCAGCACATTTGGCTCGCCGACCAGCAGTCGCAGCAACTGCAGCCTGCGCCGCTCGCCGCCGGAGAGCTCGCGGACCCGCGTCCACTGCCGCTGGTTGGAGAAGCCAAGCTGTTCCACCAGCTGCCCGGCGGAGAGCTCCCGGCCGCCCACGTTGAAAACACGCTTTTCCTGTTCGATGACCTCGATGACGCGCAGGTCAGCGACGTCGTCGATCTCCTTCACATCCTGGGTCAGGACCGCGGTGACCACCGTCTTGCCCCGCTTCAGGCGGCCGGAGGTCGGCTGGATTTCCCCGTTGAGCAGGCGCAGCAGCGTGGTCTTGCCGGCGCCGTTGACGCCCACGATGCCCAGCCGTTCGCCCGGCGCCAGGCGCAGGGTGATGTTGGTGAACAGTGGGTCCTCGCCGGTGGTTTCGGCATCGGCCAGCCGCCGTGCCTGGTCCGAGGCGGCCCCGACCCGCTCCCCGTCTCCGGACGTGAGGCGCGGCGCCGGCACGTAGGTGACGTTTTCCAGGTCCAGTACGTCCTTGCCCAGCCGCGCCGTGGCCATCTTGTTCAGGGCCAGCGTGTCGCGCGGTTCGGGCACGTCCGCGATCAGCTCGTTCGCCGCCTCGATGCGGAACTTCGGCTTGGCAGTCCGGGCAGGGGCGCCGCGGCGCAGCCAGGCCAGTTCCTTCTTGACCAGCTGCTGCCGCTTCTGCTCCACCACCGCGGCCGTCCGGTCGCGTTCGGCGCGCGCCAGTACGTAAGCCGCGTAGCCGCCGTCGAACGGTTCCACCATCCCATCGTGGACCTCCCAGGTCCGGGTGCAGACCTCGTCCAGGAACCAGCGGTCGTGGGTGACCACCACGAAGGCCGCCTCGGTGGGGCGCCAGCGGGTCTTCAGGTGCCGGGCCAGCCAGGCCACACCCTCCACGTCCAGGTGGTTGGTGGGCTCATCCAGCATGATCACGTCGTGGTCCTCGATCAGCAGCTTGGCCAGCGCCACGCGCCGCTTCTGCCCGCCGGAGAGCGAGGACATCTTCGCGTGCCAGTCGACGTCCTCGACCAGGCCCTCCATGATCTCGCGGATCTTCGGGTTGGAGGCCCATTCATAGTCCGCCCGGTCCCCGACGATCGCCTCCCCCACCGGCAGCTCGCCGGCGAGCACGTCCGACTGGTCCAGGTACCCGACGTTCAGGTCCCGGCGGTGGGTAACGCGGCCGGAATCGGGCGTGGAGCGCTGGGCGAGCAGGCGCATGAGCGTGGATTTGCCGTCGCCGTTGCGGCCCACCATGCCGATCCGGTCCCCCTCTTCGATGCCGAGGGTGACGCCGTCCAGGATGGTGCGGGTGCCGAAGGTAATGCTGATGTTTTCAGCACCGAGCAGGTGTGCCAAGGAAAAACCACTTTCTGTTGCTGTGCCGGGCGGGCAAAGCTATTTTATCTAGGCCGAGACCAGGTCTCCCATGATCCGCGCTCCGTGGACCGGCCCGTGGACCTGGATGGCATTGAAGCCCTCCGCCTCCAGCGCGGCGGCCAGGTCCTCCCCGGCGTCCGCGTCGTGGACCAGGAAGGCGATGGTCGGGCCGGAACCGGAGACCAGCCCGGCCAGCGCGCCGTGGCGCTCACCGGCGTTGAGGATCCCGGCCAGCTCCGGGGCCAGTTCCAGCGCCGCGGGCTGCAGGTCGTTGTGGAGCACATCCGCCAGCCGGCCGACGTCGCCCGAGCGCATGGCCGAAAGGATCGCCGGATCCACCTCGCTGGGTTCCGCCGCGAAAATGCCGTCCCGTTCGCGCTGTTCGTCCAGCTTCCCGTATACCGCCGGCGTCGACAGCCCGTACGGGGAGGTGACCAGGACCCAGTTGATTTCGGTTTTGGAGATCGCCGGGGTGAGCCGGTCCCCCACGCCCAGGCCCACGGCCGTGCCGCCGAGCAGCGAGAACGGCACATCGGCGCCCAGTTCCGCCGCCATCGTGGCAAGCTGATCCCGGGAGAAGCCGCAGTTCCACAGCGCGTCGCAGGCCAGCAGGGCCGCGGCCGCATCCGCCGATCCGCCGCCCATCCCGCCGGCCACGGGCACGCGCTTGGTGATGTCCAGGTTCACGCCGGGGGAGGTTCCGCTCGTGCTCGCCAGCAGCGCGGCGGCGCGGGCGGCCAGGTTGTTGCCGTCCAGCGGAATGTCCGCGAGCGGGACGTTGAGCTGGCCCTGGCCGTGGTTGACGGTGACCGTGATGCCTCCGCCGGCGGTCGCCGTGGCGGTGACCTCTTCATACAGCGAAACCGCCAGGTAGACGCTGGCCACGCTGTGGTAGCCGTCCTCCCGCAACGGTCCCACCCGGAGGGACACATTGATTTTCCCGGGAGCCTTGACCCGGACCGACCGTGGTATGGCAGCGTTCATAACCACAAACCTAAAGGACGGTGGGCCTCGGGACGAATTATCATTGCGCGCCGGCCGTCACGCTAAGCCGTCAGCGGCACCTTGTGTTCGGCGATCCGCGCGAACGCCGCCACGTCCAGCACCTCGCCGCGCGCGCTGGGATCCACATTTGCCGCCAGCAGCGCCTTCTCCGCCTCGGCCGGGCTGCCCGCCCAGCCGGCCAGCGCCGCGCGCAGCGTCTTGCGGCGCTGGGCGAACGCTGCGTCAATGACCCGGAAGACCTCCACGCGGCTGGCCCGGGTGACCGGGGGCTCGCGCCGGGTGAAGGCGACCAGGCCGGAGGCGATCTTCGGGGCCGGCCAGAAGACATTCATGCCGATGGTCCCGGCCTTGCGCATCTGCGTGTACCAGGCAGCCTTCACCGACGGGACCCCGTAGGTCCTGGACCCGGGCCCGGCCGCCAGCCGGTCCGCGACCTCCTCCTGCACCATTACCAGCCCGTGCTGCAGGCTGGGAAAATGCTCCAGCAGGTGCAGGACCACGGGCACCGCGACGTTGTACGGCAGGTTCGCCACCAGAGCTGCGGGCTGGTGGGGCAGCTCGGTCACCTTCATCGCATCGGAAAGTACGACGTCGAGGCTCGCCGCCGCGTCCGGCCGCCACTTGGCCACGGTGTCGGGAAGCCGGCCGGCGAGCACGGCGTCGATTTCAACGGCGACAACCCGCTTGGCGACGTCCAGCAGGCCCAGCGTCAGCGACCCCAGGCCGGGGCCGACCTCCAGCACGGTCTCCTCCGGCTGCACGTGCGCGGCGGCGACGATCCGCCGGATGGTGTTGCCATCAATGACGAAGTTCTGCCCCAGCGTTTTGGTGGGCCGCACGTCCAGCTCCGCGGCCAGCCTGCGGATATCTGCCGCGCCCAGCAGCGGAGCGGTGCGGGCCGGCATGCCCTCGGGGAAATCTGAAGCAGTCACCCGGCAATCCTACCCGCGCCGGAACGCCGAGGACGTGGCGTTGCTCCGGTGAAGTGGTTTCGCAACAGCTTCCGCGGAACAGCGCCACGTCCTCGCGGGCAGAGAGCGCAGAGGGGTGGTCAGACCATGGAGTAGCCGCCGTCGATCAGCAGGTTCTCACCGGTGACCATGGCGGCGTTCTCGCCGGCCAGGTACGCGATCATGGCCGCGACCTCCTCCGGCTGGGCGAAGCGTCCGACCGGAATCTGCGCCTTCATGGCCTCGCCCACCTCGCCGGCCCAGGCCTTCTTGCCCAGTGGGGTCTCCACCACGGTCGGCGACACGGCATTGACCGTGACGCCCTGACGCGCCCACTCCATCGCCAGGACCTTGGTCATGCCAACCACCGCAGCCTTACTGGCACAGTAGGCCACGTGCTTATCCAGAGCGATGACGCTCGCCTGGGAGGCCAGGTTGATGATCCGGCCGTAGCCCTTCTCCGTCATGACGCGTCCGG
>NZ_JBNHHC010000156.1:0-4169 GCF_059091865.1 Arthrobacter sp. B0316-1-20 | reverse complement strand
AGTCGCTCGGCGACCTCCGCGTCGAACATGCCTCGCAGCTTTACCGCTACTTTGCCGTTACTAATGCGCGGACTCGCTGGTCTACACCTCCGGCACCACCGGACGGCCCAAGGGCTGTGAGATCACCCACGCGAACTTCGCGCTGGTGGCGGTGAACGTGACGGAGTTCCTCGCCGAGCTGCTGCTGGCCCCCAACGCACGCAGCCTGATGTTCCTGCCGCTGGCGCACGTGCTGGCCCGCGCCGTCCAGGTCATCTGCATGGCCGCCGGCGTCAAGATGGGCCACACCGCCAATGCGGCCGAACTGCTCGAGGACCTCGGCACCTACCAGCCGACCTTCCTGCTGGCCGTTCCGCGCATCTTCGAAAAAATCTTTGCCGGCGCCCAGCAGAAGGCCCAGGCCGGGGGCAAGGCCAAGCTCTTCGACGCCGCCGTGGACACCGCGGTCAGCTACTCCCGGGCGCTGGATGCCCGCAACCGCGGGACCGGACGCGGACCCGGCCCCATCCTGCAGGCCAAGCGGGCGCTGTTCAACAAGCTGCTCTATCCCAAGCTGCGGGCGGTCTTCGGCGGCGAACTGGACTACGCCGTCTCCGGCGCCAGCGGGCTCAGCCCGCACCTGGCGCACTTCTTCCGCGGCGCCGGTATCAACGTCCTGCAGGGCTACGGCCTCACCGAAACCACGGCCCCCGCTTCGGTGGAGACCCCGAACCTGGTCCATGTGGGCAGCGTCGGCATCCCGGTTCCGGGAACCGCCATCCGGATCGAGGACGACGGCGAGGTGCTGATCAAGGGCATCGGCGTGTTCGCCGGCTACCACAACAATCCTCAGGCCAACGAGACTGCCTTCACCGACGGCTTCTTCCACACCGGGGACCTGGGCGAGCTGGACGAGGACGGTTTCCTGACGATCACCGGCCGCAAGAAGGACCTGCTGGTCACGGCCAGCGGCAAGAATGTCGCGCCGGAGCCGCTCGAAGAGAAGGTGCGCGAGCATCCCCTGGTCAGCCAGGCCGTCGTCGTCGGCGAAGGCCGGCCCTTCGTCTCGGCGCTGGTGACGCTGGACAGCGAGGCGCTGGCTTCCTGGGCCTCCGCGCAGCAGCTGCCGGCCCTCAGCCCGTCAGAGGCGTGCACCGACGCCCGGATCCTCGGCGAGCTGCAGCAGGCCATTGACGGGGCGAATGCCACCGTGTCCCGCGCCGAGCAGATCCGCAAATTCGTGGTGCTGGAGCGGGACTTCACGCTCGAGTCCGGCCATATGACTCCGACGCTCAAGCTCAAGCGCAATGTGGTGCTCGAGGATTTCGCCGCCGACGTGGAGAAGCTCTACGTCAAGTAGCGCTCCCGGGCCGCGCGCTGCGCTTCCATCGAACGGCGGCGGCGCTCCCGGGTGGGCCAGGTGAAGACCAGGGTGGTGACGGCTGTCATCAGCACCAGGGCACCGACGGCGATCCCCGCATCCATCCAGAACTGCGGCGGGAAGAGCCGGATCAGCGTGTCGCTGAAGCGGAAGCTCCACGTGCCTTCGGCGAAGAACACATTGTGCAGGGCGGTGAAGAAGACGTCCCAGGCCAGCAGTGCGACGGCGGCCAGGGCACCGATCAGCACGATCGTCGCTACCGACCCGGCGAAGAGCCCGCGCCGGATGCCGCCCTTGTACTTCCGGGCCAGGTAGACCGCCGCGATGATGCTGAAGACCAGCATCACGGTTGCCGCGACGAAGGACAGGGCCAGGACCCATTTCACGTCCTGCATGTGGCTGACCTCGGTGGGCAGGAACAGGTTGTCACCCTCGGCATTGACCACCTCGCCCAGATAGCGGGGCCCGGCCCAGTTCATGATGTAATCCAGGGCGTAGGAACCGTACGTCATCCGGTCGTCGATGCTGAAGCCGTAGGTGTCCACCGGGAAGCCGGGCCGGTGGTACTCGATCCACAGGAACAGCGGCGTGGTCAGCAGCCGGATGGCCCCGGCGACGAGCATGAACGGGAAGAAGACCGCCAGCAGGGTCTGCAGGATACGGCCGGCCAGCGGCTTGGCGCTGACTGCCTCCTCCCGCTCCGCCACCCGGCGGATGACCTCTTCCTCCGGCGGACGGATCGACAGCTCGGTTGTCTGCGGTGCCGGGTCCGCGCCGGCGCCGGCTGCCCGGCGGGGAGACGGGGCCGCGCGATCGGAGTCGGCTGAAGCGTCCGGGGCGGGCACCGCAGCGGAGGCTGCTACCGGCAGGCTCGCCGTCCCGGTTCCCGTTTCGGTTCCGGTCCCGGCTTCGGCGGTGCGGCCGGCCTCGGGTGTGGTGGTGTCCTCGTAACGCTTCAGGTCGGCCGGCATGGTGCCGGCCTTGCGCATGGGCAGGTTGTGCCGCTGGCGGATGGTGGCGGGGACGGCAGGAGCCGTTTCCGTGGCATCCTCCGTGAGGGCAGCCGGTTCCGGGGCAGCCTGTTCCGGTGCAACGTCCTTCGGCGCCTCCGGTCCCGGGACCTGCGGCTTCGCAGCCCTCGGTTCCAGGAACTCGGGCAGCGGGGCCCCGGCTCCGGACGCGCCGGCCCTGTCCTCGGCAAGCGGGAAGACCGCCGTGACCGGGACGTCGGCGGTCTGCGGTGTCACCGCCGCAGCACCTGCCGCAGCCTCCAGCTGCGCAAGCGCCGGATCATCCGCCGCGCCGGCTACCAGCGTCGCAGCGCTGAGCGGAGCGGTCCGGCCCTGGACCGCGGTCCGGTCCCGGTCGTCCGGCGCCGGTTCCGCCTCCTGGCGTCCCGGTACCTGCCTGGGGGCTTCTTCTTCGCGTGCCACTAATGCCTCTTTCGTGACGGTCGGAACGGACGAGTGCGGGCATGGACCGGCCCGCGCCGGTACTGCTTAGTTCGAGATTACCGGCCGGTGCGGGCCGAAACGTGCTGCCACCCCGTCCGGCGCCGCGATGATTCGAAAGACGCACCAACCAGCGGCACGCCGGTCAGGCCGTACGGATCCGGTCCCCGGCATCGGTGACATTCAGATCGCCGCGGTGACCGGCGTCGTACGCTTTTTTGCCCAGCAGCAACGTGTACACCCAGTACGCCGCGAACACCAGGAAACCGATCGCCAGCCGCAGCCACGCCGGCAGCGGACTCGGCGTCACGAACCCCTCCACCAGGCCGGAAACGAACAGCACCAGCACCAGGCCCAGCGCCACGGTCATCAGCGACCGTCCCTCCTCGGCCAGCGCGGTCAGCCGCGGCCGCGGCCCGGGGGCCACCCACGCCCAGAAGATCCGCAGGCCCGCGGCTGCCGCAATGAAGATCGAGGTCAGCTCCATGAACCCGTGCGGCAGGATGTAAATGAAGAACGTGTCCAGCTCGTCGAACGCCGCCATCAGGCCGCCGGCCATACCCACGCCCTGCGCATTCTGGTACAGCACCACCGGGACCCAAAGCCCGGTGATCCCGAACGCCACGCACTGCACGGCGATCCAGGCGTTGTTGGTCCAGACCGCACCGGCGAAGGAGGCGGCCGGGTTCTCCGAGTAATAGTCCACGAAGTCGGCCTCGACATACTGCCGGATCTGGGCATCGCTGCCCATGGCATTGACGACCTCCGGGGTCCCGGCCACCCAGGCGCCGAACAGCCAGGCGACGCCCACGAACAGCACGCCGATGGCCGCGGTCAACCAGCGCAGCCGGTAGAACGCAGCCGGCAGCGAATGGACGAAGAACACCGCAACGTCCTCCATGAAATTGGAGCGGGCGCCGGTGAACTTGGTCCGCGCCCGCGACAGGCGGGTGGACAACGACGCCGACAGGGCGCCTTCCGGAGCAATGGACCGGATCATCGACAGATGGGTGGAAGTCCGCTGGTAAAGGACGAGCAGTTCGTCCGCTTCCTCGCCGCTCAGCATCGGTTTTGCGGCCAGCTGGTCCAGGCGGTCCCAGTCCGCTTTGTGCACGGCGCTGAAGGCATCGATATCCACGCCTCTAGACTAGTTCACATGAGTTCCATCGTGACCGGCGAGGCCGTGGTCCTGGAGTTGCGCCCGGCAAGCTTTGCGGCGCGTGCCGTCAGCTGCATGATCGACGTGGCCGTCCAGATCGTGCTGGTGGTCGGTTTGGCAAATCAGATGGCACATAAGAAGGGTGCGAGCTCCACTCGCAATGGTCGCGATTCCAACGCACAGCGCCTTGGCGTGAAGC
>NZ_JBNHHC010000155.1:0-4180 GCF_059091865.1 Arthrobacter sp. B0316-1-20 | reverse complement strand
GGCCTTCGGCGGCGATGTCGTCGCTGTGGTGACGAAGGACTTGGCCGTATAGCCCTCCAGCGGCTCGTAGGCCTTGCGGACCCAGTGGAAACTGGCGGCCTCGCCGCCGTCGTTCTTGACCGACCAGTCCGCACCGGCGGCGAGGTAGGCGTACCCGCCCGCTTCCAGCGTGTGCTGCTCGCCTTCCAGGGTCAGCATCAGCTGGCCCTTGGTCAGGAAGATGACGCCTTCGACGCCGGCCTCCGGCTCCGGCTTCTGGCTTCCCCCGCCGGGGGCCACCTCCACGATCAGCTGAGCGAACGTCGTCGCAAATCCGGCGATCGGCCGGGCGATGATCCAGGACCGGGTATTCGTCCAGCCCGGCAGGTTGCTGGTGACGATGTCCCGCAGCACGCCCTTCGGGATGACGGTGTAGGCCTGCTTGACGACCGCGCGGTCGGTGAGCAGGTTGGTCTGCGGCGGCAGGCCGCCTTCGGGTGAGAAGTAGCTCATTGCTGTTCCTTGGGGTTGCTGTGAAGGTTGGGATGCGCCAGCTGCTGCAGCTGAGCCAGGGAGATGCCGGCCTGTTCCTGGACCTCCGCGGCGCTGACCGCGCCGCAGAGCACGCCGCGGTTGACGAAGCGGGCCAGTGCCCGGGCGGTGGCAGGCTCGTCCATGATGCCGCTGGCGCTGCGGTGCACGTAGTTGCGCAGCCGGACTGCCCCGGCCGGCAGGCCCTCGCGGTAGAACGCGTAGGTGGCGATGAAGCGCGTGGGCAGCTGCGCGGCATGCAGGTCCCAGCCCTGGTAGTAGCCGTTCTCCAGCGAGCGCCGCACCAGCCGGGCGTGCAGCTGCCAGGCGGCCAGCACTTCCTCGGCCGTACCCACCGGAATGATGTTGGTGGAGCCGTCGGAGAGGCGGATGCCGGTACCCGCCACGGCGACTTGCATGACCTGTTTGGCGAAGTCCGCCGCGGGGTGCTCCATGGACTGGTAGGCCGCGGCGATCTGCAGTGAGTCGCTGTAGTCGTAGGTGCCGTAGTGCAGCGCGGTGATCCGGCCATCGCCCCGGTGCGGGAGCTGGGCTGCCGGCACGGAGCCGTCCGCGCCGAGGATCAGCTGCGGGGTTTCCATTTGCACCTCGAAGCGCAGCCGGCGCTCCGGCAGGCCGTGGGCCTGCTCCAACTGGAGGCAGGCGGAAACCATCGCCTCTACCTGGGCCACCGTGGTGACCTTCGGCAGCGTCAGCACCAGGCTGGCCGGCAGCGGATCCGCGGCCCCCGTCCGGTCCGCATCCCGGCCCAGCCGGACGAGCGTGGATACGAAGAGGTCCAGCGTCCGCAGGCCCCGGCGGCGGGTCGGTGCTTCGAAGGACTTGAAGCGGATGCCGATAAAGGGCGGCGCCATGCCGTGTGCCACGGCGTCGGCAACCTGCTCGGCGGCCCGGACGGCGTCGGCGTCCTCTTCCTCGTCCGGGCGGTTGCCGTAGCCGTCCTCGAAGTCCAGCCGCAGGTCCTCGATCGGCTCGGAGGCGAGCTTGGCCGCCACCTTCGGCGCGACCTGCTCGGCGAGCGCCTCGCTCAGGCCCAGGAGCCGGCTCAGCTTGGTGAAACCGCCGTACTCGGTGACCGCCGCCGTCGCCTCCTGCCCCCAGTGCAGCGGCAGCGACGGGCGGTACCGGTCCGCCGGCACATAGACCGTGTGCACCGGCTGGCGGGTGCCGTCGTCGCCCTTGTAGGCACGGGCGAGCAGGCGGTCCGTGTCAGCCAACTGCGCGTCGAAGGCTGCGAGGTCGAAGGTGCCGCCGGCAACCTCCTCCTGCACCGGGTTCCCTTCCTTAACCGGGCTCACTAGGCCACCAGCTTGTAGGCCGGGGTGGTGAGGAAGTCCGTGTACTCCTCGGAGAGGCAAATATCCGCGATGATCCGGGCTGCCGGCTCGTAGAACTTCGTGAAGTCCTCCTCGCCGACCTCGGAGCGCAGCTTCTCGGTCTCCTCCTTAAGCAGACGTTCCACCAGGTCGCGGGTCACCGTGTTGCCGGTGTCCGTAAGCTTGACCTGATTGCGGATCTGCTGCCAGACCTGCGAGCGGGAGATCTCCGCGGTGGCGGCGTCCTCCATCAGGTTGTGGATGGCGACCGCCCCGTTGCCGGAGAGCCAGACAGCCGTGTAGGCGACGGCGACATAGAGGTTGCCGCGCAGGCCCGCCTCGGTGACCTCGCCGGGCGCGGAGGCGACGTCGATCAACTGGGCCGCGGTGACTTCGACGTCGTCGCGCTTGCGGTCCACTTGGTTCGGCTTGGGGCCCAGGACGCCGTCGAACACTTCCTGGCAGATCGGGACCAGGTCCGGGTGCGCTACCCAGGAGCCGTCGAAGCCGTCGTTCGCCTCGCGGGTCTTGTCCGCGCGGACCTTGGCGAATGCCTCCTCGGTGATCTGCGGCTCACGGCGGTTCGGAATGAACGCGGCCATACCGCCCATGGCGAAGGCGTTGCGGGCGTGGCAGGTCTTGACCAGCAGTTCGGTGTAGGCCCGCATGAACGGCGCGGTCATGGACACGGCGGCCCGGTCCGGGAGGATGAATTCGCTGCCGGCGTCGCGGAAGTACTTGATGATGCTGAACAGGTAGTCCCATCGGCCGGCGTTGAGGCCGGAGGCGTGGTCGCGCAGTTCGTAGAGGATCTCATCCATCTCAAACGCGGCCGGGATAGTTTCGATCAGCATCGTGGCGCGGATGGACCCCTGCGGGACGCCGAGCTCGTCCTGGGCGAAAACGAAGATATCGTTCCAGAGGCGCGCCTCCAGGTGGCTCTCCATCTTCGGCAGGTAGTAGTACGGGCCGTGGCCGTTCTCCAACAGCTGCTTGGCGTTGTGGAAGAAGTGCAGGCCGAAGTCCACCAGGGCGCCGATGGCAGGCTTGCCGTTGTAGTGGATGTGGTTCTCATCCATGTGCCAGCCGCGCGGGCGGGTGACGACGACGGCGAGCGGGGCGTCCGTGCGCAGTGCGTAGACCTTGCCCTCCGGGGAGGTGTAGCGCAGCCGGCCGCGGGCGGCGTCGAACAGGGACAGCTGGCCGTCGATCACGTTGTGCCAGGACGGGCTGCTGGCGTCCTCGAGGTCGGCAAGCCACACCTTGGCGCCGGAGTTGAGGGCGTTGATGGCCATCTTGGCCGGGGTGGCCGGACCGGTAATTTCGACGCGGCGGTCCTGCAGCGCGGCCGGCGCCGGGGCGACGGTCCAGTCACCGGCACGCACATCGGCGGTTTCCGGCAGGAAGTCCAGCTTGCCAGTCCGGGCCACCTCGGTGCGCTTGGCCGCGCGGGCCTCCAGGCGGGCGCCGCGCTCGGCGGCGAAACGGTCGTGCAGCTTTTCGACGAAGGCGAGCGCCTCCGGAGTGAGGATCTCGGCGGCCCGGTCGAAGGGCAGCGGAGCGGTGATGTCCAAGGTCATGGCATTGTCCTTTCTGAAGTCGTGAAGTTCCGGGGGTTCAGGCGCTCGCGGCCGCGGCAACGGCGGCGGCCACGGCCGGGGCTACCTGCGGATCGAACACGCTGGGGATGATGAAGCTGGCGTTCAGCTCCTCGTCGGAAACGCAGGCTGCGATGGCGTCCGCCGCCGTTCCCAGCATCTCAGGGGAGATGTCCGCGACGCCAGCATCCAGCAGGCCGCGGAAGAATCCGGGGAAGGCCAGCACGTTGTTGATCTGGTTCGGGAAGTCGCTGCGTCCGGTGGCGACGACCGCGGCATGCTTGGCCGCGAGCACCGGGGCGATTTCGGGGTCCGGGTTGGCCATGGCGAAGACGATGGCGTCCTTGGCCATGGTGGCCACGTGCGTGTCATCCATAATGTTCGGACCGCTGACGCCGATGAAGACGTCGGCATCCACCAGCGCTTCGTGCAGGGTGCCGCTGAAGCCGTCCGGGTTGGTGTTGTCCGCGATCCATTTGCGGTGCGGATCGGTGTACTCGCCGCCGGCGTGGATGGCCCCCTGGCGGTCGCAGGCGACGATGTTCGCCGCACCGCGGCTCTGGAGCAGCTGGACGATGGCGGAGCCGGCGGCGCCGACGCCGGAGACCACGATCCGGATTGCTTCGATCTTCTTGTCCACCACGCGCAGCGCGTTGTGCAGGGCCGCCAGGGTCACGATCGCGGTACCGTGCTGGTCGTCGTGGAACACCGGGATGTCCAGTTCCTGGAGCAGCC
>NZ_JBNHHC010000154.1:0-4281 GCF_059091865.1 Arthrobacter sp. B0316-1-20 | reverse complement strand
CGATCTCCGTGTCGATGGAACTGTAGTCACCCGAGCGGATCGCGCTCAGCGTCCGCTGCCACAGCTCGAGGATCCGCGGCACATGGGGGGTGTGTGCCCCGTTTGCCTCCACGAATTCCGTGACCCGGCCAAGATATTCGGCCTGCATGTCCAACGCGGACAGCTGCCGCCCGTTGGCCAGCCGCAGCGGCTGGGACCCGGTGAGGTCGTGGGAAATGTCGCGGATGCTGCGGATAGGATTCTCCAGCCGGAAGTCGCGCATGACCACGCCGGCCTCGATCATCCGGAGGATGAGGTCGACGGTGCCCACCTTCATCATGGTGGTGGTCTCGGACATGTTCGAATCGCCGGCGATCACATGCAGCCGGCGGTAGTGCTCCGCATCCGCATGCGGTTCGTCCCGCGTATTGATGATGGGCCGCGACCGTGTGGTGGCCGAGGAGACGCCCTCCCAGATGTGGTCGGCGCGCTGTGAAAAGGCGTACAGCGCGCCGTTTTGCGTCTTGAGCACCTTCCCGGCCCCGACCAGGATCTGGCGGGTGACAAGGAACGGGATCAGGATGTCGGCCAGGCGGGTGAACTCCACCTTGCGCGGTATGAGGTAGTTCTCGTGGCTGCCGTAGGAGTTCCCCGCCGAGTCAGTGTTGTTCTTGAACAGATACACCGTGCCGTCGAACCCCTCGTGCCGCAGCCGGTGCTGCGCTTCGTCCACGAGTTCGTCCAGGATCACTTCCCCGGCCCGGTCATGGGCGATCAGCTGCCCGACGTCATCGCACTCGGCCGTCGCGTATTCGGGGTGGGACCCGACGTCCAGGTAGAGCCGTGACCCGTTGGTGAGGAACACGTTCGACGACCTGCCCCAGCTCACCACCTTCCGGAAAAGATAGCGCGCCACCTCTTCGGGCGAGAGGGGGCGTGAATTCGGCCCCGAGTAGGAGATGCCGAATTCGGTTTCGATTCCGAAAATACGCCTGTCCACGGTTTCCTCCGCTCCTAGCTGGCGAGAATCTCGTCCACCTCTTCCGTCGGAAGCCGCCTGAAGGCACGGCGGTTGCCGCGCTCCGACAGCGGATCCCGGTCCAGCACTGCCACTTCCAGCATGCTGGACGGAAGCTTCGGCGGCGTCCCGCCCGTGCCCTGGGCGTCCGTCTGGTCCGCAGGCCGGCGCTCGGCCGGTTTGCCGTCATAGGACAGCGAGGACACCGCGGCACGGATACCTTCGGCAAAATTCATTTCCGGCGCCCAGCGCCGGCCCAGCACATCGATAATCGAATCCGCCTGGCCGCCCATCACCACAAAGCCCTTTTCATCGGCGATCGACCCGTCGAAGGTCAGCCGGTACAGGTGGTCGGAATCCTGATGGGCGCCGACCTCGGCCACTGCCAGTTCCACCTCGAACGGCTTGCTTTCGGCCGTGAATACGGCCCCCAGGCTTTGCGCATAGACGCTCGCCAGGCCCCTGGCCGTAACGTCCTCCCGATCGTAGGAGTAGCCGCGGATGTCCGCATACCGCACGCCCGCCTGCCGCAGGCTCTCGAACTCGTTGTACTTCCCGACGGCGGCGAAGGCGATGCGGTCGTAGATTTCGCCGATTTTATGGAGCGACCGGGACGGGTTCTCCGCCACCAGCGCAATCCCATCCCGGCAGCTGAACACGATCACCGAGCGGCCGCGGGCAATGCCCTTCCGTGCGAAGTCCGCCCGGTCCTTCATTAGTTGTTCGGGCGATACGTAGAACTGCTGCGTCATCTCAGGCCTCCCGTCCGGCGATGGCCCGCGAGGCGATGACGTCTCCGGAGATGGCAGCCATTTCGCGTTCCGGCACACGGCGGTTGCCGGCAGCGTTCACCGTGTAGATGACCGGCCAAAGCTGGCGGATCTGGTCCGGTCCCCCGGTGGCCGAATCGTCGTCGGCGGCGTCATAGAGGGATTCGACCGCCACCCGGATCGCGCTTTCCTCGTCCAGGTTCGGCTTCCACAGTTTCTTCAGGGCGCCGCGGGCAAAGACCGACCCGGACCCCACGCTGTGGTGTTCCTGTTCCTCGTAGCGCCCGCCGGTCACATCGTAGGAGAACAGCCTCCCGGTCCGGCGGACGGAGTCGAAGCCGGCGAAGAGCGGCACGACGGCAAGGCCCTGCAGCGCCAGCGGGAGGTTCGCCCGGATCATGGCGCCCAGGCGGTTGGCTTTGCCGTCCAGGCTCAGGAGGGTGCCCTCAATTTTCTCGTAGTGCTCCAGTTCGACCTGGAACAGCTTGGTGATGTCCAGCGCGATTCCCGCGCTGCCCGCGATTCCCAGCACGGAGTACTGATCCGCCGGGAAGACCTTCTCGATATGCCGGCTGGCGATCACGTTGCCCATCGTTGCACGGCGGTCGCCGGCCATCAGCACGCCGCCGGCAAAGGTGAGCGAGACGATCGTGGTCGCCTGGGGTGCCAGCTGCGCTCCCGCGGAATGGCCGTGGCCCGGGTGCCCATGGCCGGAATAACCGGGCAGGCCCGAATCGCCGGCCAGGCGCGTGGACGGCAGTAGCTCGGGCCGGGACTGTGAAAGGTACTCGGAAAACGACGAGGTAGCCGCCTGCGTGATGCCGGCGACAGAAGGATCCTGGGGCATATGTCTACTGGCCGCCCTTCTGGACGAAGCCGCGCACAAACTCCTCCGCATTCACCTCAAGCACACCGTCGATTTCATCCAGGAGGTCATCCACGCCCTCAGTCTGGGCAGTGGGCGCTGCGTCCGGGCCGTCGGCCGGCGGAACTGGCACTTCGTCAACATATTCCTGCTCCTCGGAGCCGGGTTCGACGCTCTTCCTGTCCTGCGTTGCCATGATGCTAGCCTCCTTGGGAACCATTCACCTATATGTCTTATGTTGCCACGGGCGGAGGTGGCCCACCGAGAAGTTTCGCCACGAATTCCTCCGCGTCCATGGCCTGGTCGAACAGGACCCCCGTGAGCTCGCGGGTGCCGCGCAACGGTTCCCGGGTGGGGATGCGCTGGAGCCTGCGGTGGGACGGCAGATCGAAGATCACCGAATCCCAGCTGGCTCCGATCACCTCCTTCGGGAAGTGCTTGATGCACTTGCCGCGGAAGTAGGCCCGGGTGTCCGCCGGAGGCTCGGTGACTGCCCGGGCGATCTGTGCGTCGTCGAGGATCCGTTCCATCTGCCCGCGCTGCAGCAACCGGTAGTACAGGCCCTTTTCCGGGCGCATGTCGGAGTACTGCAGATCCACCAGCGCCAGCCGGGCATCGTCCCAGCCCATGCCGTCCCGGTCCCGGTACGCCTGCAACAGCTTGAGCTTGGCCACCCAGTCCACCTGGCGGGCAGCGTCCATAGGGTCCCGTCCCAGGGTCTCCAGCAGCGCGGCCCAGCGCGAGAGCACGTCCAGCGTCTGGGGGTCCTCGGCGCCGACCGTGCGGCAGTGCTTGTCCGCAGCCTCCAGGTACATCGTCTGCAAATCCAGGCCGTTGACCCGGCGTCCGTCGTGCAGACGGACCGTTTCGCGCAGGGTCGGATCATGGCTGATCCGCTGCAGGGCCTCCACCGGGTCGTCCAGCTCAAGCATGGGCAGCGTCTCGTGCTCGATCATCGACAGCACCAGCGAAGTGGTGCCCATCTTCAGGTAGCAGGACACTTCGCTGAGATTGGCGTCGCCGATGATGACATGGAGCCGGCGGTACTTCTCCGCAACGGCGTGCGGTTCGTCGCGGGTATTGATAATGGGCCGGCGGACCGTTGTCTCCAGCCCCACTTCCGCCTCGAAGAAGTCCGCGCGCTGGCTGATCTGGAACCCGGATTCCCGCGCCGTCATGCCGATGCCCACGCGGCCGGAGCCGCAGATCACCTGGCGGGAGACGAAGAACGGGATCAGGCCGTTGACCAGGTGGCCGAAGGGCACGCTCCGCGGCACCAGGTAGTTCTCGTGCGAACCGTAGGAAACGCTCTTGTTGTCGGTGTTGTTCTTGTACAGGTTGACGGGGGCGAACCCGGGCGTCCGACCGATGCGGCGGGCGGCGGCCAGCACGACGGCATCCCCCGCCTTGTCCCAGAGCACCGCGTCCTTCGGGTTGGTCACCTCGGGACTGGAATATTCGGGATGGGCATGGTCGACGTACAGGCGGGCGCCGTTGCTGAGAACCATGTTCATCAGGATGCTGTTGCTCAGCGTATCCTCGGCGTAGATCTCGGTGTCCCGCGTGCCGCCGGCCATGGCGATCTGCTCGGCGTCCAGTTCCGGGGGCTGGTCGGTCAACTGGGAGGGATCGGCAGCCTCGCGGGGCAC
>NZ_JBNHHC010000153.1:0-4301 GCF_059091865.1 Arthrobacter sp. B0316-1-20 | reverse complement strand
GCCGGGGCCCCTCGGCGCTAGCTGTCGCCGCCGGCGCTTCCGGTGGTGCCGGCATTGACATCATGCAGCTTGTAGCGGTCGATCGCGTAGGCGACCGCGCCGCCGTCGACCCCTCCCCTGGCCGCCAGCAGCTGCAGCGCCTTGACCACGATCGAATGGGAATCGATCTGGAAGTAGCGGCGGGCCGCGGCGCGGGTGTCCGCGAAGCCGAAGCCGTCCGCGCCCAGGGTGGCGAACTCGTTGGGCAGGAACTGGCGGATCTGGTCCGGCACGGCCTTCATGTAGTCGCTGACCGCGACGATCGGTCCTGCTGCTCCCGCCAGCTGCTGCGTCACGAACGGCACGCGGGCTTTCTCACCCGGCTTGAGGAAAGCGTCTGCTTCGGCGGCCAGCGCGTCGCGGCGCAGTTCGTTCCAGGAGGTCACGGACCAGACATCGGCGGAGACGCCCCACTCGTCGGCCAGGATCTGCTGGGCTTCCAGCGCCCAGGGAACCGCGACGCCGGAGGCCAGCAGCTGCGTGCGCGGGCCTTCCGCGGTGGCCGGGGACAGCAGATAGATGCCCTTCAGCAGGCCTTCGACGTCCAGGTTCTCCGGCTCGGCCGGCTGCACCATCGGCTCGTTGTAGACGGTGAGGTAGTACATCAGGTTCCGGTCGGCGTCGTTGTCCGGCGAGCCGGGACCGTACATCCGGTTCAGTCCGTCGCGGACGATGTGCCCGATTTCGTAGCCGTACGCCGGGTCGTAGGTGACCACGGCCGGGTTGGTGGAGGCCAGGATCGGCGAATGGCCGTCGGCGTGCTGCAGGCCCTCGCCGGTGAGCGTGGTGCGTCCCGCCGTCGCGCCAATGATGAAACCGCGCGTCATCTGGTCCGCCGCAGCCCAGAAGGAATCCGCGGTGCGCTGGAAGCCGAACATCGAGTAGAAGATGTAGATCGGGATCAGCGGTTCGCCGTGGGTGGCGTAGGACGTGCCCGTGGCGGTGAACGCGGCCACCGAACCGGCCTCATTGATACCTGGATGCACAATCTGGCCCAGCGGCGATTCCTTGTAGGCCAGGACCAGGTCGCGGTCCACGGACAGGTAGTTCTGTCCCTTCGGGTTGTAGATCTTGGCCGTGGGGAAGAAGGAGTCCATGCCGAAGGTGCGGGCCTCGTCCGGAATGATGGGCACGACGCGCTTGCCGAACTCCTTGTCCCGCATCAGGTCCTTGAGCAGCCGGACGAAGGCCATGGTGGTGGCTGCCTGCTGCTTGCCCGAGCCGCGCATGGCGACCTCGTAGGCCTTTTCATCCGGCAGGTGGATTGGCTTGGAGTTGTCGCGGCGCTCGGGAACGAAGCCGCCCAGGGTCTTCCGGCGCTCGAGCATGTACTTGATCTCGGGCGAATCGGGTCCCGGGTGGTAGTACGGGGCGTTGTAGAGGTCAGCTTCGAGCTGTTCGTCGCTGATCGGAATCCGGAGGTGGTCGCGGAACTTCTTCAGGTCCTCGAGCGTGAGCTTCTTCATCTGGTGGGTGGCGTTGCGGCCCTCGAAGTGCGTGCCCAGACCGTAGCCCTTGACGGTCATGGCCAGGATGACCGTCGGCTTGCCCTTGAATTCCATCGCGGCCTTGTAGGCGGCGTAGACCTTGCGGTAGTCGTGGCCGCCGCGCTTGAGGTTCCAGATCTGCTCGTCGGTCAGCTCCGCGACCATCTCCTTGGTCTGGGGGGTCCTGCCGAAGAAGTGTTCCCGGACGAACCCGCCGGATTCGGCCTTGTAGGTCTGGTAGTCCCCGTCCAGGGTCTCGTTCATGATCTTCACGAGCGAGCCGTCATGGTCCTTGGCCAGCAGATCGTCCCACTCGCGGCCCCAGACGACCTTGATCACGTTCCAGCCGGCGCCGCGGAAGAACGCCTCCAGCTCCTGCATGATCTTGCCGTTGCCGCGCACCGGCCCGTCCAGGCGCTGCAGGTTGCAGTTGACCACGAAGGTCAGGTTGTCCAGGTTATCGTTGGCGGCCAGCTGCAGCAGCCCGCGGCTTTCGGGCTCGTCCATCTCGCCGTCGCCCAGGAACGCCCACACGTGCTGCTCGGAGGTGTCCTTGAGACCGCGGTTGTGCAGGTACCTGTTGGACTGGGCCTGGTAAATCGCATTCATCGGGCCGATGCCCATCGAGACCGTCGGGAACTCCCAGAACTCCGGCATCATCCGGGGGTGCGGGTAGGAGGACAGGGCGTGCCCCTCCTTGGACTTCTCCTGCCGGAAACCGTCCAGGTCCTCCTCGCTCAGCCGCCCCTCAAGGTAGGCACGGGCGTACATGCCCGGAGACGCGTGGCCCTGGAAATAGATATGGTCGCCGCCGCCGGGGTGGTCCTTGCCGCGGAAGAAATGGTTCAGTCCGACTTCGTACAGCGTTGCGGCGCCCGCGTAGGTGGAGATATGCCCGCCCACCCCGATTCCCGGCCGCTGCGACCGGTGAACCATGATGGCGGCGTTCCAGCGCAGCCAGGCACGGTACCGGCGCTCGGTTTCCTCGTCGCCGGGGAACTCAGGTTCCTGGTCGGCCGGGATCGTGTTGACGTAGTCCGTCGTGGTCACCATGGGAACGCCCACGCTGCGCGCACCGGCGCGCTGCAGCAGGGAACGCATGATGAACTGCGCCCGCTCCGTGCCCTGTTCCTTGATCAGCTGGTCGAGCGATTCGATCCATTCCGCTGTTTCTTCCGGATCACGATCGGACAGCTGGTTTGTCAACCCACTCAAGATGTGAGTGGTGTCTTCTGATGCGGCCACGTCCAACCTCTCTGTGCGCAGCGATGTCCGTGCGCAAACTAGGAGTTCACATCGTGGTGAACTTTCGTAATATGGAATTACTTTTCCATTAGATATGAGTAAAGTGAACGGTGCCACAGCCCATCTGTCAAATGGAGCAGGAGCGGAGCATGACCCAGGAAGCGCAGCCTGAACGTACCGCCGTCATCACGGGAGCCGGTTCCGGGATCGGAAGGGCCGTTGCGCGGGCCATGCTCGACGCCGGTTTCCGGGTTGCGCTGGCCGGCCGGCGCCGGGACGTGCTGGTGGAGACCGCCGCCGGCCATCCCCGCGCCCTGGTGGTACCCGCGGACGTCATCGATCCCGCCGCCGTCGACCGTCTCTTCAATTCTGCCTACGAGGCCTTCGGCCGGATCGATGTGCTGTTCAACAATGCCGGCGTCTTCGGCCCGAGCGCAGCGGTGGACGAGATCCCATTGGATGAGTGGAACCGGACAGTGGCCGTCAACCTGACCGGGAGCATGCTGTGCGCCGCGGCGGCGGTCCGCGTCATGAAGCGGCAGGATCCACAGGGCGGAAGGATCATCAACAACGGCTCCATCTCCGCCCACTCCCCCAGACCGTTGTCCGCCGCCTACACCGCCACCAAACACGCCATCACAGGGCTCACCAAGTCGATCGACCTCGACGGCCGCCCGTACGGCATTTCCTGCGGCCAGATCGATATCGGCAACACCGCTACCGAGCTGATGCAGCGCCTGGGCGTCGGCGAGGGCGCCCTCCAAGCGGACGGCAGCCGCCGCGTTGAACCGACCTTTTCGGTGGAGGACGCCGCCAAGGCAGTGCTGTTCATGGCGCAGCTGCCGCCCAACGCGTCGGTAGGCTCGCTGGTCATCACCGCGGCCGGCATGCCGTTCATCGGCCGCGGCTGACGGCAGGGTCCAGCTGCTCAGCGAGCTCGGCGAGCGTCGCTACCCATATGCCATCGGAGCCCTTGACCCGCTCGATCAGCCGCTCGAGCTCCGCCGCTTTCGACGGCCTCCCCGAATTGAAGGGATGATCCGCCAGCACCAGGCAGCTGCCGGCCACCCGTCCTGGCTCGAAGGCATACGGCTCCCAGCCGCCGGGCGCCCGGTGGACCGGGACCTCGACAAGGTCCCGCGGATCCCCGTCGGCGACCCTGAAGCGGTAGGGAGCGCCGCCGTCGACCTGGCTGGAGTCGTAGCGGAAGCCACGCTCTGCCAGCAGCCCGGCGGTATGCCAGTTCACCTCCCACCACGGCGCCCGGTACCCGACCGGCCGGACCTTGGCGGCCTTCCAGAGCGCTTCCAGCCCGCGGTCCAGGCCGCGCGCTTCGGCGGCGGCGCCGATGCCCTGCAGCGGCTCGTTCCGGTAGCCGTGGTGGCCGACTTCGTGGCCGGCGTCGACAACCGCGCGCACCGTGTCCGGACAGCATTCGGCGGTGGCACCGGAAATGAAGAAAGTGGCCTTGATGTCCTGCCGGTCCAGGATTGCCAGGAGCCGGGAACCGTGTGGGGAAGCCGTAGCGAA
>NZ_JBNHHC010000152.1:0-4321 GCF_059091865.1 Arthrobacter sp. B0316-1-20 | reverse complement strand
CGCGAAGCGCGGGGAGCGCAGGCCGTTCTCATCGATGGCGATGAATTCACCCGGTTCGATCTCGCGGACAAAGGACGCGCCGACGATGTCCAGGCCGGCCGTTTCCGAGGCCACGACCCAGCCGCGTTCCAGGCGGCCCAGTACCAGCGGGCGGACGCCGGATTCATCCCGGGCCGCATACAGCGTGGTTTCATCCATGAAGGTGAAACAGAAGGCGCCGCGCAGCTTGGGCAGGATCTCCAGCGCGGTCTGTTCCAGGGATTGGCCCGGGTGCCCGGCCATCAGGGCCGTGACCAGGGCGGTGTCCGTGGTGTTGCCCTGTGCGATTTCGCCGCTGCGGGGCTTCCCGTAACGCTCCAGCAGCACATCGTAGAGTTCGGCGGAGTTGATCAGGTTGCCGTTGTGGGCCAGGGCCACGGTGCCGCTGGCCGTGGCGCCAAGGGTCGGCTGGGCATTGGCCCAGGTGGACCCACCGGTGGTCGAGTACCGGCAGTGGCCGACGGCGATGTGGCCGGTCAGCGTGTTGAGGATGGTCTCGTTGAAGACCTGGGAAACCAGCCCCATGTCCTTGTAGACATTGATCCGGTTGCCGTCGCTGGTGGCAATACCGGCGGACTCCTGTCCGCGGTGCTGCAGAGCGTACAGGCCGTAGTAGGTCAGTTTTGCTACTTCTTCGCCCGGTGCCCAGACACCGAAGACGCCACAAGCATCCTGGGGTCCCTTTTCGCCGGGAAGTAGATCATGGGAAAGCATTCCGTCGCCGCGCGCCATTACGCCATTGTCTCACGAGAGCAACGGCGCGCATCAACTCCGGGAACCGCTGCGGCCGTGATCTGGTGCACGTGCGGTTACGGGGCCACGCCGTCGGCGTCATCGCCGGCGCTCTCGACCGTGGCCCGCTTGGCCCGGCGGACGCTGAAGTAATCGAAGAGCAGTGCGGCCAGCGCCCCGATCAGCACGCCCGGCAGCGCCAGCAGGACGGCAAAGAAACCGAGGACGGAGCCGCGGGTGAAATCCGGGTTCTCCGGCACCGCGAAGGTGATGATGAAGGCCGCGATCAGTCCGAGCAGGCCACCGGCGACCAGGAACGGGACGAATTTGGGCGCCCGGCGGATGGTGATCTCGCGGCGCTCGGGGGCGCCGCCGTCGTACCCGTTGGAGGCGTCGGATGCCGGCTGCTCAGAACTCATGCCCCTAAGCCTACCGGCCTGCCGGCCTGCCGGCAGCTAAAGCGGCAGGTAGGCCGCGAGGTCGGCACGCAGCCCGGAGGCAGCTACCTGGCCGGACCCGACGGCGTCCGCCCACCCGGTCCTGCCGGTCACCAGCGACAGCCAAGTGCCGGCGTCGGTCTCGATAACGTTCGGGGGAGTGCCGCGTGTGTGGCGGGGGCCGGCCACGCACTGGGCGACGCCGAAGGGCGGCACGCGTACCTCGACGCTGTTGCCCGGAGCCTTCCGGGCCAGCTCTTCGAGCGAGTACCGGACGGCGGTGGCCACGGTGCTGCGGCCGGCGGGGACGCCGGAACGCACCCCCTCCAGCCACGCGGCGATGGCTGCCGAACCGTCCTCGGTGGCAATGCGGCGCCGTGCCACGGCTAGTCCAGCAACGCCGAGACCGGGCCGGCCAGCCGTAGCTGCCCGACCGACTGTCCGCCGCCGAGCACGGGCCGCATGATCTTCTCCAGCACGGCGGCCACCCGATCCGGGTCCACCGCACCGGCTGCGGCCAGCAGGCTCAGGGCCACCAGCGAGGAAGCGCGTCCGTTGCCGTCCAGCATCTTGAGGGCTACCGAAGCACCCTGCGGCGTGCCCATCACCATCATGCCCTCCGCGCCGCCCTTGGCGATGACTTCGAGGTCCTCCATCACGACGGTGTTGGACAGCCCGTGGCCCTGGACAGCCCATGGGTAGTCCAGCATGGCTGTTGCCACCGTCGCGGCGCGGGCGTCCGCGTACTTGTTCGACGGCGCCTTGGCCAGCTTGCTGATGCTGCGGGCCAGGCCGCGCAGCGACACCGCCGGCAGCGGAGCCCCGCAGCCGTCGACGCCCAGGTGCTGGATTTTCTCCCCGGTGTACTCCTCCACCACAGTGCGCACGCGCTGCTGCAGGGGGTGGTTCGGGGCCAGGTAGGAGTCCGTATTCCAGCCGTTCTCCGTGCAGGCCCACAGGAAGGCGGCATGTTTGCCGGAGCAGTTGCTGGCTACCCGCTGCCGGCCCTGGTCGCTGCGGACCAGCAAATGACGTGCCTGCTCGTCCCGCGGCCATTCCGCCGGGCACCGGAGTTCGGCCTCCGTGACGCCTGCGGCGGAAAGCATCGACCGGACAACCTCGGTGTGCTCACGGGACCCGGAATGGCTGGCTGCCGCCAGTGCTACCTGGGGTCCCCGCAGCGGTACGCCGGACTGCATGGCAGCGATGGCCTGGATCGGTTTGAGCGTGGAGCGCGGGAAGACCGGGCTGTCGATGTCCCCCAGCTCGGTCACGACGCTGCCGTCCCCGGCCATGACGACTGCGGACCCGATGTGCCGGGATTCGATGAAGCCGTTGCGCTCCACGACGGCCAGTTCAACGGCGTTGATGGAGGTGAAAGTCTCTGGCATGGGTGTGCTTTCTGCTGGTACTGCGGGGAGGGGAGGGGCTGTGGGGGTTAGCGTGTCCGTTAAGCTTAGGTGTTGTGAAGGTTCTTGTGATTGGCCCCGGCGGCCGCGAACACGCCATTGTCCGTTCCCTGCTGGTGGATCCGTACGTCACCGAGGTCCACGCAGCCCCCGGAAACGCGGGCATTGCGCAGGATGTACCCACCCACCCGATCGACGCCAATGACCCGGCTGCGGTCACCGAACTGGCCCGCTCGCTGGGCTCGGACCTGGTGGTGATCGGTCCGGAGGCCCCGCTGGCCGCCGGTGTGGCGGACGCGGTCCGGGAGGCTGGAATCCCGGTCTTCGGTCCCAGCAAGGAGGCTGCGCAGCTGGAAGCCTCCAAGGCATTCGCCAAGCAGGTCATGGCTGCTGCGAATGTTCCGACGGCGATGGCCCGGGTCGCGGCCACTGCCGAGGAGGCCGCCGAGGCCCTGGACACCTTCGGCGCCCCGTACGTGGTCAAGGACGACGGCCTGGCCGCGGGCAAGGGTGTCGTCGTCACGTCGGACCGGGACGCGGCCCTGGCCCACGCGCAGAGCTGCTTCGATGCCGGCGGCACCGTGGTCATCGAGGAATTCCTGGACGGCCCGGAGGTCTCCCTCTTCGTCATCTCCGACGGCCGCCGGGTGGTTCCGCTGGCGCCGGCGCAGGACTTCAAGCGCATCTTCGACAACGACGAAGGCCCCAACACCGGCGGCATGGGGGCCTACTCGCCGCTGGAATGGGTACCGGCCGGCCTGGTGGCGGAAGTCGTCTCCCGGATCGCCCAGCCGACCATCGATGAGATGGCCGGCCGCGGCACTCCTTTCGTGGGCGTGCTCTACTGCGGGCTGGCGCTGACCTCCCGCGGCGTCCGCGTGATCGAGTTCAATGCCCGCTTCGGCGATCCGGAAACCCAGGCGGTGCTGGCGCGCCTGAAGACCCCGCTGGGCTGCCTGCTGCTGGCCGCCGCGAAGGGCGAACTGGATGACGCTGAAAAGCTGCGCTGGGCACCCGAGTCGGCTGTCGCCGTCGTTGTGGCCTCCGCCAACTACCCGGACACGCCCCGCACCGGTGACCGTATCCGCGGCCTGACGAAGGCCGGCGCGCTGGACGGCGTGCACGTGCTGCACGCCGGCACCAAGGCGGACGACGGCGGCAGGGTCGTCTCCTCCGGCGGGCGCGTCCTCGCCGTGGTCGGCATGGGCGAGGATCTGGTGCAGGCGCGCGAGCGCGCCTACGCGGGCGTGGGGCTGATCGAGCTCGACGGCTCGCAGCACCGCACCGACATTGCCCTCAAGGCGTCGAAGGGACAGACCTCCGTCCCCGGTACAGCCGCATACAACGGAGGAAAATAGCCATGGCAGCCGAAACCACCGCCGACCGCACGCCGCTGGAACTGTCCGGCTGGAAGCATGTCTACTCCGGCAAGGTCCGCGAGCTCTATGCACCGGCGGACGGTTCGGAGGACCGGGTGCTGGTGGTGGCCAGCGACCGCATCAGTGCCTATGACCACATCCTCTCCAGCGAGATTCCGGACAAGGGCCGCATCCTGACGCAGCTGAGCCTGTGGTGGTTCGAGCAGCTTGAAGGCGTGCCCAACCATGTCCTCGCGTCCACGGTGGCGGACGGAGTTCCGGCCGAGGTTGAGGGCCGGGCGATGATCTGCAAACGGCTTGAGATGTACCCCGTGGAGTGCATCGC
>NZ_JBNHHC010000151.1:0-4333 GCF_059091865.1 Arthrobacter sp. B0316-1-20 | reverse complement strand
CAGTTCAGCAGGTCCCCCACGGGCGCGGAAATGACGCGCCCGGCCAGCCCGCCGACGGTGGTGCCGGCGACATACGTGCCCGCCGCCACGGCGGCATGCAGCCGGCTGACTTCCTCACTCAGGTAGGCCAGCGCCAGCGCCGGAATCCCGCCGAGCGCCACGCCCTCGCCGAACCTCAACGCCAGCAGCGCCGGGAAGCTGGGCGCCAGCGGCACCAGCAGTCCCAGCAGGGTGGCCAGTACGACGGCGGCAGTCATCGCCCGCAGCCGGCCCACCCGGTCTGCCACCTGGGACCACGGGATCACCGCCAGCGCCAGGCCGAGAGTCGCGGCGGACACGCTCAGCGCGGCATCGGCGGCGGAGATGCCGAGGTCCTGGGCGATCAGCGGCAGCACACCCTGGACCGAGTAGAGCTGGGCGAAGGTGGCCAGCCCCGCGCAGGCCAGGGCGATCAGGATCCGGCGGTAGCCCCGGCTGCCGCGCGGGTGCCCGGCCCAGGACCCGGTCTCATCGGCCCCCGCGGCGTCCGGTTCGGTCACTGTTCGGGGGCGTTGGCCTCGGCGACGGTACCGGCGGCGGCACCCATGACGGCCTGGTCGCCGCCCTGCTGCACCGCGGTACCTGCGATGGCGGCAGCGGCCATGTCCTTGCGGGCCCGGCTGCGCAGCTGGATCAGGCGTCGGGCATGCTTGTCCAGCGCATGGTCCTCCTCGGTGGCCGGCTGCCAGCGCTTGCACAGGACCGACGCCCCGGCCTTGTCCAGCGCCACAAACACGATCAGCGAGTGCGTGGTAAGTTCCATTTCGCCCGTCTTCGGGTCGCCGGAGCGCACGTGCACGGACATGTGCATGCTGGTCTTGCCGGTGTGGAGCAGCCGGGCCTCCACCTCCACCACGTGGCCGATCTTCAGCGGCCGGTAGAAGCGCACCCCGCCGGCATAGACGGCGATCGCCGGCCCGTGCAGCCAGCCGGCGGCGCAGGCCGAGGCGGTCTCGTCCATCCAGCGCATGACGGTGCCGCCGTGGACGTTGCCGCCCCAGTTCACATCTGTAGGAGCCGCCAGGAAACGGAAGAGGGTGCGGGGGCCGGTGCCGGCGTCGGAATAGACCTGCCGCGCCATCTCCTCCTCGATGTCCTTGCGCAACTCGATGCGGCGGATGGCGCTGGCCTCGAGGTAGGTCTCCGCCTCCGTTGTGGGCTCCCACTTCGGTACCGGAGTGGGTTTCCGGTTCTCATCCATCGCCACGAAAATGATCAGGCAGCGCGTCTTCTCCACCGCCTCGGCCTCGCGCGGATCGGAGGACCGCACGATCACCTGGATGTGCATACTGGTGCGGCCGGTGTAGACGATCGTGGCCTGGGCCTCCACCAGTTCGCCCACCAGCACCGGGCGGCGGAACTGCACATTGCCCACGTACGCCGTCACGCAGTAGCGCCCGCTCCAGCCCGCAGCCGCGGCGTAGCCGGCCTTGTCGATCCACTCCAGCACCCGGCCGCCGTCGACCGTCCCGGTCAGGCCCGCATCAGTGGGCGCGGCGAGGAAGCGCAGGGTAACGGAATGGCGGTCGGTAGGCACGGCGGCTCCTCCTAGAAGCTTGTGCGTTGAGTGTAGAACAGCAGCGGATAGCGGGGCCTTTGTTACAGGATGCCCTACGCCACAAGCTTTCCCTAAGGGGCCGGGACCATCGTGGAGAACAGTCCGGTAAGGGAACGGCCTGCCATGGGCCGTGCCGGGCGGGTCTGCGCAGAAATCTCTGGCAGCGCACGGATTGCAGGCCTAATCTGATTGGGGGAGCTGGGAAATGTCCGTCGGATTGCGTATCGCCGCAGCCGTGGCCCTGGGGGCCGCGAGCGTGCTCGCATTGATCTGGGCTTTTTCGATCGGAGGCAGCGCGGAAGTCGGGTTGCTGGACCGGATCGGTGCCTTTGTGCTGTGGGGACTGCCCGGCACCAAGATGGTTTTCAACCTCGCCGCGGCCTGCACCCTCGGCGCTCTGGTGCTGGCCGCCGTCGGATTTTCCCCGCAGCGGCCCGCCTATGACCGCACCATCCGGCTCGCCGGGACGGCGGCCATCGTCTGGACCATCACCGCGGTGGGCGTCCTGGTGCTCAATTTCGTGGTGGTGGCCAACGAACCGTTTTCGTCGCCCACCTTCGGCCAGAACCTGGCCATCTTCATCACCGAGGTGGACCTGGGTGTCGCCGGGGCCGTGAACGTGCTGATTGCCGCCGCGGCTGCGGTCTGCTGCCTGCTGGCCCGGGGGCCGGGCACGGTGGCGCTGGCCGCGCTGCTGGCCTTCGCCGGACTCTTCCCCCCGGCCATGAATTCCCATGCCGCCGGCGGAGCTGACCACGCGGACAACACCGTCTCACTGGTCCTCCACATCGCCGCCGCAGCCGTCTGGATCGGCGGCCTGCTCACCCTGGTGGTCCTGCGCACCGTGCTGCGCGAGGACACCGAAACCGTCATCCGGCGCTATTCGACCCTGGCGCTGATGTCCTTCGTCGCACTGTCCGCCTCCGGGGTCCTCGCCGCCACAGCGGGAATCTTCACGCCCGCCGACCTGCTTACCCCGTACGGGCTGATCCTGCTGGCCAAGACCGGGGCATTCGTGGTGCTTGGCGTCGTCGGCCTGCTGCACCGCGAGTGGACCATCAAGCGGATGGCCGCGGAGCCGCGGCACGGACAGCGGTATTTCTGGGCACTGGTCGTCGTGGAACTGGCCGTCATGGGCGCCGCCTCCGGCCTGGCCGCCGCGCTCGGGCGGACGCAGACGCCACAGGACACCGGCCTGGACGAGTTCCTGCCGGAGCCGGCGCTGCTGGGCTACCTGACGCAGTGGAGGCCGGACCCACTCTGGATCCTGGTCTGCGCTTTCGCCGTGTTCTTCTACTTGGCCGCCGTCCGCCGGCTGCGCCGGCAGGGCCGGTCCTGGCCGGTGCGGCGCACGGTGCTGTGGCTGGCCGGCGTCGCGGTCCTCTTCCTGGCCACCAACGGCGGCGTGCACGCCTACCAGGAATTCCTGTTCAATGCGCACGTGCTGACGCAGATGCTGCTGACCGCCATCGTACCGCTGCTACTGGTGCCGGCCGCACCGCTGACCCTGGCCGAGCGCGCCATGCAGCCGCGGACGGACGGCAGCTATGGCGGCCGGGAAATTGTCCAGCTACTCCGGAAGGCGCTGGCACCGCTGGCCGCCGCCCCCTACATTCCGGCATTCCTCATCGCCGGATCGCTGATCCTCTTCTACTACACGCCGCTGCTAGGCTGGTCCGCCACCACCCAGCTGGGCTACAGCTGGATGACCCTGCACGCCCTGCTGATCGGCCTGGTGTTCGTGTACAGTCTCGCGGGCGCCGCCCGGGACACCTCGGCCCGTAATACGGCGGGCGCGGGCCCAAGCAGCGTGCTGCGGCCGGCGGTGCTGGCGGGAACCGGCGTCCTCTTCGCCGTCTACGGCTGGGCCCTGACGGTCCAGGCGGAGGTTCTGGAGTTGCCCTGGTACAGGACGACCGGCCGCCCGTTCGGCCCGTCCTCCCCGGGAGCCGCGCCCGAGCTGGCCGGAACCTTCATGTGGGTCATCGGTGCCGTTGCGCTGCTGGCGACGGCCGCCGTCGTCCTCCGCAAGCGGGCGGTTGCGTTGGACGCGGAGGGAACCGACGCGCCGGAGGATCACGACGGCGGACGCCCGCGCCGGATCACGGCCGGTGCCCGGTCCCCGGACTAAGCGCGGCCTGAGCATGCCACTTTCATGGGAGCAGGTTGTTGTCGACGCGGCTGACCCGGCGGCCTTGGGACGCTGGTGGGCCAAGGCCCTCGGCTGGATGGTGGTGAACGAAGAGGACGGGGACGTCGAGATCCGCGCCGCTGCGGATCAACTGCCGGGGCTGCTCTTCGTGCCGGTTCCGGAGCAGAAGTCGGTCAAGAACCGGTTGCACCTGGATTTCCGCCCGGAGGACCGGGACGCGGAGGTGGACCGGTTCCTGGGACTCGGCGCCCACCGCGTGGAGGTGGGGCAGCAGGATGTGCCCTGGGTGGTGCTGGCGGACCCGGAAGGCAACGAGTTCTGCATCCTCAGCAGCCGACCCTGACTCCCGTATATCGGCCCGCACATTGGCGTCGCGGATGTGATCCAGTACACTCGCTGGATTATGAACCGGAACCTACGTTTCACCACGCATGGAATCCCGGCCCCGAACCGGGTCCAACTCTGGGAACACCATAATGCCAAGGCACTGATCTCGCTGGACATCCGCACCATCGATGATTCCCCGCTCCAAGCCAGCGAGGTCAACGTCCACTTCCCGGCGCTGCGGTTCGCCCAGGTCAAGG
>NZ_JBNHHC010000150.1:0-4360 GCF_059091865.1 Arthrobacter sp. B0316-1-20 | reverse complement strand
GGATTCGACTTCTACCCCCGGCATGGCATATAGTGGAGACTTCGCCGCGGGGTGGAGCAGTTCGGTAGCTCGCTGGGCTCATAACCCAGAGGTCAGAGGTTCAAATCCTCTCCCCGCAACCAATGGTGAGGCCCGGAACGGCAGTAACGCTGTTCCGGGCCTTCGCTTTTGCAGCTGCTTCCGCCATGATCTACCGGTACCGGCGCAGCAGGTTTTCCTTCCCGGACGGCCCCGGCCGGTCCTCGGAGATCCACGGTCCGGTGCCTTCGGACACGTCGAGGATCCCCTCCTCGAGCCAGCTGTATTCGCCGCCGAGCACCTTGCCGGCAAGGACCCGGTCCGCGGCATCCGTGTTGCGCCACAGCCGGTCGAAGAGCTCATCCACGCGCACACGTGACTGCCGGCAAAAAGCATCCGCCAGCTCGTAGGCCTCCTTGCCCTGCGCAGGATCCTCGGCGCGGAGCGTCTCCGCCCGCGTGCAGGCGGCCGTAATGGCAAAAAGCTCGGCGCCGATATCCACGATCCGGCCCAGGAACACCTGCTTATGTTCCAGCCTGGCCTGCCAGCGGCCCATCGCATAGAACGTCTGCCGGGCCAGTTTCCGGGAGGCACGTTCGGCGAAGCGCAGGTGCTTGGCCAGCTGGCCGAATTCAGTGAAACCGTTCGGCAACGTTCCCTCGCCGGCGACCAGCTGGGGCAGCCACCTTGCGTAGAAGCCGCTCGCCTTGGCTGCCGAGACCGCCTTGGCGCGGATATCCGCATCGGCGGACGCCAGGTCCCCTGCCGCTGCCAGGTGCGCGTCCACGGCTTCCCGGGCAATGAGCAGGTGCATGATCTCCGTGGAGCCCTCGAAGATCCGGTTGATGCGCATGTCCCGCAGCAGTTGCTCGGCAGGGACGGCCCGCTCGCCGCGGGCGGCCAGCGAATCGGCCGTCTCATAGCCCCGGCCGCCGCGGATTTGTACGAGTTCGTCGGCGATCCGGTAGGCCATTTCGCTGGACCAGAGTTTCGCCAGGGCCGCTTCGATCCGGATGTCCTTGGTGCCGGCGTCGGCCAGTCCGGCGGAGAGCTCAAAGACGGCTTCGAGGGCAAAGGTTGTGGCGGCGATGAAGGCCAGCTTCTGGCCCACCGCCTCGTGCTTGCCGATGGGCCGTCCCCATTGCACCCGCTCGCTGGACCATTCGCGGGCGATCTTGAGCGACCATTTGCCCGCGGCGATTGCCAGGGCCGGCAGCGAGAGGCGGCCGGTGTTCAGGGTGGTCAAGGCGATCTTCAGTCCCTGTCCTTCGCGGCCAAGCCGGTTGGCGGCAGGCACCCTGACCTGGTGGAAGCGGGTCACACCGTTCTCGATGCCCTTGAGCCCCATGAAGGAGTTGCGGTTCTCCACGGTGATGCCCGGGCTGTCAGTCTCCACCACGAAGGCCGTGATGCCGCCGTGGCCGCCGTCGTGCGGGGGGACGGCCGCCATTACGACCACGAGTTCGGCGATGACGCCGTTGGTGGTCCAGAGCTTCACGCCGTCGATGATGTACTCCGAACCGTCCGCTGAAGGTGTGGCCGTGGCGGCCATGCGTGCCGGATCCGAGCCGACATCCGGCTCGGTCAGAAGGAACGCGGTCACGGCGCCCGCCGCACAGCGCGGCAGGAACGCCTGTTTCTGTTCCTCGGTCCCGAAGACCTTGACCGGCTCCGGTACTCCGATCGACTGGTGGGCCGAAACCAGGGCTCCGATGCTCGGATGAACGGAGCCGAGCATCGCCAGCGCACGGCCATAGTAGGCCAGGGTCAGGCCCAACCCGCCGTACTTCACCGGGATCTTCATGCCGAACACTCCGAGGTCCGCAAAACTCCTGAGGTATTCGTCGGGTATCCGGGCCTCGCGTTCGATCCGCTGCCCGTCCATGGCTGCGCAGCAGGCCTTAAGCCGGGCCAGGAATTCCTCACCGCGGGCGGCATCCTCCGGATCCGGACGCGGCTGGGGGTGGATCAGCGACAGCTCCATGCGCCCCAGGTACAGCCCTTTGGCAAAACTTGGGCGGGTCCATTCTGATTCGCGGGCTGCTTCGGCAACCTCGCGGGCAGCCTGTTCGCTTACTGCGGGCACGGACGGTTGTTCGTCAACATCGGCGCTCATTGGAGGCCCCTTTCGCCCGGGCCGCAACGGTGCAGGCCCGTCAGCTAAATAAGTTAAATGCTACCCACGCCGGTCAAGGCTCCGCCGGTCCGGAAAGTTGGAGAAACCTAGGGCCGGAGGACGGGACGGGTCCCAAGTGCTGCGGAGCTTCGTAAGCTGGAGGTCCGGGACGGATGCAGCCAGAGGATACTTATGCATCCATCCCGGAAAATGTGCGTAGAATATGGTCCATTGCACATTGGCCAATTGAATACGGCTATTGTGAACATTGCGCTGCATCTTTTTGGGGGAAGAGGAGCAATTATGACGACGCGACGCGTTAAACCAACGATTCGGGATGTTGCGGCGAAGGCGGGCGTCTCACTCGCCACCGTCTCGTACGTACTGTCCGGCAGGTCCGGGGGGACCACCAGAATCAGCGAACCGACCAAGGAAAAGGTCCTCGGTATCGCCAAGGAGCTGGGGTACGTGCCCAACCAGGCCGCCCGCGGAATGCGGCGGGGGAGGACGGATCTGGTGGCGGTCGCCGTCGGAAACCTGGACTGGCCCTGGGACCGCGCCATTGCGGAGACCGCGGCCCGGATCCTCCCGGAATACGGGTACCAGCCGCTGGTGCTGCTGGGAGCGACGGCGTGGCGGGACTTCATGCTCGCCGGCGGCGCCGACGGAGTGATCATCGGCTACGTGCCGGACACCGTCACCGAGGACCGGACCGTGATGGAGTTGGCCAGCCGCGGCGTGGCGCAGGTGGTGGTGTCCGAGGTCATGCAGCCGGACGGCTTCGATGTGGTGGTGCCGGAGACCGCCAGTGGTATCGCCGAAGCGATGGAACAGTTGACATCGCGGCACAGCCGCATTGCCTGCATCGGCCGCAGCGGCGATTCGCCGATCCGCCACGGCAGCTGCCGCTTCTCGGACTTCGAAGCCAGAATGGAACAGGCCGGGTTGGCGATCGATCCGACCCTGGTCACGACTGCCGAGAACCAAGGCAGGTTCGTCTACGACCAGGTGCTGGCGATGCTGCAGCGCCCGGACCGGCCGACGGCGATCTTCGCCTGCGACGACCAGGAGGCACTGTCCGCCCTGCGGGCGGCCTTCCGGCTGGGGCTGAGCGTACCGGAGGATGTGGAGATCATCGGCGTGGGCAACTCCAAGGAGGGACTGGAATCCGATCCGCCGCTGAGCAGCGTCGGACCGGAACCGATCCTGGAGCAGGTGGTGAATCTGCTGGTGGCCAGGCTGCAGGGCAGCGCGCCGCCGCAGGGTGTCCGCAGGGCGGCTCCGTGGCGCCTGTACAACCGCGGAACCACCCTGGCCCCCAGCGTGGCAAGGCTGAGCGCGGGGTAAAGCGAGGCGCCGGAGGTCAGCCGTGCAGCTTCCGGTACCGCTCCATTTGCTGGTACCGGCGCTGCAGGCTGTCCCGCCGCGGTGTGTCGGCGGCGTTTGCCGGCTCCGCCGTGAGCTCGATGTGGTCTGGTCCGAACCTCCACAGCAGCAGGTCGTCCAGCAGGCGGTCCGGGCCGGGGGAGTAGCGGTGTTCCAGCGCCCGGCGGACCGTCGTGATGGTTTCCGCCTGCAGCAGGTCCACTAGGTCCAGCGTGGTCCGCATACCGTGGGCACGCACCAGTTCTGCCGCCCAGCCCCAGTCGTCGTCGGCCTTGCGGTCCACGTGCGGAAGCAGGGTCTGCCAGATTTCGCGGAGGCGGTTCGGTGTCAGTGGAACTGAACCTTCGCCGTCGGGATCCCAGTAGCTGGTGACTGTATCGTAGCGCTCGTGCAGTTCGGAGAAGGCGGATTCAACCGTTTCCAGCATCGCCGCCGTCGCAGTGAACTGGCGGTCGAAATAGGGACTCCAGGCTTTCGGATTGGCGGCCTTGAAGCGGATGTCGTGCTCGATCTCGGACCAGGCGTGGGCGAAGACCGTACGGATCTGCACCTCGAAAAGATAGCTGCCGCTGGGCTTGCCTGCCGGGTCGCGCATCTTCTGGTACTGCTTGACGACGTCGTTCTGGATGGTGCGGATAATCAGGTGGCGGCTGGAGTAGCCGTAGGTGCCGGACTCGATGCTGCCGATATCCTTTTCCCGGTCCCCGCGGATATCGAAGATATGCCGCTGCCGCTTGATGACCGCGGCCGCTGCTGAATTGTCCGCCGGCAGGGTGGTGATGACGCGCACTCCCACCAGGTCGGTGAGGTTCCGCAGTGGATCGGGGAACTGGAGGGTAG
>NZ_JBNHHC010000149.1:0-4424 GCF_059091865.1 Arthrobacter sp. B0316-1-20 | reverse complement strand
CAAGGAGACCGGCCACAAGGTCATCTCGGTCGGCTATCGCCGGGCCCCCGAGGCCGCCTTCCCGGCCGGCCTCGACGACTGCTACGGAGTGGTCCGCTGGGCCGCCGAGCAGGGCGGGAGCCTGACGTGGGACGGCAAGAACCTCGCCATCGCGGGCGACAGCTCGGGCGGCACGTTCGTGGCCGCCGTCGCTGCGAAGGCCCACGATGACGGGTTCGACCGCATCACGCACCAGGTCCTGTTCTACCCGTCCCTGGACCTGGACTTCGACGTCGACCGCTACGCCTCGCTGCGGGAGAACGCTGAGGGGTATGGGCTGGAGACCGCAGGTCTGAAGCCCTTCAACGCCTTCTACATCGAGAGCGGGGCGGATCCGGCGGACCCGCTGGTCTCTCCCATCAAGCGTGAGGACCTCTCCGGCCTGCCAAAGACCCTGGTCATCACGGCCGAGTACGACCCCCTGCGGGACGAGGGCGAACTCTACGGCCAGCGCCTGAAGGAGGCCGGCGTCGAAGCGACGGTCAGCCGCTACGCAGGGGCCAACCACGGTTTCGTCCAGAACTTCTCCTGGATTCCGGAGTACTCCCGGGTGTTCCAGGAGACGGGTGACTTCCTGAACCAGGGCTGAGCCCGCCCTCCTCACCACCATGCCTCGGCGGCACGGATCACCGGACCCGTGCCGCCGACGTGTGTCCGACCCCATGGATTCCGGCGAGGCTGCCGACATCGGCAGTTGCGGATTCTTTGGAACGATGGTCGGCGCGATCCTGTGCGGGACCCTGGCGGACCGGTTCGGCCGGAAGAGCGTCTACTGGGTTGCCGCGCTTCCGCTGCCCTTCCTGCTGTTCATCGAGATTTCCGCGTGGAAACGCCGTCAGTGAGGCCGGGGAAGAAACGCGGGTGGCGGCCCCATTCTGTGGGTGGCAGGTGGAAAGGTGTGAACCGAAGCCGTTGCTGACTGCTCGGGGAAGGCGATGATGAAGCGCTACCGGTACCGTTTGTACCCGGACGAGTCCCAGAAGGGGATGCTCGCCCGCGTGTTCGGTTGCGTCCGGGTTGTCTTCAATGACGGCCTGGCCGCAAGCCGGGCGGCCCACGAGGCCGGCGAGTCCCGGCCCCGATATGTAGAGTTGGCACGGCGGATGGCCCTGTCCAAGCGAACCGAGGAACGCGCTTGGCTGGGCGAGGTCAGTGACGTGGCGTTGCAGCAGTCGCTGCACGACCTCGAGGGCGCCTACAGCGCCTTCTTTTCCCGGATGACCAAGAAGAAGGCTGGCAAGCTCCCCAAGGAGCGAGGGCCGGGGCTCCGCGGTTCAAGTCCCGCCGGGATGGCCGGCAGGCGTTCCGGATCACGGGCAAGGCCAACACCCGGGTCCGGAAGGTCTCGGCCACCCGGGCCCAGGTGTGGATCCCGAAGATCGGGTGGGTCGGGTTCGCCCTCTCCCGTCCCCTACCCTCCGTCCCGTCGAGTTACACCGTCGTGCACGAGCCGGACGGACGCTACTATGTCTCCTTCGTTGTCGAGACCCCCGCCTGGACCGCACCGGATGCGGCGCACCAGGCGGCCGGTGTCGACTTGGGCTTGGGGGACCTGGCGGTCATCGTCCACGACGACGGGACGGTGGAGAAGGTCCCGGCGCCGAGGCACCTGCGCACCCAGCAACGCAAGCTCGCCCGCGCCCAGCGCGAGCTGGCCCGCCGGCAGAAGGGCTCGGCCAACCGGGACAAGTCCCGGACCAAGGTCGCGGCCATCCACCGCAAGGTCCGCGACGCCCGCACCGACCACCACCACAAGCTTGCCTGCCGGATCGTTGACGAGAACCAAGTCATCGGCCTGGAAACCTTGGGCATCACCGCCCCGGCCCGCACCCGGATGGCCAGGAGCATCCATGACGCCGCCTGGGGGATCCTCGTGCGGCGGATCCAGGAGAAGGGAGCCGAGACCGGGCGCACCGTGGTGCGCGCACCCCGGAACTTCCCCTCCACCCGGATGTGCCACGCCTGCGGGCACGTCAGGGAGCCGGTTCCATTGAACGTCCGATCCTGGGCGTGCGCGTGCGGGGCCATCCCCGACCGCGACACCAACGCGGCCATCAACCTCAGGGAGTACGCACTGAAGACCGTCGCCGCCGGACCGGCGCAGCAACCTGATTCGGGCGAAGCTGCTTAGGAGACGCTAAACGCCTGCCGAGACCAGGTCAGACCAAGGTGAAAGCCCCGGCACAGGTCCCAGACGCAGGAACCATCCCGAGCCGCCCCACCAAGGGCGGCCAACCGGGAAGTCCCCGTCCGTAAGGGCGGGGAGGAGGTCAACATCACCTTCGACATGTACGACCTAGTCGTCTACGGGTCTGTCCTACCTGTCCTCATGAAGGAGTGGTCCGTAGACCCCGTCGCCGCGGGCGCCATCGGCAGCTATGGGATCTTCGGCATGATGGTTGGCGCCATCCTGTTCGGGATCCTGGCAGACAGGCTCGTCCGCACGGGCGTCGCGCTCTTCAGCGTCGCCACTGCGCTGTGCAGCTTCGCCGACGCACCATGGGGTCCAGCAAACCTCCTACTCCTCGTCTCCCAGTACTACCCATCCTTCATGCGCTCGACGGCGATCGGGCTGGCCTCGGGCGTCGGGCGGATGGGCGCTGTCGTCGGACCGATGTTCGGAGGCGTCCTGCTGGCGCTCAGCCTTCCGGTCGAGATGAACTTCCTCTTCGCCATCCCCGGCGTCTTCGCCGCCCTGGCCTTCCTGTTCGTTCCGCTGGCCAAGGGGAAGGCCCGGGAAGCAAGCAGCACCGGGCCGCCTCGAAGGAGACCGAGGTCCCCGCTCCGTGAGCTGACAGCTTACGACGACGGCGGCGCCCACCTCGGACGCCTCACGCACCAAAGCGGCGCACCCAGCGATGGGTGCGGGCCGCCGTCGTTATTCAGATGGCTTCCCGGCCGGGCGGCGGGGATCACCTCGCTGCAGGGGTTCAGCGAGCCTGGTCGAACTGCTGACGGTAGCCGTGCAGCGTGGTGAAGAATGGAGAGGGCTCCAGCGTGGGGTCGCCGGTGTAGCCGAGCTCCTCGGCGACCCGGGCGAACGGGGAGTACACCGAGTCGGTCTCCCGCAGACCGTCCTGCAGGTACCGCTGGGCGGCGTCGGCGATGCGGGCCTCGAGGTCGAGGCTCTGCTGGAGGGCCTGCTGGGCGTGCTCCCGGTCCAGCCCGATCTCGTAGGGCTCCCCGTCCGGGCCGCGGTACGGGTGGCCCAGGAACAGACGGTTCGGGCGGACCTCGTCGCGCAGGTACTCCAGGCTCGCCCGGTAGGTGCTCGGGTCCTCATAGCCCGGAAAGCCGTTGGCGGCACCGTGGGCCTGTACAGCGTCGCCGACGAAGACGTCGTCCCGCCCGTCGATGACGTAGGCCACGGAGCCGGTGGTGTGGCCCGGGATGTGGTGCACGGAGACGGAGACATCCCCGCCGAGGGATAGGGTCTCCCCGCCCTGCACCAGGAGGGTCGGCTCCATCTCGCCCGAGATGGCCTGCTCTGCCATCCCGATCTGCTTGGCCTCGCCCTCCGGGTCCTTCAGGTACTTCTGCCGCACATCCACGTACTGGTCGACGTGCGTGCGCCGGGAACGCAGAAGGGGAGCGTCGGCTTCATGGATCACGACCTGGGCGCGCCGGCCCGTGAGCTCCCACAGGGCGTGCGCGCCGCCGAGGTGGTCAATGTGGCCGTGGGTCAGCAGGATCCAGCGCACCTCCTCGATGCTGCGGCCGAGCTTTTCGAGCGCGGGGGCCATGCCGTCGGCGGGCGATGAGGCGATCCCGGTGTCGACAATGGCAGGCTCGGGAGCGTCAATGAAGAAGCTGTAGAGGCCGAAACGACCCCAGGGTGACACCAGCGGATGGACTTTCACTTCTTGCGTCATCGTTCTCTCCTCAGCTGCAGGACCGGTTCATGGTCTTCGATGGTCGTCGGCCACGGCGTCGAGGGCCCGTGCCCTCAAGCCTTCAGCACCGCGAGTGGATCGCAACGACCGTGTGGCGTTGCATATAGCTTCTTTATTATAATAATATGTTCATGTCACGCTCTGGGGGGCAGGTCTGCCAGCGGGACACACTCGATCAAGGAGTTGCACACTCATGACTGATTTCACGACGTGGAATGCCGGCGGGGAGAAAATTGCCATCCGCAAGGACCTCCGGGTCCCGATGCGGGACGGCGTCGAGCTCGCCGCGGACGCCTATCAGGGTGTTGAGGACAAGCCGCGCCCGGCGCTGGTGGCGCTGAGCCCCTACGGCAAGGAACTGCAGGCGCTGGCCCTCACCACCCCGCCCCAGCGGCGCCCCAGCCCGATGTGGGACGGCTGCATCGAAGCCGGCGACATCGCCCGCATCGTCAAGGAGGACTATGTCCACGTCATCGGCGACATCCGCGGCTC
>NZ_JBNHHC010000148.1:0-4442 GCF_059091865.1 Arthrobacter sp. B0316-1-20 | reverse complement strand
CCCAGGCGCGGTTGGCGGGCAGCGCCGGGTCGGTGTCGGGGGTGTTCCGGAAGTAGCCGGCCGGCGCCGGCGGCTCCGGCCGGTTCCGGTCCTGCGTGCGGTGGGGCGCCGGTACGCCGTCGTCCAATTCCGCAAGCGAGGCAAGGAAGCGCTGCTTTTCCCGCTCGAACAGCGCCTCGTTCTCCGCCAGCTCGAAGACTGCAGACATAAAGTTTTCCTGGCTCGCGCCCTCCTCGAGGCGGCGAATCAGATAGGCGATGGCGACGTCGAACTCCTGCGGCTGGACTACCGGGGTGTAGAGCAGCAGCCGGCCGACGTCCTTCTTCACCGCCTCAGCCTGTCCCTGCGCCATGCCCAGCAGCATCTCGAAGTCGATCCGCTCCTGCACGCCCCGCTGCTTGGCCAGCAGCCATGCATACGCCACATCAAAGAGGTTGTGCCCGGCGACGCCGATGCGCACCGCGTCCGTCCGCTCCGGAGTGAGGGCGTAGTTGAGGACCCGCTTGTAATTGGTGTCCGATTCCTGCTTGGAGCCCCAGGTGGCCAGCGGCCAGTCATGCAGGGACGCCTCCGCCTGTTCCATCGGCAGGTTGGCGCCCTTGACCACGCGGATCTTGATCGGAGCCCCGCCGGCGGCCCGGCGCGCCTGGGCCCATTCCGTCAGTGCGATGGCGGCTCCCAGCGCATCCGGAAGGTAGGCCTGCAGCACCAGGCCCGCTTCGAGGCCGCGGAAGCGCGACTGGTCGAGGATCGTCCGGAAGACCGCGATGGTCAGGTCCAGGTCCTTGTACTCCTCCATGTCCAGGTTGATGAACTTGGGGGTTGGCGAGGACACGGCCAGTTCATACAGCGGGGTGAGGCTTTCGACGACGGCGGCCACCGCCTCCTCGAAGGCCCACTGCGAGTGCGGGGCGACCGTGGAGGAGACCTTGATGGAGACATAGTCGACGTCGTCACGCGCCAGGAGCCTGCGGGTCCCCTCGAGGCGGCGGGCGGCTTCGCGGTGGCCCAGGACGGCCTCGCCCAGCAGGTTGATATTCAGCCGGGTGCCGTCGCTGCGGAGCTTGCCGATCGCGGGTCCCAGCCGGGCGTCCGTGGCGTCCACGATCAGGTGGCCGACCATCGCCCGCAGCGCCCGGCGCGCGGCCGGGATGACCACCTGTGGCAGGACCGGCGCGGCGGCCCCACCCAGCCGGACCATTGAGCGCAGGTACCAGGGCAGGAAAGCGGGCACCTCCGGCGCAAGCGCGGCCAGGTTCCGGGCGGCGACCTTCACATCCTCGGGGCGGATGACGCCGTCGACAAAGCCCACCGTGAAGTCCAGGCCGTTCGGGTCCTTCAGCACCCCAGCCAGACGCTGCGCCGAAACTTCCGCCGGCACCTTCGCCGCTTCCGCCAGCCAGCGGCGGACCTGGGCGATCACCTCCTGGGCCAACGCGTCCTGTTGCAGTGGGGCGTCGTCCTTGGCCGGAGGGCTGGCGGCGGGATCAGTCAGGAAGTTCTGCATCATGGTGGACCTCCGCTTTCTGTGACGTCGGTTACTTGGTTCACACCAGTATGGAAGCGCGGTTCAATTAGATAAAGTGACCTTTTCTGATGGATATCCATCGGTTTTCCCAAAGAAAGGCGAGGCCCTCATGCTGGACGTGCGCAGGCTCCGCCTGCTGCGGGAACTAAAGATCCGGGGCACCCTCGCGGAGGTGGCAGAGGCACTGAAGTTCAGTCCGTCGTCGGTATCGCAGCAGCTGGCGCTGCTGGAGAAGGAAGCCGGCGTTAAGCTGCTCCGGAAGACCGGCCGGCGGGTGCAGCTGACCCCGCAGGCAGAGGTGCTGGTGGCACACACCGCCCAGCTGCTGGAAACCCTGGAACGGGCGGAAGCGGATCTGGCCGCATCCCTGACCGCGGTCACCGGCACGGTGCGCGTGGCCGTTTTCCAGTCCGCTGCCCTGGCCCTGATGCCGGAGGCGCTTACGATGATGAGCCTGCAGTATCCCGATGTCCGGGTGGAAATGGTGCAGCGGGAACCGGAAACGGCACTGCATGAAACCTGGGCCCGGGACTTCGACCTGGTGATCGCTGAGCAGTATCCCGGCCATGCCGCCCCGCACTGGCCGGAGCTGGACCGGCGGAAGCTGACCTCCGACGCCATCCGGCTGGCCGTCCCGCCGGCGGCCCGGGACAGGTTCGGCATTTCAGCCGTCGAGGACGCCAAGGATGCCCCGTGGGTGATGGAACCGCGGGGCGCCGCCTCGCGCCACTGGGCAGAGCAGGCCTGCCGCAGCGCCGGTTTCGAGCCGGATGTCCGCTATGAAACGGCGGACTTGCAGGCGCAGATCCGGCTGATCGAATCCGGCAATGCGGTGGCCTTCATGCCGGATCTGGTCTGGACCGGACGGGAAACCACCTGCCAGTTGCTGGACCTGCCCGGCCGGCCCATGCGCACCGTCTTCACCTCGGTCCGCCGGGCCAGCGCCAAGCGCCCGGCCATCCTGGCCTGCCGGGAGGTGCTGGCCAGCGCGGCCGCACATGCATCCACGCCCGCACCCCGCTGACCGGTCAGGTGTTCGGTTTCGCTGCCTGCCCGACAAGCACCTGCACGACACCCAGCAGGTCCTGGATCGTCGCTTCGGGCTTGCCCGCCTGCGCCTCCGGCCAGCCTCCGGCGAGGATGGCGTTGTAGTAGAGGCCGTCGCCCATGAGCAGGATTGCCCGGGCCACCGCCGGATCCCGCACTTCCTCCAGGATGAGCTCATACCAGGTCCGCTGCAGTTCCTGCAGGGCGTCCCGCGACTGCGGGTCCTGGCCGTGGTGCAGCCGCGTGGCCGCGATCAGGGTCCGGTCGAAATCGGTGTCCTCGTAGACCGAACTGCGGATGTAATAGGCCGCGCGCCCGTCCGGCGCCGCCTTCATGGCCTCGTAGTCCGCCTCCGCCAGGATCCGGAGCTTGGCGATCAGTCCAGAGGTCAGCGCTTCCTTGCTCTTGAAGTGGTACAGCAGGCCGCCCTTGGAGACGCCCGCCGCCCCGGCGACCGCATCAAGGGTCGCCGCCCGCTCCCCCTCGTCGATGAGGAGTCGTTCGAAGGCGAGCAGGATCTTCTCCCGCGCAGAAGGCTGTCCAGGCATTGCTTCACCGTATCGCATGAGGCGAGCGCGCAAGAGCCGGGAGCAGGAGCCGCCGGACCGCCGTCGAACACTTGAAAACCATACCGTCCAGACGGTACAGTAGCTCAGTCCCGCCCCCACCAACCACCGGAAGGAGTTCCGCCATGTCCTTGTCCCCCGCGACTGCACTGCAAACCCCCTCCAAGGCCGGCCGCCGCGAATGGACCGCGCTGGCGGTGCTCATGCTGCCGGTCCTGCTGGTCTCGGTGGACAACACCGTCCTGAGCTTCGCCGTCCCCGCGATTTCGCAGGCGCTGCGGCCCAGCGGTACCGAACTGCTGTGGATCGTGGACATCTACCCGCTGGTCTTGGCGGGCCTGCTGGTGTCCATGGGCAGCCTGGGTGACCGGATCGGCCGGCGCCGCCTGCTGCTGATCGGCAGCTCCGGCTTCGCCGCCGTCTCCGTTTTCGCGGCGTTCGCGCCGACGGCTGCGGCACTGGTGGCCGCCCGCGCCCTGCTGGGATTCTTCGGCGCGATGCTGATGCCCGCGACGCTGTCGCTGATCCGGAACATCTTCATCGATCCGGCGCAGCGGCGCACGGCGGTCGCTGTCTGGGCGGCCGGCTTCTCCGGCGGCGCGGCGCTGGGCCCGATCGTCGGCGGGTTCCTGCTGGAGCACTTCTGGTGGGGCGCCGTCTTCCTGCTGGCCGTCCCGGTCCTGGTTCCGCTGCTGGCGCTGGCCCCGCGCTTCGTCGCCGAGTCCAAGGACCCTGCCCCCGGCCCCATCGACATTCCCAGCATCGTCCTGTCCCTGCTGGCCATGGCTCCGCTGGTCTACGGGATCAAGGCCTTCGCCAAGGACGGGCTGACCATCAACGCGGCCGGCGCCGTCGCCGCCGGACTGCTCTTCGGTCTGCTGTTCGTTGGGCGCCAGCTGGCACGCCCGGTCCCGATGCTGGACGTCCGCCTGTTCCGGAATCCGGTGTTCAGCGGCGCGGTCACGGCGAACCTGCTCAGCATCTTCTCGATGGTGGGCTTCCTCTTCTTCGTCTCCCAGCATCTCCAGCTCGTGGCCGGACTGACGCCCCTGGAAGCGGGCTTGGTCCTGCTGCCCGGGCTGGTCCTCACTGTGGTGTCCGGCTTCGCCGTCGTCCGCATCGTACGGCGCATCAGGCCGGCCTACGTGGTCGCCGGCGGGCTGGCGCTGAATGCCGCCGGCTACGCCACGATCCTGCTCACCGGAGGTGCGTCGATCGGCGGCCTGCTGGTTGCCTTCATGATCCTGGGCGCCGGCGTCGGCGCTTCGGAGACCATCTCCAACGACCTGATCCTCAGCAGC
>NZ_JBNHHC010000147.1:0-4445 GCF_059091865.1 Arthrobacter sp. B0316-1-20 | reverse complement strand
GTTTCCTCTTCCCCAACGCGGAGCTGGAGCGCCGCGGCCTGCTGCAGCGCAAAGGCTTCCCGGAGTCCTACGACCGGCGCCGCCTCCTCCGCTTTGTCAGCGAAGTCAAGAGCGGGGCCCAGGAGGTCCGGGCGCCGCGCTATTCGCACCTGACCTACGACATCCTCCCGGGCGAGGAGGTAGTGGTCCGCCATCCCGACGTGTTGATCGTCGAGGGCCTGAATGTACTGGCTCCCGCCCGGCCGCGTGCGGATGGGAGGTCGGGGCTGGCGCTGAGCGACTTTTTCGACTTCTCCATTTATGTGGACGCCAAGACCGCCTACATTGAAGAATGGTACGTACAGCGGTTCCAGTCCCTGCGCTACTCCGCGTTCGCGCAGCCGGAATCTTATTTCCACCGGTATGCGGACCTGACGGACGAGGAGGCACGGATGACGGCCCTTGATATCTGGCGCCGGATCAACGAGCCGAACCTCAAAGAGAACGTCCTGCCCACCCGCGGCCGCGCCCAGCTGGTGCTCACCAAGGACGCGGACCACACCATCCGCCGGATGCTGCTGCGGAAGACCTGACATCAAGACATTGGGGGATCTGTTGGGGGACAGAACAAGAACCGGACTTACGACGGCGGCAGCCCGGCTGGGTGCCACAGCTTTCCTTGCGGTGTCCGCTCTGCTAATGGCCGGCTGCTCGGCCCCGTCGGATCAGCCGGTTCCGGCCGGCATTGCTGCGTCCACGTTGTCCGCACCGTCTCAGGCCAGCCCCTCGCCGTCCGCTCCAGCCCTGCCCGTTGCTCCCGCGACTGCTCCGCTCACCGGCATTCCGCCGGCCGGCGTCCCCTCGGCCAGCGTCCCCTCGGCCAATGCGCCTTCGGCCGACGCCCTCGGAGGGGCCACGGACCGACACTCGGACCCGAACGCCATCGACGTCGTCGTGAACAAAACCCGCGCACTGGACCCGATCGACTACGAGCCGGCCGACCTCGTCGTTCCCAACGTGCCGAGCACCGCCCCCGGCAGCAGCGCGCTGCGCGCCCAGGTGGCCGCCGCCGTCGAAAGCATGTTCACCGCGGCCGCCGCGGACGGCGTGCAACTGGTCGTGGCCAGTGCCTTTCGCTCCTACACTTACCAGGCAGGCACCTACGCCCACTGGGTGGAACAGAACGGCGGAAACATGGCGGATGCGGATACCGCGTCGGCCCGGCCCGGTTTCTCCGAACACCAGACGGGCCTTGCCCTGGATCTTGCCCAGGCGGACGGCGCGTGCACCCTGCTGCCCTGCTTCGCGGAGCAGCCTGCCGGGCAGTGGGCCGCAGCCAATGCCCACCGTTTCGGGTTCATCGTCCGGTATCAGCTCGGCTTCCACGGCATCACCGGCTTCTACGCCGAGCCGTGGCACTTGCGGTATGTCGGCGTCGAGGTTGCCACGGACATGCAGAACCGCGGATTTCACACCCTCGAGGAGTATTTCGGTCTGCCGGCGGCACCTGGTTATCGCTGAAAGTCAACGAATACCCGGCGGAAAAATCGCTGCAAATGCATATGTACCGCTGTAGTCTGCTCCCATGCTAAGTGGATTCAAAGAGTTCATCCTCCGAGGCAACGTCATGGATCTGGCCATCGCGGTGGTCATGGGTACTGCGTTCACCGCAGTCGTCACGGCGCTGGTCGATGGCATCATCATGCCGCTGGTCGCCGCCATCTTCGGGCAGCCGGATATCTCCTCCGTCGGCAACTTCACCCTCAACGGGGCGGAGTTCTCCATCGGATCGGTGCTCCAGGCTGTCCTGAACTTCCTCCTGATTGCCCTCGCCGTCTATTTCGCCCTGGTCCTGCCGATGAAGCACCTGATGGAGCGCTTCAAGAGGCCAGAGGAAGAAGCAGCCGAAGAGGCCAACGAACAGACCGTCCTGCTGACCGAGATCCGCGACGCTCTGCGCGCGCGGCAGCAATGACCCCACGCCCTACCGAAAAAGCGGCCCGCCCCCGGTCATTCCGGGACGGGCCGCTCTTCTGGGTATGCCTCGGGCAGTCCGCTCAGGCGGATTCCTGCTCCAGCTCCGGTACCAGGGCCAGCTGGACCCGCACCGTTTCCGCCAGTTGTTCGGCGATGGCGCGGGCAATGGACATGTCTGTTGCCTCCACCATCACCCGGACCAGCGGCTCGGTGCCGGAAGGCCGCAGCAGCACGCGTCCGTTTTCCCCGAGCGTGGCTTTGGCCTGTTCAACGGCGTCCTGCACTGCCGCATTGATCCCGGCGCTGGCCTTGTCCACGTCCCTGACGTTGATGAGGACCTGCGGAAGCTTGGTCATGACGGCAGCCAGTTCAGCCAGCGGGCGGCCCGCCTTCGCTACCTGCGCAGCCAGCTGCAGGCCGGTCAGCACTCCGTCGCCGGTCGTGGCGTAGTCGGAGAAAATCACGTGGCCGGATTGCTCGCCGCCCAGGCTGTAGTCCGCCGCGCGCATGGCTTCCAGGACGTAGCGGTCCCCCACACCGGTTTCGAGGATGCTGATGCCCGCGTCCTTCAGCGCCAGTTTGAGCCCAAGATTGCTCATGACCGTAGCCACCAGCACGTTGTCCTTCAGCTTGCCGGCGGAGGCCATGGCCAAGGCCATGATCGCCATGATCTGGTCCCCATCGACGATATTTCCCTCATGGTCGACCGCCAGGCAGCGGTCGGCGTCGCCGTCGTGCGCAATGCCCAGGTCCGCGCCGTGCTCGACGACGGCCGTCTGCAGCTGATCCAGGTGCGTTGAACCGACGCCGTCGTTGATGTTGAGGCCGTCCGGATTGGCTCCCATGACGATCACCTCCGCGCCAGCGTCCGCGAACACCTGGGGCGAGCAGCCGCTGGCTGCGCCGTGCGCACAGTCGAGGACGATCCGGAGACCGTCAAGGCGGTGGGGCAGGGTCTGCAGCAAATGCACGATGTAACGGTCCTCGGCGTCCGCGAAACGCTGGATCCGTCCCACATCGCCGCCGGTGGGCCGTGGGCTCGGCTCCGCCATCTCCGCCTCGATCGCGTCTTCCAGCGCGTCGTCCAGCTTCTGCCCGCCGCGCGCCAGGAACTTGATGCCGTTGTCCGGTGCAGGATTGTGGGACGCGGAGATCATTACGCCGAAATCCGCATCGAGGTCCCCCACCAGGTAGGCGGCCGCAGGTGTCGGCAGCACGCCGGCGTCGTACACATCGACACCGCAGCTGGCGAGCCCGGCGCTGACAGCGGCGCCGATGAATTCACCGCTGATGCGCGGATCCCGGGCGATCACCGCTCTGGGGCGCACGCCCTCGGCCACCTGCCGGTGGCCCAGGACCACGGCGGCCGCCTGGGCGAGCTGGAGCGACAGCTCCGCCGTGATCAATCCATTTGCAAGTCCTCGGACGCCATCGGTCCCAAACAATCTAGTCATCGGCATACATCCTAAGTGACGAAAACAGCTGCCCCGACCGCGGGCCGGAGCAGCAGGTTAAACAAAGGACCCGTCCGGCCCACCGAAATGGTGTTCCAGACGGGTCCCAAGGCAACGGTGATTCGAGGAATCGAATCAGCGCTTGGAGTACTGAGGCGCCTTGCGTGCCTTCTTCAGACCGGCCTTCTTACGCTCGATGACGCGGGCGTCACGGGTCAGGAAGCCGGCCTTCTTCAGGGCGGGACGGTTGTTGTCCCGGTCGATCTCGTTCAGCGCGCGGGCGACGCCCAGGCGAAGGGCGCCGGCCTGGCCGGACGGGCCCCCGCCGACGATGCGGGCGATCACGTCGTAGGCACCTTCAAGTTCAAGAATCTTGAAGGGCTCGTTGACTTCCTGCTGGTGCAGCTTGTTCGGGAAGTAGTTGGCCAGTTCGCGGCCGTTGATCGTCCAGTTGCCGGTGCCGGGGACAACGCGCACGCGGGCGATCGCCTGCTTGCGGCGGCCAACGGCGGAGCCGGGCACCGTCAGGGCGGGCCGTTCCTTGACGACGGTCGGAGCGGACTCCGGGGTCTCCGAGGTGTAGCTGGTCAGCCCCTCGGTGTTGTCATTCAGCTCTTCAGTGTTCTGAGCCACGATTCTCCTTGAATACGTTTTCTGTTGGTGGCCAGGACTACTGGGCGACCTGGGTGATTTCGAAGGTCTTCGGCTGCTGGGCAGCGTGCGGGTGCTCTGCGCCCGCGTAGACCTTCAGCTTGGACAGCTGCTGGGCAGCCAGGGAGTTCTTCGGGAGCATGCCCTTGATGGCCTTCTCGACCGCGCGGACCGGGTTCTTCTCCAGCAGCTCTGCGTAGCTGGCGGACTTGAGGCCGCCTGGGTAACCGGAGTGGCGGTAGGCGCGCTTCTGCTCAAGCTTAGCGCCGGTCAGGGCCACCTTGTCGGCGTTGATGATGATGACGAAATCGCCCATGTCCATGTGGGGAGCAAAGGTCGGCTTGTGCTTTCCGCGCAGCAGTGTTGCGGTCTGGCTGGCAAGAC
>NZ_JBNHHC010000146.1:0-4446 GCF_059091865.1 Arthrobacter sp. B0316-1-20 | reverse complement strand
GCGGGCGTGCTCCACCTCGTCCTGGGTGTAGGTCTGGATGTCGCCGCCGATCACACAGTGCTGCTCAGGCGACTGGGTCAGCTTGCTCTTGGCCAGCGGGAAGTTCACCGCATCCGGCAGCGCGCCGGTGGGGGCGATGCCGCCGTGGCGCAGTTCCGGTGAGCCCTCCGGCAGGTGGTGGTAGAAGAACTGGGCGACGTTGTCCTCATCGACCGGCACCTGGTAGCCGCGGGGCTGGGTGACGAAGACGGTCATGTTGTCGAACGCCGGCAGTTCGTAGCGGCCCTGGCTGTCCGTGGTGGTGACATCGCGGCCGTTGGACACGGTCACGCCGGCCAGGCCGCGCTCGTTACTGTCCTGCACGGAGTCCTGGTCTGCGTCGACGAACGCGGTGCCGTCGATGACCTGCTGGTCCTCGTTGGGTCCTTCGACGACCTGGACATTTCCGCGGTAGGCCGTCGAGGCCCAGTCGGTGCCGGTTGCAGCAGCGGCGGGAGCGTTGCCGGGAGCGGCGGGAGCGGCGGGAGCAGCAGTGGCGGCGGGGGAAAGCAGCGCTCCGGCGGCGATGATGGCCAGGGTACTGGCGGTCAGGGCAACGGGGCGGGCAGAGCATCTCATGGACGGTCTGGTAATCGAGTGCACGAAGAACCTCCGGTCGAGTGATGTCGGCTGGCCCTTCCGGCCAGCCTCCGTCACTGTTCCAAAGCTGGGTAAACAGTTAACCACCAAAAGCCAACGGGGACTGGACGTGTTCGTAACAAGCTGGTCGCTACCAAAAGGCGATCCGCCGCCGTCGTACCTGTGGAAGCGGTGGTGGTCCCCGGCAGGCTGTGAAAGACTCGCAGGCAGGTGCCCAATCGGATTCAGAAGCAGCTTCGAAGGAGATTGTCATGACCGGCGATGCCACCACGTCCGCCATTACTGATCGTCCGTGGATGGACGGCTCGCGGTCCCCGCGGGAACGGGCCCAGTCGCTTGTTGCCGCCATGACGCTGGAGCAGAAGATCGCGCAGCTGCACGGCGCGATGGAGACCATCGACATCTACGGCCTCACGGCGAGCATGGGTGAGGCTACCGCGGAGGAGATGGAGCAGCTCGCCGCCCAGATCCGGGTGGAGCGTCATGTCACCGGCATCGAGGAGCTCGGGATCCCGCGGTTCCGCATCACCAACGGGCCCGTAGGTGTGGGCATGGGGGACGGCACGCCAAGCCCGCCGGCCACGGCGCTGCCGATGACGATCGGCCTGGCCGCCGGGTTCGACCCGTCGCTGGCGCATGAGTACGGCACGATCATCGGCCGGGAGACCGCCACGCTGGGGCAGCACGTCCTGGAGGGCCCCGGTGTCTGCCTGCACCGGCTCCCGACGGCGGGCCGGAACTTCGAGTACTTCTCCGAGGACCCCTATCTGAGCGGCGTGATGGGCGTGGAGGTGGCCAAGGCCATCCAGGAGCACGACGTCATTGCCATGGCCAAGCACTACGTGGTCAACGACCAGGAGTACGAGCGCTTCCGGGCCAACGTCGAGGTGGACGAGCGGACGCTGCGTGAGCTGTACCTGTTGCCGTTCGAGATGCTGGTCAAGGATGCGAAGATCGCCGCGGTCATGAGCGCGTACAACCGGGTCCGCGGGACCTATGCCACGGAGAACCGTTACCTGCTGCACACGATCCTGCGGGAGGAGTGGGGGTTCGAGGGGTACGTGCAGTCCGACTTCTGGTCCTGCCGCTCGGCCGCCCCGGCGATCAACGCCGGCCTGGACCACGAGATGCCGGACGCCAAGTGGCTCAACGAGGCCAACGTCAAGGCGGCGCTGTCCGACACGAGCCTGGAGATTGAGACGGTGGACCGCGCCCTGGTGCGCCGGTACACGCAGATGTTCCGCTTCGGTCAGTTCGAGCGGCCCTACGCTCCCGGGGAGATCGACGCAAAGGCCCACGGCGCGGTGTCGCGCCGGATCGGCCAGGAGATTGCCGTGCTGTTAAAGAACGACGGCGGCCTCCTCCCTCTGGATCCGAAGGTCACCAGCATTGCCGTCATCGGTCAGGCGACCTACGTGGACGAGGCCTGCCTGGGCGGAGGCGGCAGCTCGAAGGTCGACCCGCTCTATACTGTGCGGCCCATCGAAGGCATGCAGGACGTGCTGGACTCCCTGGGCTCCTCGGCCACCCTCACCAAGGTCACCGTCGCCAACGACCTGTCCAACCTGGACGAAGCCAAGGCTGCGGCGGCAGCTGCCGACGTCGTCGTCATCATGGCCGGGCTGGTGGCCACCGAGGGCGCCGACCAGCCGGATGCCAACATGCTGCACGACCAGAACCGGATGATCGCCGAGGTGGGGCCGGTCAACGCGAGGACCGTCGTCGTGCTCAAGGACGGCAACCCGATCCTCATGCCGTGGATCGATGCCGTCCCGGCCGTGCTGGAGACCTGGAACCAGGGGGCGGAGGACGGCCACGTGGTGGCGGACCTGCTCTTCGGCGTCGTCAATCCGTCCGGCAAGCTGCCCACCACCTACCCGCGAAGCTGGGAGGACACCCCCTTTGCCGGGCACCCCGAGCGCTACCCCGGCACCGACGAAGGCGCCGGCTATCCGGTAATCCGCTACAGCGAGGGCCTGCAGATGGGCTACCGCTGGTACCAGGCCCAGGGCATCGCGCCGCTGTTCCCGTTCGGGTACGGGCTGTCCTTCACCACCTTTGAGGTGTCCGACCTGGCCGTCAGTCCGGCGGAGACCGACGGGACGGCGCCGCTGACAGTGGAGTTCACCCTCGCCAACACGGGGCAGGTGGCCGGCGCGGAAGTGGCCCAGGTCTACCTGGGGTTCCCCGAGGCGGCGCACGAACCGCCGAAGCGCCTGGTCGGCTTCCGGAAGGTCCGGTTGGAGCCGGGTGCGTCGGAGCGGGTCAGCGTGGTCATCGACCCGGACGCGACCAACCACCCGCTGGCGGTGTGGTCGGACGGAGCCCACGGCTTCGTCGTGCTGCCGGGGGAGTACACGGTCTACGTGGGCACCTCGAGCGAGAATACGCCGCTGACGGCGGCGGTGACTATTCGGTAGGGCCGGTAACGGCGGTGCTCAAGGTGAGCGTCGCCGTTGCCAGGCGGGTCCGGCCACACGGGACCGCGGCACTGTAGAACGGCCGAGGGAAATAATCGCTGGTCCACCGGTGCCGTGGTTGGCGTCCGATGCTATGGCTGACGGTTCAGCAGGCCCTGCCGGGTGGCGGTGACGACTGCTTCGAGCTGGGAGTGCGCGCCGAGTTTGGCCAGGATGGATTTGGTGTAGCCGCGGCAGGTGCTGGTGGAAATGCCCAGGGTGTGGGCGTTGGTGCGCACATCGTGGCCGGCGGCCATCAGGCGCAGCACGTCCATTTCCCGCTGGGTTAGCGCTGCCGGCGGGCCCGCTTGCTGCCGGCGGGTCAGGCTGGCCAGCAGCGCCGGAGGGACGATCATGTTGTCGGGTGTGGCCTGGCGCAGGGTCTGCAGCAGGGTGGCCAGCGAGCCGTCCTTGGGCAGGAATGCGCAGATGCCCAGGGCGGCGGCTTGTTGGAGGACGTCGGTGGAGGGGTCGGCGGTGAGCATGATGATGCGTGTATCCGGTGCCTGGGCCAGGATCTGTTCGGCTGCGGCCAGACCGTCTCCGTCCGGCAGGTGGTAGTCCATCACCACCACCTCCGGCCGTGCCTGCTGGAACATGGCCACACCGGCCGCCGCGCTTGTGGCGTACCCGAGGCTGGCCAGGTCCGGTTCCCGCTCCAGGGCCCCGGTCAGCAGCTCAGCGAATGTCGTATGGTCCTCCACGACCAGCACGCTCGTGCACTGGCCAGGGCCGTCTATGGCCATGATGTTCCTCCTATGCGCCCCAACCCATCCCGCAGGGACTGTGCTGCTCGGTCGCGTGATGGGGTGCGGCCGGGAGTCTGGCGGTGAAGTGTACAGAGGGCCCTCAGCATGGACGGATCAGCTGACGACCGGCACTGCTTAGGCGCGGACGTTTGTGCTGCCTCTTTCCGGTTTCGGATCTAGCCAGAGTTCCGCGGGAGGGAGCCCGCAAGGCCCCGATCGAAGGAAATCGTCAACTTCAGCCTTCCGATGGAAGACTCAGCGCACACCGGACCATGATTCGGTGCGCGTAACCAACGGGATAACGAATTACCCTACGTAATTAATCTTAAGCCGCTGACGCGGTGAAGGATCTGCAATGATCCGAAATTGATGAAAGACATTATTCTCTAACGTTTTCCCAAGGGGAAATGACAAAATGCCTGCGGTTTACGGATCGGGAATGAATTAGCGCTGCATTTGCCGCTCATACTCCAACCGTCAACGGCTGCAGCGAGAAGATCCGCGAACCCGAAGGGGTGCCGATCGGCACTTCGAAAACCATGATTCGGAGAAGACCATGCAGAAGAAGACCAGACAGATTATCGGAACGGCGGCGAGCC
>NZ_JBNHHC010000145.1:0-4462 GCF_059091865.1 Arthrobacter sp. B0316-1-20 | reverse complement strand
ACCACCGCTCCCGGAAAGCGCGCGAGAAGGACGGCGTCGCCTACTGCCGCGACTGCGAAGACTGAGAAAGGCAGCGACAGCATCCCGGAAAGAGGACGGAGTCCGGCTCAGATCACCGAGGCTTACCGCAGCGCGGCTGCCTGAATAACAAAGCCGGCTCAGGCTTGGGCTGAAGTGAGCCTGAACGCGACGGGGACGGGCAGATCCGTACCTTGGACCGGGAACCGACGCCCACCAGGAACCGACGCCCACCCGAAACCGGCGGGCCTAACGCCGCCCCGGGCCCGGCTGCAGGGGTTCATTCCACCGGGTCCCTGGCCTGTTCCGGGGCAGACTTCAGCTATCGCGGCCCGGGGCACCTGAAGCCGCCCGGGGATCTCAGGTGCCGGTGAGGGAACAGCACCAGGATCTGCGCTGGCCTGCCCGGAGCTGCCGGCGCTTTTTCTGACGGACTGCACCGGGTCGTGAAAAACGGCGCCGGTGGACGGGAGCCTGAAGGAGCACTCCCGTCCGCCGGTTCACGCAGTGCGGGCTATTAGGACGCTGGAGAGCCGACCGCCGATTCGTGGTGTCGTCCTGCCCCATCCGGGAGCCTGCCGGGGGCCGGTTTCAGGCCTGGCCCTTTAGACCGGGCGGATGTTCTCCGCCTGCGGTCCCTTCTGGCCCTGGGTGACGTCGAATTCGACGCGCTGGTTCTCCTCCAGTGAGCGGTAGCCGCTGGCGGAGATGGCGGAAAAGTGCGCGAACACATCCGGTCCGTTGTCGTCAGGGGTGATGAAGCCGAAGCCCTTGTCCGCGTTGAACCATTTGACTGTTCCTGTTGTCATGCTGCATTCCTTCTGGGCCGGCTCTGCGGATCCGTGCTGTGGACCCCGTCCCGCCGCCCGCTCCCCAGCCTATGTGCCGGGATTCGTACCGGACAAGACCACGTGGATAGCCCTGGACGTTCGCCGGGAAATACTGGTGACGTATGCGCTGATATCGGCGTGTGGTCGAGCAGCGAACGGATTTGAGCGCGAGCTGACCAAGGACGGCCAAACCCCTTATGGCAGTGCCGGCTGACATGCAGTGCAACCTGATGTGTGACGGACATGAGTTCTGCCTCCAGTCGTTTGACGTTGTGCCGATGGCGCGGTTCCGTCGCGGGTGTCATTACGATCCTCTACGCTGGAGATGTTCCTGCCCGTAGCCCGGCCCGGTATCGGAGGAGTTGAGGGGCCATGCGTGCCTGGTGGATCGAATACCCCGCCCCGCTGACCGGACCGCAGGCGGGCTCGCCGCTGCGATTCGGGGAACGCGCCGACCCGGTGCCCGGCCCGGCGGACCTGCTGATCCGGGTGCGGGCCTGCGGGGTGTGCCGCACGGACCTGCACCTGGCCGAGGGGGACCTGAAGCCCCACCGGCTGCGGGTGGTTCCCGGTCATGAAGTGGTCGGCGAGGTCGTTGGCCGCGGCCCGGAATGCACCCGATTTGGCATCGGTGAGCGGGTGGGCGTCGCTTGGCTGCGCCGTACCTGCGGCAGCTGCCGGTTCTGCCTGCGAAAAGCTGAGAATCTGTGCCTGGACCCGCGCTTTACCGGCTGGGACGAGGACGGCGGCTACGCCGAACTGGCCGCCGTGCCGGAATCCTTCGCCTACGCCATACCCGAGACCTTCGCAGACACCGAAGCCGCCCCGCTGCTGTGCGCGGGCATCATCGGTTACCGGGCGCTGCGCCGGGCGGAACTGAGACCGGGCGGCACCTTGGGCATCTACGGCTTCGGGGCCTCGGCGCACCTGGCCGCCCAGATCGCCATCTATGAAGGGGCCACAGTCTTTGTGATGACGCGCTCGGAAAAGGCACGCCGCCTGGCCGCCGGACTCGGCGCCGCCTTCGTCGGGGCGGGCACCGACGAGCCGCCCGAGCCGCTGGATGCGGCCATCCTCTTCGCCCCGGCCGGCGACCTCGTTCCGCCGGCGCTGCGGGCCTTGGACCGCGGCGGCACCCTGGCCATCGCCGGAATCCACCTCAGCGACATCCCGTCCCTGAACTACGCCGCCGAACTCTTCCAGGAACGGCAGATCCGCAGCGTCACTGCCAACACCCGCCGCGACGGCCAGGAGCTGCTGGACCTGGCCGCACGCATCCCGATCCGCCCCACCGTCAACGCCTACAGCTTCCCGGAAGCGGAACAGGCCCTCAGGGACCTTGCCGCCAACCGGGTCACCGGAGCCGCGGTCCTCAGGTTCGGCACCTGAATCTGCCACCGGTCCGGGACAGGAGAAACCGGACGTATGCGCTGTTATCGGCGCTGAAGGAGCCGGTGCACCACAGCTGCGGGGCGTGGAGCAGGCTCCCGTCCTTCCAAAGGATGGGAGCCTGGTCCGACTGGGTGTTCAAACCGTTCCAAGGGTGAACACCGCCCCGGGCGGGGAAGCCGGTAAGAGGGCCGTCCCCGCAGGTCGCTGGTGATCGGATGGGCCGCCGGGTACCGGCGTGGTGGGCAGCATCAGATTCGGTGTGGCCGGATCGGCGCTGCACAGGGACTTAGGTGGGAATGATCAGCGGCGGCTGCGCCCCGTGGGGCTGGTGGACCGCCCGCATCGGTGGCGTGGAGGCGAGACCGGTTCCGGTTGCTTCTGCTGTCATAAACCGCTTCGGGGCTTCCCTGTGTCCGGGGTCCGGGGGAGAATCCAGCCATGGGATTGGGGGAGGGGGCCCGCTATGATCCGGTGCGCGCGGCAGCGGCGTTCTGTGATCTGCTGGCCGTCTGGAACCGCTACCCGCACACGGAACCGGCCCGCACGGTACTGATGGAGTCCCTGCGCTGGTTCATTTCGCCGCTGTCGGGCTGGGGAACCGACCGGGGGCTGCAGCTGGCCCGGGAAACCATCACGGCGCTGGGCTCACCGGTCTTGGATCTCCGGGCCGAACCGGCTTCGGACCCGGATATCTGCCATGTCCGGGTCCCGGAGCGGTCTGTGGGCGAGCATGCATTCGAGGAGGCCGCTGCGGGCGTGGTTTTGACCCTGGTCAGATGCGCCGACGGCCGCTGGCGCATCCACGGCATCGGCGAACCCGTCCCGGCACCGGACGTGCCGCGCCCGGGCTAAGGCGCATCCGGCAAACGGCGCCGGCCGCACAGCGCGCTTCGGGGCGGCGGGCCCCTGTGCGGCCGGATCCGGTCCTAGGGTCCGGTCCGTCCCATGTCCTCGACCTCATCCAGCGGCAGGCCGGAGGCGGCGGCCAGATCCGGTGCCGGGACACCGGCGGCCAGCCCTGCCCGGACCGCGTCCTGCAGAAGGGCATCGGCGCGGTCCAGGTCGAACTGCAGCGATTCTTTGTCCGCGGCGGCCACCCGGATGCGGTTGATGACCTCCTCCCTGGTGCTGTGCTCCATTTCCGCCTCCTTAACCCCGTGCAGCAGATGGAACGGGCGGAAACACTGCTCCGGGGTTTCCGCCCGCCCCGTCGGCCGGCTCATGGGTACCGGCCCTGTCGTCCGTGCCGGCAGGATCATGGTTCGAGGACATCCCACCGGGCGGACGACACTGTCGATTCTGGCACCGGATCCGCACCCGGGGAAGGTCCTCCCCGCCGTCCCCTGGCTGTGGCCGGACCTGGGCTGTGGTCAGAGCGGAGGCGCGGACCAGTGCGTTGTCCAGGTACCGGGCCAGCCGGTCTCTGCTGATCCGGTAGGTGTGTCCGATCCGTACCGCGGGCAGCTGCGCGCTGCGGATCATCCGGTAGACGCTCATGCGGGAGACCCGCAGCCGGTCGGCGACCTGCGCCACACTGAGCAGGACATCCTTGTCGGCGGTGAAATCATCTCTCATCGTTGTTCCCCCCAATTGCCAAAGGACCCGGTCCCCGAATGGACCGGTTGACTACGTACTGTAGGGACAACGCGCCCGCCCGTACAGGGTCCCCGTGATCTTTCCGTAACAATGACGTACGAACCCGGGCCCCTGATCCTTGCGAAGAGGCCGTTGAGGTTACAGGCCGGCCACGGGCGGATGTATTTTCGGTCTTAACACTCCAATGGGCGCGAGCGTAGCGTGGTGGTGTCAGAGATCCATCCCCGGTCCCGGAAGGCTGGAACCGCCGGGCCGGAACATTGATTGGAGGCAGCAGCGATGGCCAATATTCTGCGCCGTGCCGGCGTTGACGTTCCCGAACCCCTGCGCCGGCTGCTGGAAGGGGATCTGGAGTGGCTGCGGGTTGAGGAATACCGGGAGGACGGGTCCATGGTCGTGCGGGCCGAGGTTCCCGGTATTGATCCGGAAAAGGATGTGGACATCACCCTGACCGCCGACCAGCTGCGGATCGAGGTCAAGCACGAGGAAAAAACGGAGAAGAAAAGCAAAAAGGGTTACCGCTCCGAATTCCGCTACGGCGCGTTTTCCCGCACCGTGACCCTGCCCGGCCCCGTGGATGAGAAGGATGTCCAGGCCTCCTACAACGACGGAATCCTTGAAATCCG
>NZ_JBNHHC010000144.1:0-4465 GCF_059091865.1 Arthrobacter sp. B0316-1-20 | reverse complement strand
GCAGTTACGTCGCCGTCGGTGTTGTCCGCTGCCGTCACACCCTCGAGCGGGTCGAAGGTGTCCCCGGCGGTGATCGTGGTCGGGGATCCAGGCAGGGTGATGACCGGAGCGGTCGTGTCGGTCCCGGCGGCCCGGGCGGTGAAGACGCCCATCTGGTCCACCGATCCGGCGGCCAGCTCCTGGCCGGTTTCGGCGTCGCGGCTGACCGCGTACCAGGCGTGCACCTCGCCCTCGGTCAGGCCGGACCATTCCACGGAGGCCGGCCAGCCGGAGCGGGCTGTGGCTTCGCCGATGACTGTCTCGGTCGGCGCGGTGACCATCACGGAGTCGGTGGTGAAGCTGGTCTTGCGGGTCTCCAGCTGAATTGGCAGGCGCAGGTCGTCTTCGGTGCCGTTGTAGCGTTTGTCGTCGTCATACTCGGTGGCGCCGAAGTTGTCCAGCAGCGGCGAGTAGGTGTCGATCGCCAGTTCAGAACGGTCAATGTCGAACTGGAGCATCCGCAGGTAGCTGGAGCCGAAGCGCAGCAGCTCGGAACCGGTGAGCCCGTCCACGCCGGTCAGACCCAGCTCCTCGGAGCTGACTTCGTAGAACTGGTAGTCGGCGAGCAGCTCGACCACATTGTTGCCGGTCTGTCCCACGTCCTTGCGGACCTCGATGCTGACACCGTGCTCGTGGCCGGAGAGAACCAGGAAGACATTGTCGTTCTTCTCCAGGATGCCCTCGGACACGGTCTTACCGTCGCGGGAGTACGCCGCGCCCCGGCCGTCGGCGCTGGTGCTGGGCTTGTTGTAGGCGTGGGTGAGCAGGATGGCGTTGCGGTCGGAGTACTGCTCCAGTACGTCGTTGGCCCAGGCGATTTCCTCGTCGGTCACGTCGTAGCCCAGGTAGACGCCAATGAAGTCCAGCCCGCCGGCGGAGAACAGGTCGTAGTGGTTGTCGTTGTCCCCCTCCTTCCACGCCTGGTAGGACGCGCCCGCTTCCTGCCAGCCGGCCGTCTGCTCCAGCGCCTCGTAGCGCTCGGGACCGAAGAACTGGTTGTACATGTTGTCCGCGCCGTTGTCGGTCCCGGTGCGGTTGTCGTGGTTGCCTGGCAATACGCCGTTCGGAATCCCGGTGTCGTCAAGGATCTTTTGGGCCTCGGAGGCAAACGCGAACTCTTCGAGGGCGATCTCTTCCTGAGCTGCCTCGTCGGCATAGGTCTTCGCGTGCCAGTTTTCGATGATGTCGCCGGTGTGGGTGACGTACTCGATCTTCTTCTCTTCAGCGTTCTCGGCAATCCATTCCGGAATGGCGGTGTAGGCCTTCTGCCAGACAGCCTTCTGCTCCTCGGAGTAGGCGTCTTCCGCGGCGCCCTCGGCGAGATACTGGGTGTCGGTGTAGTGCACCATGGAGAAGTCGTAGGCTTCGGGGTCCTCGAAGGAGTCCTTGACGGGCTCGTTCAGATCGTCGGCGAAAGGATCCTCGCCCGTGACCATGACGTGGACCGCGCCGCCGTCGACGTACTCGGCCTTGACATCACCGGAGAGCACCAGCTGGCCTTCGGTAAGGCCGCGTCCGCTGTCTACGGTGTCCCAGGTCTGGGACACCGTGTTCCAGACCCGCAGGGTCGCCTGGCGGGCCGGATCGACGGTGCCGCTCCAGCGGACCGACTGTCCGTCCGCCGCGGTGCCGACCTCGGCCTCGAAGCGCTGGAACGGAATCTGACCCTCGGTGGCGGAAACGCTGGAAAGCTCGGCGCCGTCATTGGGCTTGGCCGGGCCGGTGAGCTCTTCGCCCTCGGTGTAGGTGAACTCCAGCGTGGCGGGCAGTTCCGTCACGATGCCCTGCACGCCGCCAGCGGCCACGGCCGCGGTGCCGGCGTAGAAGGTTGAGGTGACGTCTCCGCCGTCCGGATTGGTGGCGTTGGCCGAGAGGGTCACCGTGCCCGCCCCCTGGCCGGTCTCCACGCCGCCGGCGGTGGGGATGCTGGCGGAGGTGAAGGGGACGTCACGGGTCAGGGTGCGCCCGAAGACGTCCTTTGCCTCGATGCGCACGGTGTGGTTGCCGGCTGCCAGGCCCGCGCCGATCATTTGGCCGGGCTGGATCTGCACGCCGTCCAGGGTGTAGGTGGTGTCCTGGCCGACCAGCGCCTCGTTGGTCCAGTCAATGCTGAACTGCGTAGCCCGGTCGATCGAGGCACCGGCGGCCGGCGTGGTGGACACAATCTCCAGCGGCGCGGACTGCGCCTCACCGAGCGCCGTGGTGTTGAGCGCGGCAATCTGCGCGGTATCCAGCGCGTCGCCGAAGACGCGGGCCGAGGCGATGGTCGCCGTGGCATGGAACTGAGCGCCGCCGTTGGAGGAATCGGCACCGATCACGAAGTTGTGCGCGCCGGGGTTCGGCGGCCAGGTGATGGCCGGGCCGCCGGCCACGGAGGCGGCCAGCTCGCCGTTGACGTACAGCTTGGCGGTGGAGCCGTCGTAGACGCCCACAGCGTGGTACCAGCGGCCGGGCTCAATCTGTACGCCGGCGTTCTTGTAGCCCGACGTGTTCACGGCGAAGGTGAGCTTGTCGCCGTACATGGTCATCGAGAAGCCGCCGGCCTCTTTGTTGGCACACAGGTTCGTCTCGCCGGAGGCGGGGAACGCACCGTTGTACTGGAAGACGCACTCGACGGTCATCGAGTCACCCAGGGCGGGGTACTGGGCGCCGAACGGGTAGAGGAGGGCATCGTCACCGTCGAAGGTGGCAACGTTGCGGCCCAGCGCGCCGCTCTCGGCGATTACCGGCTCGCCATGGGTGGTGGCCGGCAGGCCCTGCACCTTGTCGGCAGCGGTCCCATCGGAGAAATCGACGTCCAGGACGTCGGCAGCGGGGGCGTCCGGTACGGCGTGGAACGCCTGGCTCAGTGCGCCCGCCTGCTGGCCGGTGATCGCCTCGCCGTAGACGCGGGCGGAGCCGATCGCCGTCTTGGCGAAGGACTCGGCCTTGCCCGAGGCACTGTCCGCGCCGATGACCATGTTGTGGGCGTTCACATTCGACGGCACAGTCATCGGGCCGCCGGCTTCGGCCTCGGCCGCCAGTTCACCGTCCAGGTAGAGCCTGATCGTCTGACCGTCGTAAACACCGGCCGCGTGATACCAGCGGTCGGCCTCCACCGTGGTGCGCGCGTACTTGTAGCCGCCGTTGGTGTGGAGCATGAAGCCCAGCGAGTCGTTCTTGAGGATCAGCGCGAAGCCGCCGGCCTGCTTGTTTCCGCAGAGAGTAACCTCGGAGGTCGGAAGCGCCGGATCGTACTTGAACGAGCATTCGACGGTGAACGAATCGGCCAGCTTCGCATAGTCGTCCGCGGTCATGTCGTAGGAGAATGCATCGTCCTGGCCGTCGAAGTCCGCGGCATTGCGTGCCAGCTGTCCGTCGACATCGATAACAGGTTCGCCGAAGGTTGTCACGGTCTTGCTTTGGGCGGCATCGGCAGCAGAACCGTCTGCGAAGCTCACGTTGAGGATATCGGCGGCAGGGGCGGCGATCGCCGCCGTCGCCGCCGGTGGAAGTGCGAATCCGCTGGTCACGACGCCGGCGCCGAGCAGCATGGACAGCACTGATTTAGAGGGGGGTTTCATTTTTTGCTCTTCCCGCAAGTGATGAGGACACCCGCAGGCTAGGGAGCGAAAATGAACCCTCTATGTACTTGTTGTGAAATAGCCATCCTGTGGCTGTGATCTGCACCATGGCCTATTGGGCCAGGGCAGTCCAGGCGGAAACGGCGGCAATGGACATGATGGCCCTACGTCACGAACGGGTGGCACACTCAGTTCATGCGTGAATTCGTCGTCCTCGGTACCGCCTCGCAGGTCCCGACGCGGACCCGCAACCACAACGGGTACCTGCTGCTGTGGGACGGTGAAGGCCTGCTCTTCGATCCGGGGGAGGGCACGCAGCGGCAGATGATCCATGCCGGTGTTGCGGCCACCCAGATCACGCGCATCTGCCTCACCCATGTCCACGGCGACCACTGCTACGGGTTGCCGGGTGTGCTTTCACGCATGGCCCTGGACGGTGTGGCGCATCCGGTCCACTTGCACTATCCCGCCTCCGGCGAGGACATGGCCCGGGCGCTCGTGTCCATTGCCTCCCCGGGCCTTGATCTGCGGCTGCACCCGCACGCGGGCCCCGGCCCGATCGCGCCCGGCCTGGAGGTGCGTCCCCTGCACCACCGCCTCGAGACCTACGGCTACCGGCTCGCCGAGCCCGACGGCCGTACCCTCCTGCCGGAGCGGCTCGCGGCGGCCGGAATCGCAGGGCCGGACGTCAGCCGGCTGCAGCGCGAGGGAAGCCTGCGCGGGGTGCGCCTGGAGGAGGTGAGCGTGCCGCGGTCCGGCCAGCGCTTTGCCTTCGTCATGGACACGGCGCCGTGCCCGGGCGCCGAGGAACTCGCCGATGGGGTCGACATGCTGGTGGCCGAGTCCACCTTCAGCGACGACGA
>NZ_JBNHHC010000143.1:0-4488 GCF_059091865.1 Arthrobacter sp. B0316-1-20 | reverse complement strand
GTGGGAGGTGCAGACAGCATTCACTGTCGGTTTTCTTTTCCTGTCTTCTGCAGTGCCGCTTCAGGTTTCGGCTGAAGCAGTCTCTGCCGGGTACTGCACCGGCGCTTTACCGGACGGTGTCTGAACCGGACCTTTAGGTGACGGCCCTGCTGGTCCTCCTCGGTGACCGGCAGCGGGGCCGTCATGAATACAGGCATCGGTGCTGCGGCAGCCGGACGATCCGATCCTGCCTGCCGGGTCCGCCGGCTTCCAGCTGCTGGCCCGCAGGCGCGGGGTATGGCCGGGCGGCCTGCGTGTTGATGGTGTCGCTGCGACCTTGGGAAAAGGCTCGGGACCGCCGAAGATCGCGCATCAGCACTGGTAGTTTTCCTTTCCATGAGGTGTCGGGGGGACACAGGGGGAACCGCCATGACCGAAGACAATGCCGGCCCGCGTACCAGGGTGCTGGTCGTGGAGGACCATACGACCTTCGCCGAGCTGCTGACCGGGGCCCTGGACCGGGAGCCGGACCTGACCAGCATCGGGTACGCGACAACCGTGGCCGCCGGCGTTGCCCTGTTCCTGAAGTCACGGCCGGAGGTGGTGGTCATGGACTACCACCTGCCCGACGGCGACGGCCTGGACGCAGCCCAACAGATCCTGGCCCGGGCACCGGACACCCGGATCGTCATGCTCACCGCCTACCCCTCCGCCGACGCGCTGGAACGGGCCGCGACCCTGGGCGTGTGCGCGTTCCTGCCCAAGGACGGATCGCTGGCCACACTGCTGCAGACCCTGCGCCAGGCCACACCCGGGAACATGATCACCGATCCGGCGCTGCTGGCGCACCTGACCGCCCGCCGGGCCCAGCCCGCCGGACCCCCGGTACCGGATTTGACGCACCGGGAGATGGACGTGCTGCGCCTGATGGCCACCGGCTCCGATGTGCGCACCAACGCCCGCAGGCTGGGCATCTCCACCCAAACCTGCCGCGGCTACACCAAGTCCGTCCTGGCCAAACTCGGCGCCCACTCCCAGCTCGAAGCGGTCGTCACCGCCAGGCAACGGGGCCTGCTGGACCCGCAGCAGTGAGATCAGAACCCGGCCCACCCGGGCCCGACACCACAACAACGGGATCTGAAAGGATCACCATGGCCAGCATGTTCAGCATTAACCCGCCGCTGCGGGACCTGTCCGAACTGCATCCGGGCGATCGGATCGAAGCCCGGCGCAACGGCTTCATCCATTACTTCGGGCAGGTCGACCACACCGTCCCCGACCACGGGATGGTGTGGATCATCGAGGGCGTGGGCGGCCGCCCCAAGCTGCTGCATCACAGCGACTACGATCTGCACCGCACCCGCTGACCGTCCGGAAGTCACCCGGCTCCCGGCCCTGCAGGGAAACCACAGGGCCCGCGCCGTATGCTCGCTGTGTTCTGCGTGGCGCCCTGGCCCTGGCCAGTGCGGCAGGACCGCGAATCCCACCACTTGGGGGTGCAAAGGGGGCTTACATTGCAGCAGTGCGGGCTTTGGCCCTCAGGAAGTCCTGATCGGCCGGGGTGAGCTGCACTTCGCCGTGCCGGTTCTGCCCCATATCGCCGGCGGCCTGATGGATGGCATTGGCGAGTGTGCGGGGCAGGACCACGCATCCCGGGTTCCGCAGCAGCCATTCTTGTGTGCCGGGGTCAAGCAGGTCCCACCACTGCTGAATCGGCAACTGTCCCATAGCGGCTGTTCTCCTGTTCCGTGCCGGATGCAACTGACGGTAATTCCCGAAGCGCCGCGCAGGCCGCAGCGCCCTGCGGCTTTGGGCCGGAGACGGTTCCCCGGCGGCGCTGCGGCAGGTCGGACGGCAAGGGCCTAGACGGTGCGCGTCCGGTCGATCACCGGTGCCGTCGCAGCGCTTTCCCGCACCGCCGTGATGGCCGCGGCCACCTGCGGCATGTGCTCGAAGACCGGAAAAGACGACCGGACGGCCCTCACCGTCGGTCAGCCTGAACCGCAGTTTCCTGTCCCCGTCCCGCACAATCTCGAATCTGCCGGTCATGGTTCTCCCCCAAGGTTCCTCATTGAGCCGTCAGGGCAGGTCAGCGCCGCTGCGGCGGGTGCGAGGCTGCCCGGGCCAGCAACCTACCTGTGACTGCGGTCACCTTACACCCCGGAAGCGGATTATGACGCCGGCACCGGCAGAACCGCCGGCCGGCGCCGGGACCGCCGGGACCGCCGGTGGCCTGTGATTGCCGGTGGGCCCTGTTTTCCCCGGTGCGGCCCGTTCCTGCCTGCTGCCGGGCGCTCCGGTCGTCGGCCGGAAAGTGCGCCGGGCAGGCCCGGATAATCAGGGGCCCGGATCCCGGGATCCGGCCTTATTGTTACGGAAAGGTCACGGCCGCCCTGTACGCGCAGCTGTGTTTTTCCCTACAGTCCGTAGTCAACCGGCCCTCTCAGGGCCGGTACGGTTTCGCATCTTCGGGCAACCAACCATGGGGGAACAATGAAAGATGACTTCACCGCCGGTAATGACGTCCTGCTCAGTGTCGCGCAGGTCGCCGCCCGGCTGCGGGTCTCACGCATGACCGTCTACCGGATGATCCGCAACGCGCGCCTGCCCGCGGTACGGGTCGGACACACCTACCGGATCAGCAGAAACCGGCTGGCCCGGTATCTGGACAACGCCCTGGTCTGCGCTCCCCCGCTCTGACCACAGCCCGGGTCCGGCCACAGCGCAGGCAGCCGGCGGGGAGGGCCTTCCCCGGTACCGGAGGGAACACAAGAACCGCGTCCCGGCGAGTGAGAACCCGGACCTGCCAGTCCCGGATACTCCCGCCGATATCAGCCCCTGCCGGCAAACCGTTCGATACATCGGCACCAATGACAATGTGGTGATCCACCCATGCCAGCCCCAAACACCCCGCAGCGGCCCCGGCACCGGCACGAGCTCCAGCCCCGGCAGGTTTCCCCGGCCGCTGGTGCTGAAGTGCCCTCCTGTCCCGGGTGCGGTCCGATGAGTTCCTTCACTTCCAGGAGTACCTCCCGGCCCGGACCCTGCCGGACCGCCGGCAGGAACCGGCCCACGCCGCCTACATCTGCAGCCGCTGCGGGAGCACCCGTACCCACCGGGTACCGGATACCTGGACACCCCCAACTGGGACTGGTTGGCCTGAAACCGTCGCAGCAACCGGGCTTCCTGTTGCACGGGCTTCCGGTCCCCGTTCCTGCAGGCCCGCCCCGTCCGGATCATCAGGTACCCCAGCTACCCCACACCCGCGCCGGCGGCCAGGTCGATCTGCTCAGCGTCCAGGTCGCGGCCACCGCCCAGCCGGGAACCGGCAGCTGCGCTGCACGGACGGTATCCGCTGCAGCGCTGAGCAGTCAGGCACCTCGGCCGCCCCCGATGCATCCCCTCACCCGTATCCGGGTGCGTCATCCGGGACCCCACCGGCGCCTCATCCGGGCGGACGGTTGCCCTGCGCGCTGCTGCCGGCCCTACGTGCAGGCGCTGTCCGAGCCGCGCAGGAAAAAATACCGCAGGACAGCCGCAAACACCAGCACACACCCGGCAAGAATGAGGACCGCCAGTTCCGAGGCAACACCGAGGATGAGCACAACCGTCCCGGCCAACGCGGCCAGGACCGCCCGGCGCACCGCCCCGGGCGCAGGACCGGCAAACCCCTCGATCAGAATCCGTGCCAGCCTGGGATCCTCGGCGGCCAGTTCACGCTCAAGTTCCGCCAGGCGCCTGTTCTCTTCATACGAAAACACCGGACATCTCCCGCTCCGGTACGGGACCGCCTCAAGCACCCGCAGCCCCGTACTGGCTTGAAACCCTGAAGGTGCTTTTTGCACCTTGTTCCCATTATGGATCCGCGCCCCGACCCCCCGCACCTGCCCGAAACAACCCGGCAAACCCCGGGCCCGCCGGCGTCCCCTCCCGCGGCCGGTTTCCCTGTCCTCGGACCAGCGGCCGGACACGACGGCAGCCGGGATCTGTTTCCGCTGCCGGCCGGCTGGCTCGTATCCCTGAGAAATGACCGCTTCACGGCAGGGAGAACCACAAAATGCTGTACGAGGAATTCTTGGCCCCAGTCCGGGACCGCCCTACCGGCCCACCAGCAGCACGGACGCCGATAACAGCGCATACGACACCTGGAAGCCAGGGCAGAGCATCGCTGAGGGCACCGGTTAGGATGCAGGCAGTGCCGCCCGGCACTGCGGGATGAGGAGGAACATGGCCCACATTCGCTACGGTGACCGCAATTACCACATTCAGGATTCCGATGTTGAAGAGTACCGGCAGAAAATTTTGGAGGCGCTGGGGAAGAATGAGGTAACCGCCTTGGGCGTAAGCGAGCTCATCAACGGAGAACGCTACCCCTCCACCTTGTTCATCTCCCGAGGTGTCCCTCTGAGCGTGCATGAATGGGACACCCACCGGATCTAGACGGCAGGGAAGGGGCGCCCCCCGCCGGGGGCCGCCCGTACCGGCCCCAGGGCCCGCCCCGGGGAACGG
>NZ_JBNHHC010000142.1:0-4527 GCF_059091865.1 Arthrobacter sp. B0316-1-20 | reverse complement strand
GGCGGCCTGGCCGATGGCCGGTGCATTTCCCCCAAAACGCTTCCTGCCGGGTTCGCCGTTCGGGTCCCCCAACCCGGACCGTCGAACCTTCTGATGAAAGGATGACACCGGCAGCTGTTACTGCCTAGTACCTTTGCTACTCGTTTTCATGCATCTACATGACGGGTAGCAGGGGAGGGTAGTTAACCAGCGGGAACCTCATGCGGTGCCGAGGCCCTCCCTCGTCACCGCACCGCACGCGCTGGGGGCAGGCGGGACTGGCTGGTGGGGGATCCGGGGGTCCACCGGCCCCCTGCCCGGGCCCCTCTAGGGTGCCTGCCGGCCGATCTTCAGGACCATGGCCCAGTCCGTCTTCCGGTAGCGTTCCAAAGAGGCACCGCTGAACCGGACGGTCACGGAACTGTCCCCGTGCACGGCCTCTACCCGCCCCGCCTCCCGGACGAATCCTAACCGATGCTGCAGGTCCACGATGGCGCCAACCAGGGCGAGCTGGCTCCAGTCCCTGACCGCTTCGGCGAGATTCATCTTTGCAACCCCTCAGGAAACATGCCCGCGTGCCCGGGGCAGGTTCCCGGCCCCGGGGCCGTTCATCCCCGGCGGCCAGGACCAGCCACCCCCGTATAACTCCATCGATTGGACATTCTACAGCCATGCCGGAAGAAGAAGCGGTACCGCTGCCCTGCCCGACGCGCGCACGGCGGCCGCGGCTCTGCCCCTGCGGCCCGTGCCTGTGCCCCGGATGATGTGCCGCCGGTACCCGGATGCGGGCGGAAGCGGATCCGCGCGTCACTGGTGGCCGGTATCCGAATCTGAATCTGCTCGCCGGAAAACAACCGTCATATGCGCTGTCAGGGGTATTTAGCTGACCGGACCGTCGCGGTCAGTGGAACGCCAGGGATGGGCTGCCCGGGGACGGTCCAGGCTCGGTGGATAACCGCCGGTCCCGGGGGTGACAGGCCGGGTGGTCTTGGGCTGAGGGTCGGCGACCAGGTCGCGGTAGCGCACCGGACGGTGTCCGACGGCGAGTTCGAGGACGCGGTAGAAGACCATGCCGCGGCTGGTCGAACGGCGCCGGTTGAAGCGGAAGGCGCCGGTTGAAGCGGAAGGTGAACTCGTTCAGGTAGCTCTGCAGGTGCGCCGCGTCCACCGAGCCCTGATGGGTGCCCAGCAGCCACCGCTTGGCCAGCGACGCGATGCGGTGAACTCCAGGCAGCAGCTGGCCGGGGTCCTCGCCGCGGGCACGGGCGCGCGCTGGCTGCGCCGATCGTGCGTGTAGCCGAGTGTCTCGCCCCCCCCGGTAGCCCTGCCAGGCATCGGTGATGACGGTGGCGCCGGGCTCCACGTTCTCGCCGACGAACAGGTGCAGCGAGGCGGCCGAGGCGTCGGCCAGGATCGCCATCCGACAGCGTCCGTAGCCGCGGGGCTGCCTGACTTCGACGGCCACCGCTACGAGGGATTTCTTGCCCTTGGCCCGCCCACCACGCAGCCTAGGCTCCTCACCGCCGATGTACGTCTCATCGACCTCGACGACGCCGCTCAACCGGTCTCGGCCGGGGCGTACCAGCACCGGGCGCAGCCGATGCAGCATCGCCCACGCGGTCGGATATGAGCCGATCTCAAGCGCACGCTGCAGGCTCAACGCCGAGACGCCGTCCTTCTGGGCGGCGAACATCCAGCACGCCGTGAACCACACCGTCAGCGGCGTGCGTCGCCGGTCGAACAGGGTGCCCGCGGTCACCGCGGTCCGCGCCCCGCAGCCCGCGCACTTGAACCGGCCATCACCGAGCGCCCAGCCGCCGACCTGCGCGCAGCGCGGACAGACGACTCCCTCCGGCCAGCGCAGCCACCCCAGATAGTCCAAGCAGCCAGCATCAGTCGCGAACCAGGACTGAAACTCCCCGGTCGACCTCGGGTAGGGCCTACCGGCCTCCGGCTGCCTCCCATCCACGACTGCAGTCCAGTCCGGTCAGCTGAATACCCCTGACAGCGCATATGTAAGCAGGAAGTGATCCTATTGCAGATTTTGCAGAAGAGGGCACGCTGATACCGGTTCTGCCGGCCCGGCCTGATTACCGCCAGCAGGTCCGCCTAATCAGACCAACAGCAGGGGGTGCAGTACCAGTGGTACTGCACCCCTGCTCTTGATCCTTATCTAAGTCAGTCTTTCTTGAAGGCGTCTTTAACCTTCTCGCCAGCCTGCTTCAGATCCGACTTGGCCTGATCCCCTTTGCCTTCGGCCTCCAGGCTCTGATCGCCGCTGGCCTCCCCAGCCGCTTCCTTGCCCTTGCCGCCCAACTTCTCTGCCGCGTTACCGATCTTGTCATCCAAGCCCATCGCGCTGCTCCTTACAGTGAAGGTCCCACTGACTACAGTCAGGGGCTGACCACTCCATAGTAAGCGTGCTTAGGATGCGGAACCTCATATCCGGCAAAGGCGTTTTCGACCCATCCGCTGCAGCTCCGAAACAGGCACCCACATTCAGAAGCCCTTACCCCCGGTCCCGAATGCATTGGCCTGATCTGAAGAAACCGTTCCGCGACCGGCCCCCCACCGTCAGCGGCTGCCGGGGACGCCGATAGCAGCGCATATGTCGCTAAATGGCACGGTGTCAGCGCCGATTCAGCTGCCGGTGATGGGAATCTTCTTCCAGACACTACTGCCTCCGCCTGGGTGTGGTTACGGACCTTGTTGGCCCGCCGGGGGTCGGCATACAGTTTGGGCATGGACGAGTCGACAGGAAACGAGCCGGACCAGACCGGGACATCAGACACCGGTGAAGTGCCGGAGCAACAGTTGCACAGGTGGAAAGGCGAGGGTGGTGCACCGCCCCCCGAACCCAAACCCGAGCCCGAGCCCGAGTCGGGGTCCGCGCCGGAAGCCGAGACAGACAACACCTGAGGTGGACGGCCGTCGGCTGTTGGGTCCCTCGCGCCCTGCGGCCGGCCTGGCCGAGTGACTTGATGCGGAGGGAAACGCAGGAGCCAGGATTTACGACCGCATCATCAAATCCGACGACAGCGCTGGCCGGCATGCCGGAGGATGTCCGGCCCAGCCCGGAAACGTCGAAGACACCGGCGGATCGCATCCCGCCCCGGCATCTCCGGTTCTCATCTCCGGGCTTCCGGATGCCCTGCCCGAACCCTTGGGGATAGCAGCAGACGGCTCGGTTCAGGGCCGTGCCGGCCGAATCGGGTGAAGCGGAGCTGGATTGTGCGACCGGCTCTTGTCCTGCGGTTTGTACCGGGAGATGATGATGGTGCAGGCACATTTTCCGCGGAATTAACCGGGGGGACGACTCACACACGGCCCCCAGAGCCTGGGGGGCCGGTTTTGGTGCCGGTGTTTGAACGGCGCCGGCGGCAGCTGTTCTGTCGGCGGCGGGGGCAGCGCGCAGACTCTGACAATTTCGGGGCGGGAGGCTTAGCCTGCCTCTTCATCGAGCACCCAGGCCCGCTTCAGCGGCAGAGCCGCCCGGGTTTCATCAGGCAGCCGGTCATACACGCGGAACAGGTGCTCCAGGACGTCATCGGACTCCCAGACCCGGATCGAGGTCCGTTCCGTGCGGATCGCGGTCTTGGCCTGGCGGTTCAGGCCGGCCCAGGCAACCAGCAACGCCTGGTCGGCCTTGTTCGAAGTCATGGCCCCCTGCAGACCCCGCACGACCGGGGCCCCGATCTCGGAGGCCTCCGATTTCACCTCGACGATCAGGGTCGGCGGATCCAGACCGAGCGGACCCCGCCCGGCGATGATGTCGACACCGAAGTCCGGGCCCTCCGGGGACACGTCACACACATAGCCTTCGGCCCGCAGAATGTCAGCGATCAGGAGGGTGAGCTTGTGCTGCCCGAAATTCTCGATCAGGTAGGTGCGCACCCGGTCGCTGATCGCCTCCGGTGTGGGCACCGGGATGGGGTCCACGATGGTGGCGGCTTCCCCGGCTGTGTCCGGTGCCGCGGATGCCGGCAGTACACCGTTCCGCCCCGGGTCGGTGCCGTGCTCCAGGACGGCCCGCAGCCGCGCCTCGGCGTCGTTTTTGGTGGCCTGGAAAACCGTCATGGCTCCGTTGAGGGTGTGGAGCAGGTCATCCTTGATGCCGGCCCGGGAGACGTCGGTGCGGCGCCAGTCCACGGTGATGGTGTGCCGCCTGTCCATGTCGGGCTCCCCGCCCCGGTAGGTGTAGCCTCCCGTGCAGATGCCCAGAGCCAGCTTCTTCGTCGTCTTCAGGGGCAGCACGATCAGATCGCCCGGCGCGATGGTGTTGCGAAGGGCCCAGAGCTGGCCGGTGAAGTCGGCCTGGCTGGCGACCGAGGCTCGGGGGAAGCTGCGTTTCACCGCTTCACGGACCTGCTCCCGCGTGCCGGCTGCCGTCAGGTCGCCGACCTCATGGAACCCGCCGCTGGCCAGCCCGTTCATCAGGCACCAGTCGTCCCTCTCGCCCCGCTTGCCGGCCCGCACGATCCATGCGCCCACCTGATGCGTCCTTCCCGACAGGTTGAAACCGTTCCGAGCCCATTCTGCCCGCAAGGA
>NZ_JBNHHC010000141.1:0-4583 GCF_059091865.1 Arthrobacter sp. B0316-1-20 | reverse complement strand
TGGAAGGAACCCTGGACGGCAGGAAGCTGCGCCTGGGCCGCCCGGGCTGGATCGAGCCCGGAGTTCTGGCTGCGGACGTCGAGAGGATGCAGCAGGCAGGTGCCACCGCCGTGCTGATTGAGGACGACGGCCAGGTCATCGGGGCCGTGGCGGTGCGTGACGAACTGCGCCCGGAAGCCCGCGAAGTCATCGCCCGGCTCACCCGTTCCGGCTACACCACGGCCATGCTCACCGGTGACAACACCATCACCGCCAACGCCCTGGGCAAGGAGGCCGGCATCACCGAAGTCCACGCCGACCTGCGCCCGGAGGACAAGGCCGAGATCATCCGTGAACTCAAGGGCAGACGGCCCACCGCGATGGTCGGTGACGGCGTCAATGACGCACCGGCGCTGGCCACGGCCGACACCGGCATCGCGATGGGCGCCATTGGCACCGACGTTGCCATCGAAACGGCAGACATCGCCCTGATGGGCGAGGACCTGAACCACCTCCCCCAGGCACTCGACCACGCCCGCAGAACCCGCCGCATCATGCTGCAGAACGTCGGCCTGTCCCTGCTGCTGATCGCCGTGCTGATCCCGCTGGCGCTGTTCGGAGCGCTCGGACTGGCCGCCGTCGTACTGGTGCACGAGCTGGCCGAGATCGTCGTCATCGCCAACGGCGTGAGGGCCGGCCGGATCCGCCGGAAGAACCGCCTCAGCGCCCAGCAGCCCTCTCCCGTGCTGGAGCCGGCGGCTTGAGCACCGAAACCACACGCCGAAAGGACACCGATGCAGGGATTTCCAATGGTGCTCGCCTTCGCCGCCCTGCCGGCTATTGGCAATCTGCTCGGAGGCCTGGCCGCCGAAGTCCCAGAAAAATCAAACCAAGACTATAGAAGTATTATGAATTCTATGGTAGTGCTAATGGCATGAAGCTCTCGGACTACGCGAAACGGAACGACATTCAGTACCGTGCTGCGTGGAACCGGTACAAGGCCGGGAAAATCCCGGGGGCTTGGCAGGATGAATTTGGCACTATCCATGTCCCCGATCCGGTCATGGTCGACGCGAAGCTTGAGAATACCGCCGTGGTGTACGCCCGGGTCTCGGACGCCAGCCAGCGCGAGAACCTGAACCGGCAGGCCGACCGTGCCGTGGACTGGGCGATCGCACAGGGACTGCATGTCGTCGAGGTGGTCAAAGAAGTCGGCTCCGGTGTCTCCGACACCCGCCCGAAGCTGCACAAGCTGCTAAAGAAAACGAGCTACTCCACCATCGTCGTTGAGTACAAGGACCGGCTGACCCGGTTCGGCTTCGCATGGTTCGAAACCCTCGCGACCACTTCAGGCAAGCGGATTCTGGTCATGAACCCCTCTGAAGGCCAGCGTGAGGACATCGTTGCCGACCTGACCAGCGTCATCTATTCGTTCACTGCGCGCATGTACGGGCAGCGCCGGGCCGCCCGCGCGAAGGCGAAGCTCGCGCAGGAACTGCGCCCCCAGGAAGCGACTCCCGGGGAGGACGGCACATGAGCAGGCGGAACAAGGGCCTGCCGGAGCCCGCCAAGAGCCGGAAGACCCGACGAAAGAAGAGGCCGCAGCCGCAGCCAGAGCTGAAACTGACCGGCGAGGAAAAGATCCGCGCCTACCCGCTGGAGAACCACGCCAATGAGGGCAAGCTCGTGCAGGTCCGCGAGGTCCTCGGACCGTGGCGGCAGGCGCTGGTTAATATGGCCTGCATGCTCACTCGGGGCATTTATGCGGGCGAGGGACTGAAAGAGCGCATCCCGCTCAAGCCCACCGACCTGCCCTTCACCACCGTCCTGTCCTCCCGGCAGGTCAACTCCATCCACACGCAGGCACGCGGTGCGCTCGACTCGTGGCAGGAGAAGATAAAGTCCGCCGTCCGTGCAACCATCACCGGCTCACGGTTGGATGATGAGACCAAGACGATCCTGTACCGGGTGAATGTGATTGCCGGGTGGTTCGCCAAAGAGCTGGCGCTGCCCATGAAGGTCGACATTAAGACCGGCGAGCTCCACCACGGTAAAGCCAAGGGTAAGGGGTGGAAGCCTGCCGACGACCTGATCGTCGACCCGGCGCTACTAAAACTGCTGCGCCATATGGTCAAGCACCACCTCAAGAGGCATGTCCGACTGCCGAACCTGTCCCGGGTGAACTCTATGGCCATGGACGGCAAGGTCGCCCAGATCGAGAAGGCGGGCAGGGACGGCAAGTCGAACTCCTTCGATTACTGGGTCCGGGTCTCCACCCTGACACTGAATAAGCCGGTCCGCATCCCGCTGAGGGTCAATGACCATTTCGTCAAGGCCGATGGTGACCTGTCCGGCTTCGTGCAGGTCACCATCAAGGACGACAACTCGGTGCAGTTCACCCTCCAGAAGAAATCCAAGGAGGTCACCCTCCGCGAGGACAACGACAACTGGCTGGGGCTGGACTGGGGCATGACCGTCCTATTCGCCACCTCCGACGGGCGACTGTACGGGCAGGGAGCGATGCCGCACCTGCATGAGCTGGACCGGCAGGTTACTGAGCTTCAGCGCACCCTCCAGAAGCACAAGATCCGGCCCAGCTCCAGCAAGCGGTACCGCCGGCTGCAGCACCGCATCCGCGAGTACATCAAAAACGAGGTCAACCGCATCCTCAACCGGATCGCGGACGAGGACATCGCCGGACTGGTCGTGGAGAACCTCGACTTTAGGGGCGGCGGGATGAGCCGGGCCATGAACCGGCTCATCACCCGGTTCGGCAGAGCCGCGATTAAGACCAAGCTGAAGAGTCTGACGCAGGACAGGGGGCTGGCGGTCATCGAGGTGAACGCCGCCCTGACCTCGCAGGAATGCTCCGGCTGCGGGTTCGTGCACGAGAAGAACCGCAGCACGAGCAAGCGCACAAAGTTTCTCTGCCGCTTCTGCGGCAAGAAAATCCATGCGGACGTGAATGGTGCGAGGACCACTAAGTCAAGACGTTCTTGGCTTGCGCAGGGGTCCTCCAAGACCAAGCGTCAACGCATGACGGTCCGTGAGAGGTTGGACGGTGACTTCAGAGCCTATTGGGGGATGAAGTCTCAGCCCGCCCCTCGCGCGTCGGGCAGGGGGCGCTCCGCGCCCGCTGCCCATGCCGCCTAGAGCACGGCTAGCTGCGGTCTCCACGACGCACGAACAAGCCGGGTGGGAACAGAATTCCACCCGGGGAGATACTCCTCCGGGTGTCCGATAAGATCCTCAGCCAGGCACTGCATCTGGCGGCTGGTATCGTGCTTGCCGTCGTCGGCCTGGAGCTGATGCCGGAAGCCCTCAGCGGAAACCCGCCCTGGATTCCCATCCTGGCCTTCGCCCTCGGCGGGGCGGCGTTTATCGGACTTGAACGCGTCCTCGCCCTCCTGACCCAACGCGCACGTGCCGGACATCAAGCCCAGGGCCCGATGGCCATCTTCGCGGGTGTCTCGCTCGACCTCTTCAGCGACGGCGTGATGATCGGAACAGCCACCCTCATCAACCCGTCCCTGGGCCTGCTGCTGGCCCTCGGGCAGGTACCCGCCGACGTACCCGAAGGCTTCGCGGCCATAGCCATCCTGAGACGCGCCAGGATCAGACGCCGCCAACGCATTCTGCTGTCCCTGGGCTTCAGTATCCCCATACTTCTGGGAGCAGCCATCGGATACTTCCTCCTGCGCGATGCCCCCGAAATTATCACTCTCTCAGTCCTGGCGCTGACCGGAGGGGTCCTGACCAGCGTCATCATCGAAGAAATGGTCACCGAAGCCCACGAAGGCGAAACCAGCCCGACTGACCCGATCTTCCTCACCGCCGGCGCAGGACTGTTCGCCCTGGTTTCGGTCTACCTCGGTTCGTAAGCCTGGGAACGCTTCGGACCGAGGCCGGATGCGAGGACGGACGTGAGGCCAGACGTGAACCCGGCTGCTGCCGGAATCATTCCGCAGCAGCCGGACAGGTTGGTGCTATTGGCCGGTGTGTTTGCGGTGGCGGAAGAGGAAGGCTGCCACGGCGTCGCGGTTGACCGGTTGCAGCGGTCTGAACGTGCCGTCGGGGTAGCCGGTGGTGATCCCGGTGGAGGCCAGCCAGCAGATTTCGGTGTAGAAGGGGTTGTCGGTGGCCACGTCGCCGAACGGCGAGACCAGCGGCGGGGTGAAGGCCGGGGATCCGGCCAGCCGGTACAGGAACGCGGCCATGGCGTCACGGTTGACCGACTGCAGGTACCGGTAGGTGCCGTCGGGGTAACCGGTGGTGACGCCCTGGGCGGCGAGCCAGGTGATTTCTTTGTAGAACTGGTTGTCCTGGCCCAGATCCCGGAACGGTGAGACGGCCGGCGGGGTGAAGGCCGGGGATCCGGCCAGCCGGTACATGAAGGCGGCCATCGCGTCGCGGTTGACCGGGCTCACCGGCCGGTAGCTGCCGTCGGAGTAGCCGGTGGTGATCCCGTGGATGGCGAGCCAGGAGATTTCGTTGAGGAACTGGGTGCCGGCGGGTACGTCGGTATGTTTTCCCGCAAGGACCCGTCCGGGACGTGGCAGGACATCCGTGCCACTGAGTTCCTCGCGGATGTGACCCGGCTGGCC
>NZ_JBNHHC010000140.1:0-4620 GCF_059091865.1 Arthrobacter sp. B0316-1-20 | reverse complement strand
GAGCCAGCGGTTCCTGGGCCGCTCCGAGAACCTCGACGACGGTGCGCAGCGCATCCTCGTCCGGATGCTTGGCGGCGAAGAAACGGCGCAGCCCCAGGTCCTCGGGCCGGTAATGCAGCACCGCCTGAGCGGGCGCGCCGTCCCGCCCGGCACGGCCGATCTCCTGGTGGTAGCTGTCCAGCGAATCGGGGATGTCCGCGTGCACCACGAAGCGCACATTCGGTTTGTCGATGCCCATGCCGAAGGCGTTCGTCGCGACCACCAAGTCCAGCCCATCTTCGAGGAACTGTTCGTGGATCCGCTGCCGGTCCGCCTTCGTCCGTCCGGCGTGGTAGCCGTCGGCTCGCAGCCCGCGGTCAGCCAGCAGCCCGGCATAGTATTCGGTCTCCTTGCGGGTGCCGACGTACACCAGGCCCGGCGCCTGCCCGTCCCGGCACAGCGCCTCCACCTGTTCCACCACCGCCCGGCGCTTGCCCTCGTCCTCCGGATGGCGGACCACGGCCAGGCCCAGGTTCGGCCGGTCGAACCCCTGCGCGGTCACGTACGGGTCCCGCAGGCCCAGGCGTTCGATGATCTCCGCCTGCACTGGCGTGGCCGCGGTGGCCGTCAAGGCCACGGTCGGCGGACGGTCTCCGCCCGCAATGTCCTCAGCGATCGCCCCCAGCCGCAGATAGTCCGGCCGGAAATCGTGGCCCCAGGAGGAGATGCAGTGCGCTTCATCCACAACCAGCAGCGAGATGTCCAGGCCGCGCAGCCGCTCGGAGACCTCTTGCCGGACCAGCTGCTCCGGGGCCAGGAACAGGAACTTGGCCGCCCCGGATTCCGCGGCTGCCCAGGCTGCGTACTGTTCGGCGGCCGTGGCCGCCGAGTTGAGCGCGAACGCCCGCTCCCCGCCCAGGGCTGCGTTGATATCGTCCACCTGGTCCCGCTGCAGCGCAATGAGCGGGGAAATCACGACGGCGGCACCCGGCAGGGCGAGGGACGGCACCTGGTAGACAGCGGACTTGCCGTACCCGGTGGGCATGACGGCGAGCACGTCGCGGCCCTGTACGGCCGCTTCCATGGCTTCCAGCTGACCCGGCCGGAAGGACTCCCAGTCGAAGGCCGATTCTGCGGTCCGGCGCAGGTCTTCCCGTCCGGGCTGCTTCTGGTGTTGCGGCATGTGTTGCCTTCCTCTGGACTCTTGCGTCAATGGTAAGCACACTGATAACAGTTGATGACAACGCGGGTCTTTTACGGCTGGTCTTTCCGGCTGGCCATTACTGCACGATCGAAGGAGCACAGGATGGGCGACGACAAGCTGCAGGATGCGATCGACAATGCCGTGGCGGACCTTGGCAAGACGCAGGAACCGGGCCACGGGCCCAAGAATCCTGAATCCTCCGGGGAGGAAGCGCCTGTGGGTTCCAGCATCAGCGAAGCCAGCAATGCCGAGGTGCCGGACACGGACGCCGGGCCTGCCGGCGGGCCCGCGTCCGGGCCGGCGGCGGAAGCGGATCAGGAGTCCGGCCCGGACGACCGCGGGCTGACCACCAACACGACGCCGAGCGACTGACGGGGGGCTGAGGTTCCGGCCGGGCTCAGTTGAGGGCCCGGCCGGTTTGCTGTGACCGAACTGCAACTTAACCGTTGAACCATGCAGCCGTGCTCATCGTTTAGTAAGGCACAGCACGCCATGAGAAAACTCTCATCAGTGGCTCATACTCGATTAATACGTTTGCGTCACTATTGATCTCCAAGGACACCATCGCCGCCCCTCAGGCGACGCTCCGGAGGAGAAAATGCATACCTGCCAGCGGGATGGAGACGAGATCCGCGTTGTTCTCTATTCCCACGATTCCCAGGGACTTGGCCACATCCGCCGGAACCTGGCAATAGCCCACGCCCTGGCTGAACGGCTGCCGGGGCTGACCGGCCGCAAGGTCAACGGGATCCTGGTCACGGGCGAAAGCACCGCCACCAGCTACGGGCAGCCCGTCGGATGGGACTGGCTGGTCCTGCCGGGCATCGCCAAGCACGGGGCGGTCTATGCGCCCCGCTACCTGGATATGGAGATGCGGCAGCTGATCGGCCTGCGCGCCGGCGTCATCGAAGCAACTCTCGTGGGGTTCCAGCCGGATCTGGTGGTGGTGGACCGCCACGCTTTCGGCGTCGACGGGGAGCTGATGAAATCCCTGGCGGTCATCCGGGCCAGCAGGCCCGAGTGCCGGATTGTGCTGGGCCTGCGGGAAGTGCTGGACAGCCCCGACGTTGCCCGCCGCGAGTGGGAGAGCCTGGGCAGCATGGGCTACGTGCGGCAGATCTTCGACGAGCTGTGGGTCTACGGGGACCCAGGGGTGCACGATCCGGTCAGCTCCGGTGAAATTCCGCCGCAGCTGAAGGACAGAGTCCGGTTCACCGGCTATCTGTCGCTGGGCCGGCCGTGCCCGCAGCCGACGACGCCGATTCAAATGCCGTACCTGCTGACCACTGTGGGAGGCGGTGCGGACGGCTTTGCCCTCACCCTGGCTGCAGCCAGGGCCAAGGTGCCCCAGGGCTATCACCATCTGGTGATCACCGGGCCGCAGATGCCGGAGGCCCAGCAGGCCAGCGTCAAGGAAGCCGCCCGCAAACGGACGCGCGTGGTGACGTCCATTCCTGACGCGCTGGCCCGGATCAAGGCGGCGAGCGCCATCGTGACGATGGGCGGCTACAACTCCATCTGTGAAGTCATGAGCACGAACGTGCCTGCCCTGGTGGTGCCGCGCATCTGGCCCCGGCGCGAACAGCTGATCCGGGCCAAGACCATGGTGGCCCACGACCTCATGGACATGTGCCTGCCGCAGGATCTGAACCGCCATGTGCTGCAGGACTGGTTCCTGGACGTGATCGGCAGCACCTCGGACCGGGGCAGGATCAATCTGTCCGGCCTGGCGGCGGTGCCGATGCTGGCGGCGAATCTGGTGGCCTCCTCCAACAGCGAAGCCCTCCGGAGGCGCCGGGCCGATCCCGGCGGAGCAGAGCCTAGCGGAGTTGAGCCGGAAACACTTCGGCGCCAGGAAAGGGCCGGGGCCTAGCCGGGCGGCCGGGGAAAGACGGGTGTTGCGATGCTGCAGGCAGATTCCGAGGGCTTCCGGATCGGGTACGTCCTGAAGGTCTACCCGCGGTTCTCCGAGACGTTCATTGTCACCGAGATCCTGGCGCGCGAAGCCGCGGGCGAGCAGCTGGAGATCTTCTCCCTGCGTCCGGCTGCGGATCCCAGGTTCCATCCGGAGCTGGCCAGGGTCAAGGCACCGGTGACCTATGTTCCGCGCCCGTTCAAGCTCAGCGAGGGCTGGGAGGTCATGGCGCAGGCCGTCGGCACCGTGCCGGACTTCGCGGCGCGCTATGCCGAACTGCTCCCGGAACTGGCACCGATGGACCCGGACGAGGTCTACCAGGGGGTGGGACTGGCCCGGCTGGCCATCGAGCGCCGGATCGGCCACCTGCACGCGCACTTCGGTTCCGCCGCCGCTCGCACGGCGGAAATCGCTGCCCGGCTGGCCGGGATCACCTACTCCTTCACCATGCACGCGAAGGACATCTTCCACCAAAGCGTCGATTACTCCCGGCTGCGGCAGGCGATGAAGAACGCCGACCATGTGATCACGATCAGCGACTACAACTACCGTTTCCTGCGGAACATGTTCAGCGAGGAAACCCGGAACCTGCATCTGGTGTACAACGGGCTGGAACTGGACCGCTTCCCGTTCCGGCCGCCGGACCCGCCGGACAGTGTGCTGCGCGTCGCCGCGGTCGGCCGCCTGGTGGAGAAGAAAGGTTTCTCCATGCTGATCGATGCGGCCGAGGAACTGGCCAAGCGCGGCACCCGGGTGGAAGTGCGCATCGCCGGCGACGGTGATCTTGCCGAGGACCTGGCCGCCAGGATCGCGGCCGCGCGGCTGGAGGACACGGTCTTCCTGCTGGGTCCGCAGACCCAGCAGGAGGTTTTTGAGCTGCTGCGCTGGGCGGATGTGCTGGCGGCCCCGTGCGTTGTGGGAGCGGACGGCAACGCCGACGGCCTGCCGACGGTCCTGCTCGAAGCCATGGCCATGGGGGTACCGGCGATAGCCAGCGATGTGACGGGTATCCCGGAAGTGGTCCATCCAGGCGATGGGGCGGAGGAGCAGACTGGCGTCCTGGTGCGCACGGGGGTGCTGGCCGATCTGGTGACAGCACTGGAAACGGTCGCCGGCCCGGACTTCGACCGCGGTGCCGTCGCAGCGGCGGCACGCAGGCTGATTGAAACGGACTTCGATTCCCGCCGGCAGGCCGCCCAGCTGCGCGGCCTACTGAGCCGTGTAACCGGACAGGCCGAGCCCGCAGCCCCCGGCAGGGGGTCCGCAGCCTCCGTCACCGCGCCCGCGGCACCGGACGTCCCCTCACCCCTTGCTGAGGCGCTGTGATGCAGGTGGCCTATTTCTGCACAGATCCGGGCATCCCCGCTTTCGGCCGCAAGGGGGCCTCCGTGCACGTGCAGGAAATGATCCGCTGCTGGCGCAAGCGCGGTGCCGCCGTCACGCTTTACTGCACGCGCCGCGGGGAGGACATGCCGCCCGACCTGGCTGACCTGGAGATGGTCTGCCGGCCCGTGCCCCAGGC
>NZ_JBNHHC010000139.1:0-4654 GCF_059091865.1 Arthrobacter sp. B0316-1-20 | reverse complement strand
CTTCCGATGCCCGTATCTCGGCACGGATATCCGCCGCATCCTGGGCGCTGGAGACATTGAGGGCGTGGACATAGAGCGTTGACGTAGACCTGTCGACATCCACCACCAGTGAGCCGGGAATCAGCGACAGGGTATGTCCGACGGCGGTGACGATCAGGTCCGAACGTGTCCTCAGTTGGACTGCCACCACCGCGTTCCTGATTTCCGGGCCGCGGCGTACCGCCAGCCACAACACCTCGATACTGGCCTGGACCAACTGGAACAGGAAGTACCCGGCAAAGCGGACCGCGTGGAAGATATTGAACCGACCGCTCAGGTCCACCGGCGGCAGGTAGAACAGATTCACCACGCCCAGGGCGATCAGCGCGCCGAAGATCAGGTTGCCCGCGCTGAAGTCGCGCCACAGAGCCCCCCAGACCACCACCAGCCAGACGATCAGCGGCAGTTCCTTCTTCAGCGTCGTCCGGCGCCGGCTCATGGTCCTACCTCCGGCTGTGCCAGGGCCGGCACCGCCGTGCCCTCCGCCGCACCCACACCCAGGACCGCCTCGATGTAAGGCGTCTGCGCCAGCATCTCCTCGGCGGCCATTTCGCTGAGCCGGAAGAGCGGGCCGGCAAAGACCGTCAGCGCGACGCCGAACACAACCAGTCCGATGGTGGGACCCACCATAGTCCGCGGCAGCACATGCACCGCGGACCGGCCAGCGTACCTGCCCGTGGAACGCCCCATGACTCCCTGTGACGTCCTGATCGCGGAGCCGTCCTCCTTCGCGGCAAGCAGGATCGGGTCCGGCTGCTCCGCGTCCTCCGGCCGGCGCCAGAAGGCGCGGTTCCACACCCGGGCAATGGCCAGCAGGGTCAGCAGGCTCGTGAGGACGGAACCGGCCACCAGGGTGTAGGACAGCGGAGTGGCTAACTCCACGCCGGCCTGCAGCAGCCCCACCTTGCCCAGGAACCCCGAGAACGGCGGAATTCCGCCCAGGTTCATCCCGGGAATGAAGAACAGGATGGCAAGCAGCGGCGAAATCTTGGCCAGGCCCGCCAGCCGGTCCATATTCGATGTGCCGCCGCGCCGCTCGATCAGGCCTGTGACCAGGAACAGGCTGGTCTGGATCACGATATGGTGCGCCACGTAGTACACGGTGGCGGCAAGGCCCACTTGGGAGGACATCGCCAGCCCGAACACCATATAGCCGATGTGGCTGACCAGGGTGAAGGAGAGCATACGTTTGATGTCCGCCTGTGCAATGGCGCCGAGGATGCCGACCACCATGGTCAGCAGCGCCACCGTCATCAGGATGTTGTTGATACGGTCTCCGGGAAACAGCAGGGTCTCCGTTCGCACCAGCGCGTAGACGCCCACCTTGGTCAGCAGGCCGGCGAACACCGCGGTAACCGGCGCGGGCGCGGTCGGGTAGGAGTCCGGCAGCCAGAAGGACAGCGGGAAGATCGCAGCCTTGATGCCGAACGCCACCACCAGCATGAGGTGCAGGACCATATTGGTGGCCGGATCCAGCTCCGCGAGCTTCACCGCAAGATCGGCCATGTTCACGGTGCCCGTAGCTGCATAGATCATGGCGATCGTGATCAGGAACAGCAGCGAGGAAACAACACTGACGACGACGTAGGTCACCCCGGCGCGGATGCGCGGTGTGGTGCCGCCGAGGGTCATCAGTACGTAGCTGGCGGTCAGCAGGATCTCGAAGCCGACGTAGAGGTTGAACAGGTCCCCGGTCAGGAAGGCATTGGAGACGCCGGCGATCAGGATGAGGAACGTCGGGTGGAAGATGGAGATGGGCCCTTCCTCATCCCCGTCCGCCAGGCCCTGGCCGACGGCGTAGATCAGGACCGCAAGGCTGACCGTGGAGGACACCACGAGCATCAACGTGGAGAACTGGTCCACCACCATCGTGATGCCAAAGGGTGGAATCCAGTTGCCGATGAAGACGGCTTGGGTGCCGCTGTTCCAAGCATTGACCAGCAGCAGGCACTCGAGCAGCAGCGTAAGGGACACCGCGCCGATGCTGACCCACCGCTGCGCGACCGGGTGCCGAATGAGCAGGAAGGCGAGAGCCGCGCCGAGGAACGGAAAGACGACGGCAAGCGGAGCGAGGCTGGACACGTTGAGGCTGGCGATGTCGAAACCGGTCGTCATTGTGCCCTCCTCGAATCATGGATCCTGCGTTCGTTCTGGGAACCGGCTGCCTCATCCGCCGCTTCAGCGGGCGTGAATTCGGTCGTGTCGACGGGCATCGGCGCGTCGTCCTCGGCATCGAAGCTGCTTTGGCTTGCGACCCTGCGGTCTTCGATGTCATCCTGCACCACGTCCTTGCGGCCCAGCACCCACGACCGGTAAATGATGCCCAGCAGGAAGGCAGTGACCGCGAACCCGATGACGATCGAGGTGAGGATCAGGGCCTGCGGCAGCGGATCGCTGTACTCCTCGGCTCCGACGCCTGCCGCATAGAGCGGCGAGCGGCCGGCGAATCCGCCGGTGAGCAGCAGCAGCACGTTGGCTGCGTTGGTCAGCATCATCAGTCCCAGCATGACCCGGGTCAGGCTGCGTTCCAGCAGCAGGTAGATTCCGGCGGCGAAGAGCACGCCCATGACCACCAGCAGCGTAATGTTGACGCTCATCGGGCAACTCCCTCGTCCAAGGGCGCTTCCGCCCGGTGGGCCCGCCGGGACTTATCCGATTCCGCCCCTTCTTCCGTCCGTTCGTCGATTTCCGCCCCCAGGCTGCGCAGGACATCCAGGACCAGTCCGACGACGACCAGGTAGACCCCGATGTCGAAGATGGTGGCGGTAACGAACTTGATGTGCCCGAAGACCGGCACGGTGGCTTCGATGATGGCGCTCTGGAAAACCTGTCCGCCCAGGAAGACCGGGGCCAGCGCCGTCAGCGCGGCGATGCCCAGGCCGGTGCCCAGCAGCGCACCTGCACTGACCGGGCTGGCCTCGGCCAACTCGATCCGGCCGCCGGCCAGGTACCTGATGGTGAGCGCCAGCCCGGCCGTCAGTCCGCCGGCGAATCCGCCGCCCGGCGTGTTGTGGCCGGTCAGCAGCAGGTAGATGGAGAAGATGATCACCGAGTGGAACAGCAGCCGTGTGATGACCTCGAAGATGATGGAGCGGCGTTCGGGTGCCAGGGTGCGGCCGGCGACCAGCCACGCGTCCCGCTTCACGACGGCGAACTTGCGGGCCGTCGCCAGCGCTGCCGTGCCCCGTTTGGCCATGTGGAGTCCTTCGCGGCCGCGGTCCACCGTGCCGCTGGCAACCCCTTCGGCCCGGCGCCGCTTGTCCCCGCGCCCGCGGATGAAGATCAGGCTGGAAACGCCGGTCGCGGCAATCGCCAGAACGGAGATCTCGCCGAAGGTATCCCAGGCCCGGATATCCACCAGGGTGACATTGACAATGTTGGCGCCGCCGCCGTCGTTATAGGCCAGCTCCGGGAACTGCAGGGAAATCGGCGCGGCAACCCGGGAGGCCATCGCGGAGCCGACGATCACCATCATCGAGATGCCGAAAGCTGCCGCCACTGCAGCGCGCAGCAGCTTGTTGCTTCCGGACTCCCGCGTCCGCAGTCTGGCCGGCAGTGCCCGCAGCACCAGCACGATGGCCACCAGCACGATGGTCTCCACCAGCATCTGGGTCAGTGCCAGGTCTGGGGCGCCGTGCAGAGCGAAAATCAGCGCTATGCCGTAGCCCGTGACGCTAACCATCAGCACTGCCAGGAAGCGCTTGTCCGCCCGCACGGCCGCATAGGCGCCCAGGATGATGCCGAGGCCGGCGATTGCCTGGGCCGGCGTGTCGAACCAGTGCCAGGCCTGCGGGCGCGGGCTGCCCAGCAGGAAAACCGCGGTGATCGGCGTCAGGATAGCGACGCCAATGATCACGAACAGATAGAAGACCAGCGAGCCACGCTGGGTGCGGCCGGTAACCCAGACCGCCGCATCGTCCAGGACCCCGATGATATTCCGGTAGATATCCGCGGCATCCAACCGGGGAGCCAGCTTCTCCTGGGCGCGTTCGATCCGGCGCCGGCCCAGGTACATCCCGATGCCGACGGCGAAGGTGAGGACAGTTAGGCCCAGCGCGGGCGTGAGGCCGTGCCAGAGCGCCAGGTGGCCGGCGTCGGCTGTCTCCCCTGCGGGGGCGAAGAGTGCCACGTACGGCTGGATCACGGCATCCGCCGGATCCGGCCACAGGCCGAAGACGATCGAGGCGGCAGTGAGGACCGCCGGCGCGGCCAGGAACAGCACCGGCACCTTGGTGAATTCGATGTCCGCGACGCCGGACTTGCGGGCAAAACCGCCCCAGACGAAGCGGGCGCTGTAGGCGAAGGTGAACATGGAGCCGATGACCACACCGGCCAAGAGCACGCTGGAGGCGAGGTTGAACTGCTGCAGTTCGGCGTGGTGGAGGAACGCCTCGTAGACCGATTCCTTCGCGACGAAACCCAGCAGCGGCGGCACGCCGGCCATCGAGGCGGCGGCAATCACGGCGATCACCCCCAGCGCGGGCGCCTGCCGGTAGACCCCGGATAGCTCGCGGATGTCGCGGGACCCGGTCTGGTGGTCAATGATGCCGACCACCAGGAACAGCGTGGCCTTGAAGCAGCCGTGGGCCAGCAGCAGTCCCAGGCCAGCGAGGGC
>NZ_JBNHHC010000138.1:0-4675 GCF_059091865.1 Arthrobacter sp. B0316-1-20 | reverse complement strand
TACCTCGCGCCCGAGCCCGCCCGGGTTATACGTGCGCCCTTGGTGGTCGGTGCCAATAGTGCCGAGACGTGACGTCGGGTGGCTGCGTTACGCAACCACCCGACGTCGTACGCAGGGAAAGGTTAGTCGGTGACCTCGAAGGTGATCGTCTCGGTGAACTCGCGGCCGTGGACGTCGGTGGCGGTGACGGTGGCGGTGTGCTCGCCGACGGCCAGGTCGGCCGGCAGCTCGAGGCGCCACAGGTGGGAGGTGCGGTCGTGGAGGCCGCCGCCGTGCACCAGCTGCTCGAGGCTGGCGGCCGGATCGGTGTACTCGGCGCCGATCAGCGGCACGTCATCGGCGGTCATCGACTGGGTACGCGTGGCCTCGGTGGTCTCGCCGCCGTCAATGGATACCTTCACGGTGGAGCCGGTGGAGCCCATCCAGAAGTTGGTGGTCAGCCAGGTCTCAGCGAGTTCGCCCTGGGCCACGGCGTTCGGGTTCTGCGGGGCCGGAGCCGTGCCGCGCCGGTCCGTGTACGTGTCGTACCAGGCACGGTAGGCGGGGGAGTTGATGCCCAGGGCCATCTGGTCGGAACCGTCGTCGCCGGTGGCGGTGAAACGCTCGCGGATCTCCGTGTTCTTGATGTCCAGGGTCAGTACGCCGGGAGGGGTCCCGTCACGCTGCACGGAGGTGGGGTAGCCCTCCTCGAGGACGCGTCCCTCGTACCACTGGCCGGACACTGCCGGGACAGTCAGGTGGGTGAACGGCAGGCCGTCCTGACCGAGTGTGTCGAGCCAGCCGGCCATCAGGTCGCCCTCGCGCAGGTTCTCCGACATGTGGGTGTGCCCGGCGACGGAGACCACCTCACGGCCTTCAAGGATCTCGTAGATCTCCTTCAGCGGCTCGGTGGAGTGGGAGTCGCTGTAGAAGAACTCGAGCAGGGGGCTGTGGGCGGCCAGGACGATGACCCGGTCCTTGGGCACAGACGCGATGTCGGCGCGGAGCCACTCCAGCTGGCGATCGCTGAGGCCGGAGTCGTATTTGCTGCCCGACGGGCCGGGATACACGATGTTGCTCAGTGCCACAACGTGGGCCTTGCCGGCGTCGTAGGAGTAGTACTCCGGGCCGAACTGGGCGCGGAAGGTGTCGAACTCGTGCTCACCGTCCAGCGCGTCGAAGTCCAGGTCGTGGTTGCCCGGCAGGAAGCGGGCCGGCCCGTTGAGCATGGAGGTCAGATTGCGGGTCTGGGCGTAGAGGGACAGATCGTTGCCCACGATGTCGCCAAGGAACAGGGCGCCGCAGCCGGCATAGTCGGTGCGGGCGGCCAGGTCGGCGAAGACACCGTTGCGCGCGAATCTGACTTCTTCCTGGTCGTAGGTCTGAACGTCGGCGCCGAGCACGCAGTGCTGCTCCGGGGACTGGGTCAGGTCGCTCTTGGCCAGCGGGAAGTTCACCTTGTCAGGCAGTGCTCCGGTAGGGGCGATGCCGCCGTACTTCAGAGCAGGGGAGCCTTCGGGCACGTGGTTGTAGAAGAACTGGGCGACGTTGTCCTCGTCCACCGGCACCTGGTAGCCGCGCGGCTGGGTAACGAAGACGGTCATGTTGTCGAATGCCGGCAGCTCATAGCGGCCCTGACCGTCCGTCGTCACGACGTCGCGGCCGTTGGAGACCGTCACCCCGGGCATGCCCGGCTCACCGGAATCCTGGGTGGAGTTCCTGTTCTTGTCATCGAACACGGTGCCATCGAGAGTCTGCTGGTCAGCTTCCGGAGCGTTAACGACGTCGACACCTCCCCGGTAGGCGGAGGCGGCCCAGCCGGTTTCGGCCGGGGCGGGAGCGGCGATGGCGGCGGGGCCAACCATGGCGCCGGTGGCCAGCAGAGCCAGGGCAGCGGTCAGGCGCAGGGGCCGGGACAACCAGGTTGTTTGGGGAGTAGGGGACGGGTGCACGAAATTGAACCTCCGGTTGAGTGACTGCCGCCCGTTGGGGGTGGCCGGCCCTGTCAACTCTTTCCCAGGCGAATGAACGGGAACCAAAGAGGAAGCGATGTACACGCCACATGCTGGTAATGCTGCTCTCGCCGGGAGTTAACCGTTTCGGCAAATCAAACGGATCTGGTTCGAGGGATTTGCCGGCCCTGCCAGCCATCCGCTGAGACGCTACTCGCACCTGCTCGAAAGAACCAATGTAAGGGGGATTACCGTGAAGATAAGTAGGCCCAGTGCCGCCAAGGGATGCGGATTCCAACTGATGCCCAGGTAGTGGTGCACAAGTAACCCCTGAGGACGATATGGGGAAACTCCGTTGCTACCGGTAGTCGGTAGTTTTGGTGGACAACTCGTGAAGCTGCCTGAAAGAGGAACGTTTAGTGGGAAGCTCTCAAGGGCCAGCCAGTTCCGCTCCCAACGCTCTTTCTCCAAGAGATGCTCAGTGAGAACGGTGACGCTTCATGCCGACTGCGCGAGTAAGGCGCATGTGGCGATGAGCAGCCAAATATGTGAGCGTTGTGGCCTACGCCGCTCCTGAAGCCACCAACGTTTATATAACCGGCTATCCCGATCCACCAGAAGAGAAGAGTGACGAAGCCGCTGATGACGACAAGGGAACCCCGAAAGTCCTTGCCTTTAATCAAAATCAAACGATCATCCTGGTCAGCCATGCCAACTCCCACAGTCTTCAAATTGCCTATCAGTCATCAGGACAGCACGAATCATCGAGTTTGACGCGACCATAGTCGGAGGTCCCGATTTTCTTGGAAGAGGTTGACTATAGGAACATCTCCCCCCGCCTCCTCCCGAGGACGTGGCTTTGCTCCGCTGAAGCGGTTCCGGAACCACTTCCCCGGAGCAGCGCCGCTTCCTCAGGAGGGGGCGGAGGACGACGGGTGGAGGACGACGGGCTCAGATCGGGTCAGGCGCTTACGACGCCGTAGCTTGGCTCGCGCTTCTTGATCGCCTTGATCACGGTGCTGGTGATCGGGACGAAGAGGAATTCAACGGCGGTCTTGTACGCGAATCCGACGATGACATAGTTGACGAAGTCGCCGGCGGTGGTGATGCCGATGACGGAAGCGGCGATGGCGCAGAAGATCAGTGTGTCGACGAACTCACCAACCCCGGTGGAGGTCATCAGGCGCGCCCACAGGTGCTTTTCTTTGGTCCGTTCCTTCATCCTGACCAACACCCACGAGTTGAGCGTCTGCCCGGCGAGGAAGCCGAGCAGGCTGCCGAGCACTACCAGCGGCACCGGCCCCAGTACCGAGGCCAGGGCGTCCTGGTTCGTGTAGAAGTCCGCCGCGGGCAGGCTGATGATGATCCAGAAGGTGAGCGCCGCGAACACTGCCATGGCGAAGCCCATGAGGATAGCACGGCGCGCTGCCCGGAAGCCGTAGACCTCGCTGACCACGTCGCCCAGGATGTAGGCCAGCGGAAACAGGAAGAAACCGCCGTCCGTGAGGATGGGCCCGAAAGCGACGCCCTTGGATGCTCCGATGTTGGACAGGATCAGGACCACGCACATGAGGGCCAGGATCAGGTCGTAGTGGGTGCTGCCCCGGGAGGCGAATTGGGCGTGGGTCTTTTCCTGCAATTGAGTCATGGGAAATCACATTCTTCGTAGTGGTTCGCCAGGCGTGGATCGCCCGCTGTATTAGCACTAGGAGCCGCGGCGGGCCCGGCCGGAAGGCCGCCCTCATTGTCCCATGCTCCCGGCGTATGCTCGGAGCAGCGGAAGGGAGGCCGCTATGCCGCTGCACTGGAAAATCGGGGACGCCGTGGTGGACGGGGTTCCCCTGCTGCCGTCCAAGCCGCTCAAGCTGGAGGCCCGGGGCCTCGACCGGCCTCCCGGCCAACTGCAGATCCACCACATCCCGAACCGGGCGATGACCCAGCTCTGCGACTGGCTGGCAATCCCCGCCCGCCGCCTGGTAGCCCTCGTGGACATCGAAAGGACCGGTCCGCACACCTACGCTTCGGCCGAACCATGGCCATTGCCGGTGCCGCAGGGATTCCACCAGTCGGCCGCGTTCGTGTTCACCGTGGGCCCGGAGGTGTCACGGCCGGTTTACAGTTCACGAATCGGAAAGGCCTTCTGGGAGATCGATGGCGCTGGTCTTTCCGTGCTACCCGTCGGCTCCGGCGGCCAGGCTGCGATCACTGTGAACCTGAGCTACGCAGCCGATCCGGTGCTGGAAGTCAGGGCCCTGACCGGACGGGACCTTGCCTACCACATGCTGGCCAACATCAAGCGGGAAATGGCGAATCAGGGCGTTGACTGGGACGAGGATCTGGCGGCGTATGCCGAACGCGCACTGCCGATCTTGCTGCGCTCGCTCGATCAGGCCTACGGGCCGCCGCGGGACTGGATATTCGGCGTCGGGCGCAGGAGGGTCGAAGGCGATGCCGGCGACCCGTCGCGGGTGGTTCTGACGCTGCAGGGACAGACGCCCGGGCAGGGATACGTCGCGGTCACGTTCCGCAACCCTGAGTCACCGGGCCTGCCGGAGCAGGGCGAGACCACTGACCTGTGGGCCATCACCATGGACGCAGACGGCCGGGTGTACGCCAGCCCGGACGTCAGCCTCCTGGAGCTGCCCGGGGTGAAGCCGCCGCGAAGCATCTTCTAGACCCGGGCTCGGGAACGGGGCTTTTGAACACGTTCAAAAATAAGCGCTATGGTGATTTGAACACGTTCA
>NZ_JBNHHC010000137.1:0-4813 GCF_059091865.1 Arthrobacter sp. B0316-1-20 | reverse complement strand
CATCGCGTTCCGCCGCGGCATCCCGCTGGAGGACATGGAGTTCTTCCAGTTCCACCCGACCGGCCTGGCCGGCCTGGGCATCCTGCTCTCCGAAGCCGCCCGCGGCGAGGGCGCCATCCTGCGTAACTCGGATGGTGAGCGCTTCATGGAGCGCTACGCTCCCACCATCAAGGACCTGGCCCCGCGTGACATCGTGGCCCGCTCGATGGCCAATGAGGTGCGCGAGGGACGCGGCTGCGGCCCGAACAAGGACTACGTGCTCCTGGACCTGACGCACCTGGAACCGGCGCACATCGACGCCAAGCTCCCGGACATCACGGAGTTTGCCCGCACCTACCTGGGCGTGGAACCGTACACCGAGCCGGTCCCGGTCTTCCCGACGGCGCACTATGCCATGGGCGGTATCCCCACCAACATCAAGGCCGAGGTACTGCAGGACAATGACACAGTGATCCCGGGCCTGTACGCCGCCGGTGAGGTGGCCTGCGTGTCCGTCCACGGCTCCAACCGCCTGGGCACCAACTCCCTGCTGGACATCAACGTCTTCGGCAAGCGCGCCGGTATCAACGCCGCCGAGTATGCCAAGACCGCCGACTTCGTCGAGCTGCCGGAGAATCCGGAGGCCTTCACCATCGAGCTGCTGGACACCGTCCGCAACGCCAGCGGCACCGAGCGGGTGGCGTTGCTGCGCAAGGAGCTGCAGGACACCATGGATGCCAACGTCCAGGTGTTCCGCACCGAGGAGAGCCTGCACGAGGCGCTTACGGTGATCGGCTCCCTCAAGCAGCGCTACAAGAACATCAACGTCCAGGACAAGGGCAAGCGCTTCAACCTGGACCTGCTCGAAGCGGTGGAGCTGGGCTTCCTGCTGGAGCTGGCCGAGGTCATGACCGTGGCGGCCCTGCACCGCCAGGAGTCCCGCGGCGGCCACTTCCGCGAGGACTTCCCGGACCGCGACGATGAGAACTTCATGAAGCACTCGATGGCCTACAAGGATGATTCGGCCTCGGCCGAGAGCATCGCCGGCATCCGCCTGGGAACAAAACCCGTCGTATTCACGCGCTACGAACCGATGGTGAGGAAATACTAATGAGCACCCCGACCGAAATTCCCGAAGGACCGTCAAAGGTCGAGTTGGCCCCCGGTGTCGGCGGCGGTGGAGAAATCCCCACCTTCGATATCACGCTGCGTGTCCGCCGCTACGACCCCGAGGTTTCGGACGAGGCCCGCTGGGACGAGTGGAAGCTAACCATGTACGGCACCGACCGCGTGCTGGATGCCCTGCACAAGGTCAAGTGGGAGCATGACGGCTCCGTCTCCTTCCGCCGCTCCTGCGCCCACGGTGTCTGCGGCTCCGATGCCATGCGCATCAATGGCCGCAACCGCCTGGCCTGCAAGACCCTGCTGAAGGACCTGGACACGTCCAAGCCCATCCTGGTCGAGCCGATCAAGGGCCTGCCGGTCGAGAAGGACCTGATCGTGGACATGGAACCGTTTTTCCAGTCCTACCGGGAGATCATGCCCTTCCTGGTCAACTCCGGCCACGAGCCGACGAGGGAGCGTCTGCAGTCCGTCGAGGACCGCGAGCGTTTCGATGACACCACCAAGTGCATCCTTTGCGCCGCCTGCACGTCCTCCTGCCCGGTCTTCTGGACCGACGGCCAGTACTTCGGCCCGGCGGCGATCGTGAACGCGCACCGCTTCATCTTCGACTCCCGCGACGATGCCGGCGACATGCGCCTGGAGGTCCTCAACGACAAGGAAGGCGTGTGGCGCTGCCGCACCACCTTCAACTGTTCGGAGGCCTGCCCCCGCGGCATCCAGGTCACCAAGGCCATCGCCGAAGTCAAGCAGGCGATCCTGAGCCGCTCCATCTAGCCTTCGGCTTTGCATCGATGGGCGTCCGCTGTACACCAGTGGACGCCCATCACCGTTAACAGGAAACGCGTTACCCGGAACCAGCGACAACAAGGGGCAGGACATGACCAGGACCGTGGACGTAACTTTCACCGGCTCGGGAGGGCAGGCTCTGGCCGGCGAACTGGACCTGCCTGAGGGCCGGGTCCGGGCCTATGCTCTGCTGGCGCACTGCTTCACCGGCAGCAACGGCGGCCCGGCGGCCAACCGCATTTCCCAGGTGCTGCAGCAGGAAGGCATCGCCGTCCTGCGCTTCGACTTCACGGGCCGGGTGGCATCGGGCGGGGAGCACGCCGATGCGGCGTCCGGCGCCGATGATCTGCTCTGCGCGGCCGATTTCCTGCGCACGCACCACCGGGCACCGTCGCTGCTGATCGGCCATTCCCTGGGCGGTGCCGCGGCCCTGGCCGCCGCGGGCCGCATACCGGAACTGAAGGCCGTCGTCACCGTCGGCACTCCCGCCGATCCGGCCCGGCGCCGGCACATCGCCGAACTCCGCTGCCCGCTGCTGGTCCTGCACTCCCCCATCGACAACACCGTGGGCGTCGGGAACGCGGGCCGGATCTTCGCCGCGGCCCGGCACCCGAAGTCCTTCGTCTCCCTGGACGGGAGCAACCACCTGCTCACCGGAAAGGGGCAGGCCGCGCGGGCGGCGGCGCTGATTGCCGCCTGGGCGGCACCCTATCTGGGCATGGAGGACGACGGCGGGACGCTGGAACCGGGCCTGGTAACCGTCGTGGAGAACGGACAGGGCAAGTACGGGCAGACGATCCGCGCCGGCCGCCACACCTGGTTGGCCGACGAACCGCTGTCCCTGCCCGGTGCGGCGGACTCGGGCCCGACTCCGTACGATCTGCTGCTGGCGGGGCTGGGCGCGTGCACCTCGATGACCATGCGCATGTATGCCGACCGCAAGGACATTCCACTGGAGAACGTCACCGTGGGCCTGCGGCAGGAGCGCATCCATGCCGCCGACTGCGAAAGCTGCGAAGGCAGGGACGGCCACATCACGCTCATCAGCCGGGAAATCGCCATCGAAGGGAACGTCACCGCCGAGCAGCGCGCGGGACTGCTGCGGATCGCGGATAAGTGCCCGGTGCACCGGACGCTGCACGGCGAGATGGAGATCGTGACCAAGGACGTCTCTGCCCCCGGCCAGTAGCGGGGAGGGGGCGGTTGTTACCGGTGCGCGGCGCGGGCACGCTGGCGCAGCGACAGCTGCCGGCCTTCGCGCCGGGCGGCCTGCCGCTTGGCTTTCACGTCCGCCATTCCCACGGCTCCCCAGGCGGTGGCCATCAGGTAGACCTGGCTCAGCAGGAAGAACCACACGAACAGGCCCAGGATCACCGCGAACGGCGCCAACAGCGGATTGTTCCCGACATTGCCCAGCAACGTGGAGCTGAACATCCGCAGCAGCGTGCTGCCGGCGCCGGCAATCAGCGCCGCCTGGAAGAGCACGGACCGTGGCATCCGGATCCCCGATGCCGCCCGGAACAGGACCACAGCCACCAACATATCCAGCAGCAGCATGACCAGGACACCGGCCGCCCGGGTGAAGAAGGCCGCGATCGCCGATTCGATCGCCAGGAAGTCCAGCACCGCGCCCAGTGCGGTGTTCGAGACGGCCGCGACGACGGACGTCACCACCAGCGTGATGCCGAGGATCAGCAGCGTGCCGAGGTCCTTGAGCTTGATCAGCAAGAGATTGCCCTGCAGCGGCGGAAGGGCGAAGACGCCGCGCATCCCTTCGCGCAGGCTGGCGATCCAGCGCAGCGAGGTCAGGAGCATGGCGGCCGTGGAGATCACCAGCGCCCAGCCGTAGCCGGATCCGGAGGCGAACAACTGCTCCTGGCTGGCCAGGCCGCCGCTGCCGGTATCGATCAGGCCCGGCGTACTTTCGGCGACGCTGCGCACCACCATGTCCTGCAGGGCCTGGTTCCCGGCGGCCACGATGCCGAAGATCGAGAAACCGGCCACCAGCAGCGCGGCGATGGAGAAAAACATGTTGTAGGAGGAGCCTGCAGCCATCAGCGGACCGTGCCGCGTGCTGTAGAGCTTCCACACCCGCATCGGCAGAACAGTGTTCAGCTTGGCCACCAGGAACTTGGCTCCCGCCAGCAGCTTCGACAGCGGCCCGGCATCCTCCCGGCGGACCCGGCCAAAAGCCCGGCGGGCGTCCAGTTCCTCCATCCGCAGTTTGGCCCGATCCAGCGGATGGGACGATTCAGCGTTCCGTCCGGCTGACCGGGACTGCGCCTTCCCTGCCTTGCGGTTGGTCTCCAAAGCTCAATTCTTCCCGTAGTATCCACACACCGGTTTTGTCATGCTCGTAGAGTCCCATGGTACGCACGGGGAAGGTCGCTTCGTAGTCCCGCAGCTTCACCTCGGCCGCGTCCATGCTGGTTTCGCTGACGTCCTGGGCCACCGTGACGTGCGGGTGGTAGCCGAACGGCAGCTCGCGCTCCAAGGGTCCGGCTTGCAGCTTTTCGTGCAGGGCGACGCATTCGGCGAAGCCGTCGTCCAGGGTCACGAAGACCACCGGCGATACCGGACGGAAAGTGCCGGTGCCGCGCAGGGTCACCGTGAAAGGCCGCTGCTCCAGCGCCACCCGGCGCACATGTTCCAGCGTTTCCTCCCAGTCGTCCGTGGGCGTGGTGGTCACCAGTGTGATGTGCGCGGGAACGACGGCGGCCATCGGGTCCCCGAAGGACGCCCGCCAGCTCCGGAGCTCGGAGGCCATCGGCTCGGGAACGGCGATGACGACCCCGACCCAGCATGACTCGCCGTCAGGAACAGCCACTGGCTACCGGACCGCGTCGCTCATCGCGGCCTGCAGCGGCAGTGCGGCCTGGGCCGGCAGGAAACCCATCCGGTCATACACCTGGGCCAGCGTGCC
>NZ_JBNHHC010000136.1:0-4831 GCF_059091865.1 Arthrobacter sp. B0316-1-20 | reverse complement strand
CTTCGCCAGCGGGTCGGGCCAGAATTCCAATCCCACGCATGGGATCCTGGACATCACCGTCACTGCGGACCGGCTCGAGGCGCGGTTTGTACCGGTCAGGCCGCGCGCCTTTACGGATTCCTTCACGATCAGCGAACCGTAAGTACAGCCCTTGCCTCGTCCCGGGCTGAGTGCAAGGCTCGGACCATGACTGCCACTTCCGAATCCGCACTTGAGGCCGACGTCATCGTAATCGGGGCGGGCGCCGTGGGTGAGAATGCCGCGGACCGCGCCGCCCGCGGCGGGCTGAAGACCATCCTTGTCGAATCGGACCTGGTCGGCGGTGAATGCTCGTACTGGGCCTGCATGCCGTCCAAGGCCCTGCTGCGCTCCGGAACAGCGCTGAATGCAGCACGTCACGTCCCGGGCGCAGCCCAGGCGGTGACGGGCCGGCTTGATACCGCTGCTGTCCTGAAGCGGCGGGATGGCTTTACCTCCCATTGGAACGACGACGGCCAGGTCGAGTGGGTGCGCGGCGCCGGCATCGAACTGCTCCGCGGCAGGGGCCGCCTCGCAGGCGAGCGTGCCGTGGAGGTGACCGGCGCCGATGGTTCCGCGACCCTGGTCACGGCGCGCCACGCCGTCGTACTGGCCACCGGTTCCGCACCGACCATCCCGCCGGTCGACGGACTGGACGCGGTGGAATTCTGGGGCACCCGGGAGGCAACCGCCGCACAGGAAGTGCCGGAGAGCCTGCTGTTGATGGGCGGCGGAGTGTCGGGCAGTGAGCTGGCGCAGGCATACGCCCGCCTGGGCTCCCGGGTGACGCTGATTGCCCGCGGCGATCTGCTGACCAAGTACCCGGAGCCCGCACGCCGCCTGGTGGAGGACGGGCTGCGCGCGGACGGGGTGGACGTGCGGCTGCACACGGATGTGGAGAAAGCGGAACAGAACGACGCCGGCACGCACCTGACGCTGTCCGGCGGCGGGCGCGTCTCCGCGGCCAGGCTCCTGGTTTCCACCGGCAGGCATCCGGCCCTCGCCGGAATCGGGCTGGAAGAACTGGGCGTGGATCCACGAAAGCTCACGGTGGATGCCAGCGGCCTGGTCGCGGGGTTTGGCGGCGGCTGGCTGTATGCAGCCGGTGATGCCGCGGGCAAGGCGCAGCTGACGCACCAGGGTAAGTACCAGGCCCGGGCCACCGGGGACGCCATCGCGGCGCGGGCCGCCGGCGAGCTGGATCCGGCGGACTCCGGGCCGCAACCCGGCCGCTGGAGCCGGTTTGCCGCCACCGCGGACGAGGCAGCCGTGCCGTCCGTGGTCTTCACCGATCCGGAGGTCGCGATGGTCGGGCTGACGTTGGAGAAGGCGCGTGAACGGGGGCTGAACGCCAGCGCCACCGAACTGCCGATCTCGGTGGCCGGCTCAGCGCTCCATGCCGACGGCTACCGGGGCTGGGCGCAGATGGTGGTGGATGAGGACCGGAAGGTGCTGGCCGGGGTGACATTCGCGGGCCCGGACGTTGCCGAACTGCTGCATGCGGCGACCATCGCCGTCGTCGGCGAAGTGCCGCTGGACCGGCTCTGGCACGCCGTGCCCTCCTACCCCACGATCAGCGAGGTCTGGCTGCGTCTGCTGGAAAAGTACGGAATGTGACCGCTATTTGCGGAGCACGATGAAATCGGTGACCTTGGCGTCCCGGCCGTCCAGTTCCGCCCAGCTCAGTTCGTGCTCCATCACGGTCAGCCCGGACGTCGGGTAATGGGACGCCATATCCATCACGGCGTCTTCATCCGACTTCACCGAGGCCAGCCGCATGGCCAGCTCCTGGACCACCGGCATATGTCCGATGACGAGGAGGCTGGTCACCGTGTCCGGCACATGGTTGATGACGTTGAGGACCTGCGTGGCGTCGCCGTGGTACAGCCGCTCCTCCAGCTTGGGCGTCGGCGCCTTGTCCCCCAGCTGGTCGCACACCCAGGTGCAGGTCTGCCGGGTCCGCAGCGCGGAGGAGCACAGGATGTAGTCCGGCACGGCGTCGTGCTCCAGCATCCATTTGCCCACCAGCGGCGCTTCATTGTGCCCGCGCTGGGCCAGCGGCCGGTCCTGGTCCGAAACCCCTACCGGCCACGCGGACTTGGCATGGCGCATCAGCATAAGTTTCTTCACATGGTGCCGGCTCATGCGGCCAGTCTAGTGCGGCCCGGGATGACGCCGCGAAAACACCCGCGCTGCGGAGCCCTTAGATGGAGTATTCCGGAGCCGCCCAGACTACGACCTCGGGATGCTCGTAGAAGCGGTAACCCTGGCCGCGGACCGTGCGGACCGTATTCGCCAGGCGGCCAAGCTTCGACCGCAGGCGCCGGATGTGCACGTCGATGGTGCGCTCGTTCGGCACTTCCTCAGCATTGCGCCACAGCCCACTGAGCAGTTCCTCGCGGCACACCGTGCGGGTGGCATTCTCCACCAGGTAGTTGAGGAGCTCGAACTCCTTGAAGGTCAGGTTCAGCGTCTCGCCGTCCAGATGGACCTCGCGGCGGGACAGGTCGATCAGCACTCCGCTGGGGCGCGGCGTCTGAGGCTGGGGAACCACCGGGCGGGCCGGCTCGGTGCGCTGGCGGCGCACGGTTGGATCGCCGAAAGCGTTGCGTACGACGTCGATGTCGTCACCGGGGGCGTCCGACGGCGCCAGGGCCACCGCGGCATAGCTCTGCGCGGACGGCACCAACTGCTGCACGTGGGCGCGGATTTCCTGCGCCAGCTTGGTCAGCGAAGTACCGGCGGCCTTGGCCGCGTCCTCATCGAGTCCGACGTACAGCACGAAGCCACGCGCCACATTGTCCTGCGCGACCGGCTGGACACCCTGGCCGACATTCGCAATCACCGGCGTCGGTTCGGTCATGGGCTGCGCATCCTGAGCCGGCACAGCATGCAGCGGCCGGTAGCCGGCCTGCGCGGGAAGCTGCCGTGCGGAGTGCTGCTGGCGCTGGCCCGCGGCCCGGTTCTGCGCATTGCGCAGTGAGATGTGGACGTATCCGGATGCTACTGACATGTAAGTACCTTCTGTGAATTGCCGTCATCACGGCACGAATGCTTGGGATGCCCGACCGCGATGGGATCGGCCCTGCGTCGGGCGGTGAAACGGCTAAATCTGGGTGGTGCTTTAGGCCTGCATTCGCCAACAGCACGAATCCATGGCGGCGGGGTGGCCCGAACGGATTACTGCGGCTGCAGATGCTGTTGAGATGTTCACAACAAGGATGATGCCCGTAATAAAGCAATACGCGCAAGTAACACAGAGAGCCGTGTCTCATATGCTGAGACACCCGCCTCGCCCAGTGATCCCTGTCACGTTAGACAAATGGCAATTCAGGCGTTTATTTGACCACTCGTTCTAAAAATACTGTCTACCGAAAACGGCTTTTTTTGCAGATCGTCTAATTGGACATGCCCAATTGGAGGCCTGAGGGGCACACGAGGCCCTGCTGTAGACAAACCGGATTGCGAGGCAAATGCGGGCGGGGATTGCAAATTCTCCGGGGTGTGATCTTTCTCTCGTTTATTCTGCCGAGCATGTGGGCACCTTGGGCCGGCTGTCTGCGCGGGCGGACAGCCACCGGGCTTATCCCACGACCCCGTACAGGCGGTCCCCCGCATCGCCCAGTCCGGGGACGATGTACGCGGACTCATTGAGCTTTTCATCGATCGACGCCAGGACGATCGTCACCTTCAGGCCGCTGAGCTGTTCCTCCAGGGCCGCCAGCCCCTCGGGGGCGGCCAGCAGGCAGATGCAGGTCACGTCCACGCATCCACGCAGGAAGAGGAACTTGATGGCTTCCCGCAGTGTGCCGCCGGTGGCCAGCATCGGATCCAGCACGAAGACCTGCCGGCCGGTCAGGTCGTCCGGCAGACGTTCGGCATAGGTGACCGCTTCCAGGGTTTCTTCATTGCGGGCCATGCCCAGGAAGCCGACCTCCGCCGTCGGCACCATCCGGGTGAAGCCTTCCAGCATGCCCAGCCCGGCGCGCAGGATGGGAACGACCAGCGGGGTGGGCTTGGTGAAGGCCGTGCCTACCGTTTTGGTGACCGGCGTTTCGATCTCCACCGGTTCCGTGCGCACCTCGCGGGTGGCCTCGTAGGCCAGCAGGGTCACGAGTTCCTCGGTCAGCTGCCGGAAGACCGGCGAGGGCGTCTCCTTGTTCCGCAGGACAGTGAGCTTATGGGCAACAAGGGGATGATCCACAACCAGAACGCGCATGGCTCAAAACTACCATTGAGGATATGAGCGACCACAGGGACCAGCGCAGCCGGCACGAGGGCTGGATGGGGCTTGCCCTGGCCGCCGCCGAACGTGCGGCCGCCACCGCCGATGTGCCGATCGGCGCCGTCGTCATAGGACCCGACGGCGGCGTGCTGGCGACCGGCTGGAACGAACGGGAGGCGCACGGAGACCCGACGGCTCATGCCGAGGTGGTGGCGATCCGGCAGGCCGCCGCGGCGCTCGGCGAGTGGCGGCTGGACGGCTGCACCCTGGTGGTCACGCTGGAACCCTGCCCCATGTGCGCAGGGGCGATCGTGCTCTCGCGGATCCCGCGGGTGGTCTTCGGCGCCTGGGACGAAAAGGCCGGCGCCGCCGGTTCCGTCTTCGACATCCTGCGGGAGCGCCGGCTCAACCACTGGGTGGAGGTGTTCCCGGGCGTGCGGGAGGCCGAGTGCGCGGAGCTGCTCACCGAGTTCTTCAGCGCACACCGTGATGCTGCCCGCTAGCGGCTGACCGGCGCGGTCCCGGCCAGCCGGCTTGGTCAACGCTGGCCGGCCGCCGTGCGCAGGCCGTCGATCCGCTTCTGCCGCG
>NZ_JBNHHC010000135.1:0-4839 GCF_059091865.1 Arthrobacter sp. B0316-1-20 | reverse complement strand
GCCGCTTCCGCCCGCAGCCGCTCGCCGTTGACCCTGGTCAACGGCGCCGGCACGTACGTCCTCGGCACCAGTTGCCGGTGCTTATTGACCACCACCTGCAGGCTGGAGGCCGTGTCCGTGTCATAGTCGGCCGCGACCGCGGCGGACGGTGCCAAAAACGCCAGCGACAGCAATGCCCCGGCAAGACCCAACGAAAAACGGCGCGGCTTCATAATGTCCTCCCCCGGACGATAATTGCACTGGGCCCGAATTTACCTGCCGCCGCGGCCGGCAACAATGGCCTGCCCGGAAATTACGACTCCGCCCGCAGCTTCCACCCCGCCCCGGCCAGGTCCCGGGTCAGCTCCATGGTCCGCAGCGGGGTCCGCGGGTTCCGGCCGATGCGCGCCTGCACCCGCCACACCTCCACCTGGGCGGCCAGCCCGCCCCCGATCGGCATCCGCCGTTCCGTCTCCCACCAGTTGACCCGCTCATACCAGCGGATCGGTTCCGCGCCGACGATCCATTCCCTGCCACCGCGGTCGATCGCGAAGGGCTTGCCTGTGGTCGTTGTTCTCACCGTTACATGTTCCATGCTTCGAAGCTATGTTCCAGCAGTGACAAAATAACTAGTAAGCAGATATTCGATAGCCCGGCCAGCCCAGGGCCCCCAAAAAGTTCGACGGCGGCACTCGCCGAGTGCCGCCGTCGTACCTTAAGCTCGTCCCTAGCTGACGAAGTCCTTGAGCCAGGTGCGCAGTTCCTCGCCGAACTCGGGCCGTTCCACGGCCAGGGTGACCACGGCCTTGAGGTAGCTGAGCTTGTCGCCGGTATCGTAGCGGCGGCCGCGGAAGACCACACCGTACACCCCGGAGCCTTCGCCCTCGGCAGCGGCCAGGGTCTGCAGCGCGTCCGTCAGCTGGATCTCCCCGCCGCGGCCGGGCGCGGTGTTCTCCAGCACATCGAACACGGCCGGGTGCAGCACGTAGCGGCCGATGATCGCCAGGTTCGACGGCGCGTCCTCCACCGCCGGCTTTTCCACCAGCTTATTGACCTTCACGAAGCCCTCGCCGTCCAGCCCGGTGACGTCAGCCACGCCGTAGGCGCTGATCTGGGCCGGATCGACCTCCATCAGGGCCACCACGGACCCGCCGGTCCTGGCCTGGACCTCGATCATCGTGGTCAGCAGCTCGTCCCGCTCATCGATCAGGTCATCGCCCAGCAGCACCGCGAACGGCTCGTCGCCCACATGCTGGCGGGCGCAGTACACCGCATGTCCCAGACCCTTCGGATCGCCCTGGCGCACGTAGTGGATATCGGCCAGCTCGGAGGCATGCCGCACGGCGGCCAGGCGCTTCGCATCGCCCTTCTTCTCCAGCAGCGCCTCCAGCACCGGCGTCCGGTCGAAGTGGTCCTCCAGCGCGCGCTTGGACCGCCCGGTAATCATCAGCAGGTCCGACAGGCCCGCCTTGACCGCTTCCTCAACGACATACTGGATGGCCGGTTCATCAACCACCGGTAGCATTTCCTTGGGCATGGCCTTGGTGGCGGGCAGGAACCGGGTGCCCATTCCCGCGGCCGGAATGACGGCCTTGCGTACAGTATTTCCCGTTGTCATAAACCGAGAATATACAGCCACACCGACCCAGCACGAACTCGCAACCTCCCGTTAGGAAACAGGCAATTCACAAAACTTCGCGAATTCGCCCCCGTCCGGCGCTGCCGGTTTCGCTGCTGGCCGCCTACCTGATGGCCCTCGCGGCCATCACCTTCTGGCCGACGCCGGTGGACCGCCAGGCGGCCGACCTGATCCAGCGCGCCCTGGCGAAACTGCACACCTGGGGTGCGCCGTCCTGGGTCAATTACGGGATGGTGGAGTGGCTGGCGAACGTGGCGCTGTTTGTCCCCTTCGGGCTGCTGGTGGCCTGGATGCTGCCGCGCGGCCGGGCCTGGCTGGCCGTCCCGCTGGCCTTCGCGGTGTCTGCCGTGATTGAGCTGGGCCAACTGGCGTTCCTCAGCGAGCGCTTTGCCACGCCCATGGATGTGCTGGCAAACACGCTGGGTGCCGCGGCCGGCTTCATCGCCGCGGCTGCGTGGCGGAGTACTCGGAGCGTGTAAACTACCTCGAAGGTGAGCCGGGAAGTCTGGTCGGCAGTGACGTTTTCCGTGCCCGACCACCGAAAGGTGCCTTCCATGGCCAAGCAGCCCGCACCCGCCACCAAGCCCAAGGTCCTCGGCCGGACCAACTGGCCCGAAACCCAGCGGATCGGCGAACTCCTGCGCAAGGAAACCATCGGCGGGGCACTGCTGGTGGCGGCCGCCGTCGTCGCCCTGATCTGGGCTAACTCCCCCGCTTCGGACAGCTATTTTGCGCTGCGCGACTTCAGGATCGGCTACGAGCCCTGGCATCTGGAGCTGAGCCTGGGCCAATGGGCCTCCGACGGGCTGCTGGCCATCTTCTTCTTCCTGGTCGGGCTGGAACTCAAGCGCGAATTCGTCGCCGGGGAGCTGCGGCAGGTCCGGACGGCGGTCGTCCCCATTACTGCCGCAGCCGGCGGGGTGATGGTCCCGGCGCTGATCTACGCCGTCGTCAACTGGAGCAATCCGGAAGCGCTGCGCGGGTGGGCCATCCCCACGGCCACCGACATCGCCTTCGCTGTCGCTGTGCTGGCGGTGATCGGTTCCCATCTGCCCAGCGCGCTGCGGATCTTCCTGCTCACCCTGGCGGTGGTGGACGACCTCATTGCCATCGCCATCATCGCCGTGTTCTACACCAGCGACATTCAGGTGGCGCCGCTGCTGCTGACCCTGATCCCAGTGGCCGTGTATGCATTCCTGGCGCAGAAGTACCGGCGGTTCTTCGGGCTCCAGGCCGGCGCCGCGTGGCTGATCCTGCTGCCGATCGGCATCCTGGCCTGGGCGCTGCTGCACGCCTCCGGCATCCACGCGACCATTGCCGGCGTCGTCCTCGGCTTCACCGTGCCGGTGCTGCGCAGCAAGGCCAACGGCGGTCCGGAAGCCGGACCGGGCCTGGCGGAGGTCTTCGAGCACCGGTTCCGCCCCGTGTCCACGGGGATTGCGGTTCCCCTGTTCGCCTTCTTCTCCGCCGGCGTCGCGATCGGCGGGGCGGACGGGTTCACCTCGGCGCTGACGGACACCGTGACGCTGGGCATCATCGCCGGCCTGGTGCTGGGCAAGCCGATCGGCATCGCCGGCATCACCTGGCTGATGACCAAGCTGACCCGGGCGCAGCTGGATCCGTCGCTGAAGTGGATCGACGTGATCGGCATGGCGTTCCTGGCCGGCATCGGCTTCACCGTCTCCCTGCTGGTGGCGGAGCTGAGCTTCGGCGAGGGCAGTGCGCACAACGACCACGCGAAGGTGGCGATTCTGACCGCGTCGCTGCTGGCCGCGGTCCTGGCCACCGTGATCCTGCGGCCCCGCAACCGGTACTACCGGAAGCTGGAGGCGGAGGAAAAGGTGGATGCGGACCGGGACGGCATCCCGGACGTGTACCAGCAGGAGGGGTGATCAGACCAGCATCATCGCCCGCTGCAGGAACCGGTTGAGCACATTCCCGGCGGCCCGCACTGACGCCCCGGGCGGCCTGCCGGCGGTCCACGCCGGACGCGAACCGTGGACGAGCTGCTCATGCAGGTACAGCAGGGCGGACAGCGCGTCGGACAGATCGCCGTCGGACTCCGCGGTGGCGCGCAGCAGGCGGGCATGGGCCTCCTGCAGCTGCGTGCCCGGCGCGCAGCCGAGTTCGCTGTTGAGCCGGCGGCGGTACCGTTCGTAGGCCTGCAGCCCTTCGGCGTAGCGGCCGGCCTGCTCCAGCGCCAGGACCAGCGCCGTCCAGGCCTGCTCATTGAACGGCTCCGCCTCCAGGGCAATGTGGGCCCAGCCGATCGCCTCGTCCGCCACGCCCAGCTCGGCCGCCAATTCGGCGGCACGGACCGTCACGGCGGTGACGCGGGCGGCATGGAGGTTCCGTTCCGCTTCGGCCCATTGGGCCGTCAGCTCCTCCCCCAGCAGAGGTTCGCCGGCCAGTTCGAGCGCCTGGCAGAGCAGGGGGTACGCCGCGGGGGCCGGGGCCTGTTCGCCGGCGCGCACCAGCTCGGCGAAGCGGTCCAGGTCCAGGTCCACCATGCCGGGGTCGATCACGTAGCCCCCGCTGGCGGTCTGCAGCGGCCCGAATTTGCCCTGGCCCGGCTGCAGGTACCTGCGCAGGACGCTGATGTAGCTCTTCAGGGTGGGCTGGGCTTCCGCCGGCGGATGGCCGGCCCAGAGCAGTTCGATCAGCAGGTCGTTGGAGACGGGCCGGCCGCGGTGCAGGAGCAGGATCTCCAGGATCTGCCGCGGCTTGGGCCCGCCGAGGTCCGAGGCGCCGAGCACCACGTCGCCGCGGCGGATCTGCAGGCTGCCGAACAGCCGTATCCTCAGCGGCCGGTTCCCGTTGTCCATGATGTCTCCTCTGGATACAGGCGATTCAATTGAGGCAGCGGTAGCTGCAGGATGCGGGCGTCTGACAAGGCGTCCGCTACGGCGCCGTTTGCGGCCTGGGATGAGGCCGGCTTCGCCGCCGTGATGTCGGTAACGCGCACACTCTTGACTGCCGGTGGGGGCCGGTCCCCGATCGTGACGCCGGGCAGCGGCTCCGACGGTCCCGAGGCAACGGCCGACGTCCAGACCAGCAGGCAGGCTCCCCCCAGAGCCAGCACAATCATGAGTAGCCACAAATGCCTCACAGCCAGAACTCCCCCGAACGGCGCGAATGATGGCTCTACTATCCGAAAGTTCCGTGAGAGCTGGATGAGAATTTCATGAAACCTTTCTCATCATCGGCCCTACCTGAAGTAC
>NZ_JBNHHC010000134.1:0-4997 GCF_059091865.1 Arthrobacter sp. B0316-1-20 | reverse complement strand
GGAGATCGCGGGCCGGGTCAACCAGATCCGCGCCGAGATCGAAAACTCCGATTCCGACTACGACCGCGAGAAGCTGCAGGAACGCCTGGCCAAGCTGGCCGGCGGTGTTGCAGTCATCAAGGCCGGTGCCGCAACCGAGGTTGAACTCAAGGAACGCAAGCACCGCATCGAGGACGCCGTCCGCAACGCCAAGGCTGCTGTTGAGGAAGGCATCGTCGCCGGTGGCGGCGTTGCCCTGATCCAGGCCGGCCTCAAGGCGTTCGCCAATCTGAACCTCGAGGGCGACGAGGCAACCGGCGCCAACATCGTCAAGGTTGCCATCGACGCTCCGCTGAAGCAGATCGCCTTCAACGCAGGCCTTGAGCCGGGCGTTGTTGTCGACAAGGTCCGCGGCCTGCCCGCCGGCCACGGTCTGAACGCTGCCACCGGCGTGTACGAGGACCTGCTGGCTGCCGGTGTGAACGACCCGGTCAAGGTCACCCGCTCTGCTCTGCAGAACGCGGCTTCGATCGCCGGTCTGTTCCTCACCACCGAGGCTGTTGTCGCCGACAAGCCCGAGAAGACCGCTCCGGCCATGCCGGGCGGCGACGAGATGGGCGGCATGGGCGGCTTCTAGTCCCCAGCCGGCTCCGGCCGATTAGCGCCGAAGGCGCGGTTCCCCGTCAAACGGGAGCCGCGCCTTCCGCTGTTAATGGCCCCAGGCGGCGAGTTCACTGCGCAGGTTCGATTGAGCCTGGTCCAGCCACAGTCGCTGGGCGGCGGGCGTATGGAAGAGCGGTTCCAGCGCAAGCAGGCGTTCGACGACGGCGGTGCGTCCGCGCGCGAAGTCCCCGTCGCTGACATGGCTGTATTCAAGCCTGACCTGTCGGAGGTACCGGGCGTAGCACCCGGGTGCGCTGCCCAGGATGGACAGGTCCGCGTCGCAGAGAAGCGCTCCGGCCCGGTCATCGGCTGCGGGGGCGTGGTGGGCGGTCAGCCGCACCAGCCGTGCTGTTTCGCTGACTTCGCCGGCCGGGCAGCCGGCATCCGGAAGCAGCTTTTCGGCCAGGCGGGCGGAAGCTTCCTCGTCGCCGCCGGGCACGCCGTCATAGACCGAGTCGTGGAACCAGGCGGCCAGCAGGATGGCCCGCCGGTCTGCGCCGGGTTCTTCGCCCATCTTGAACAGCAGTCCGAGGGCTTCCAGCACAGCCAGCAAGTGGGTGCGGTCATGATAGTGGCGGTGCGGCTCGCCCCAGCGCGCTATCAGGGCCCGGCCGAGGGCCTCCCGGCCCGGCAGCAGCAGATTCCAATGGCTGAGCAGTGATGCTTCCAGCTTGCTGCTGCGCAGGCGGGCCGGGACGCGCAGGCCGCTTGAAATCAGGGCCCGCGTGAGCTGGGCGCCGCTGACTTCGCCGGCTCCCAGAGCCACCAGGTCGCCGTACCGGCGTTCCGGAACATCGTAGTGATCCTCGTCGAAGGCACGTTCGGGAATGCCCGCGGCGGCGGCAAAGGCATGCAGCTCAGCCAGCGACGTATCCGAGATCAGGTGCGAGAAGAGGGTCCCGTGGGCGGGCCACGAGGGCGGATCGATCAGAATGGCCACGCTTCAGCCTACTTGCCGGGGACCGGGGTTTCGACTCGCTCGTTCCTCGCTCCCTCAACCACCGGGGCAGCGGGGGAGAAGACGCGGGGGCGGGTGTTACGCCATGAAGAGGCAGGCGTTGGCGTCCTCCGCGCTGGCGTACTGCTGGGAGGCCTGCGAGAGGGCCGCATTGATGCTGGCCAAGGATTCCTTCACCTTCAGCTGGGTGGCGTGCCACTCGGTGATGAGCTGCTGGAAATTGGCTGCGGCCTGACCGGTCCACATGGCCTCCAGCTCGCGCAGCCCGCCCTGCATCGCCGAGACCTCGGTCCGGATACGGTCGATGGTGCACTGGACCTCGCTGCTCTTGGCGGCGAGTGCCTCACTGTCTACATGGAAAGTTGCCATGGGGTTCCTCCTGGGAGCCATTCGAAATGTTCGGAAGTGATCGGTGTACCTGACACTTCGAGGCTAGGCGCCCGGGGAGGTCCGCGTCCGGGCTAACGGCGGAACTGTGGAAAACCGGGCCGGTGCCGCGGCTGTGGAGGAATGGTCGTTTCGGACTGGGCGGTTTCGTCAGCGTCGCTGTAGGGGAGCCGGATGGACAGGGTGGCCCCGCCGCCGTCGGTCTCCAGGATCCGGACGGTGCCGTCGTGCTGGGCCACCAGGGCCGCCACGATGGCGAGCCCGAGTCCCGTACCGCCCGTTTCACGCGTCCGCGACGTATCCGCACGGTAGAAGCGTTCGAAGACCCGGGATGCCTCTTCCTCGGAGATGCCGTGGCCGTGGTCGCGGACTTCGATGATCGAATCCTTGCGGTTGTCGATGACAGGCTCCACACCGACGGCGATTTCGATCGGCGTGCCTTCCGGCGTGTAGCGCAGCGCATTGGTGACCAGGTTCGCCATGACCTGGCGCAGGCGCGCCTCGTCGCCGACCGTCGGGGCGCTCCGGGCGCGACCGCCGTCGAGCCCGATCACCTTGACCTGGCGGTCCGGGGCGCTGACCCGGGCATCCATCGCCGCGTCCGTGCCGAGCACCAGCAGGTCCACCGGCTTGGATTCCAGCGGGCGCTGCTCATCGATGCGGGCCAAGGTGAGCAGGTCCTCCACCAGCTGGCCCATTCGGGTTGCTTCGCCCTCGATCCGGCCCATGGCCTTGGCGACATCCTCCTCCGTCTGTAGTCCGCCATGCCGGTACAGCTCGGAGAAACCGCGAATGGTGACCAGCGGTGTCCGGAGCTCATGGGAAGCGTCGGAGACGAAGCGGCGCATCTTCTTCTCCGACTCGACGCGGGCTGCAAAGGCTCCCTCGATGTGGGAGAGCATGGTGTTGACTGAGCGGGAGAGCCGGCCCACCTCCGTGGCCGGATTCTCCACCTCGACGCGGCGTGACAGATCGCCGTTGGCGATGGCCGAGGCGGTCTTCTCCATGCGGACCAGCGGCCGGAAGGACCGGGTGACCGCAAGGTAGGCGACGGCGGAGGCGAAGACGGTCGATGCCAGCCCGACGGTCAGGATCAGGGCGGCCGTCTCATCCACTGGGTCATTGACCGTGGCCATCGGCAGGCCCACTGCCATGTAGCCCTGGCTGTCCTGGAGCCCGAAGATCTGGACGCGCCAGCCCTGGCTGTCCGGCAGGGTCCCCGGAACCGGTACGGGCTTTTCACTGGCCCTGGCGGCCTCCAGATCTAGCCCGCGCAGGTCCGGAACATCCTGGGTGGCCGACTGCTCGACCGTTGGCCGCAGCACGGTGCCGCTGTTGTTCAGGAGCGCCCCGTAATAGCGCAGCAGGGAACTGTCCGTGGTTTCCGAGATGCCGAAGACGTAGTTGGAGACGGCTTGGGCATTGTTTCGGATGTCCTGGTCCATGCTGTTGATGAGGTTCTGGCGCAGCATGGAAATAGTCAGCAGCCCGGTGATCCCCACGGCCACCACCATGAGGATGGACATGATCGCCACCAGTTGGGTGCGCAGCGACGCGGATTTCCAGAGGTTGATCAAGGTCTAGCGCTTCTCAGACGAGCGCAGCAGGTATCCAACACCCCGTTTGGTCTGGATCAGGGCGGGGGCATTGGGCTTGCTGTCGATCTTGCGGCGCAGATAGGAGATGTAGGACTCGACGATGGAGGCATCCCCGTTGAAGTCGTATTCCCAGACATGGTCCAGGATCTGGGCCTTGGAGAGCACCCGGTTGGGGTTCATCATCAGGTAGCGCAGCAGCTTGAACTCGGTCGGGGACAGTTCAATGGTTTCGCCTGCACGGCGGACCTCATGCGCGTCGTCGTCCAGTTCCAGATCATCGACCTGGATGACGGCGCCTTCGTCGTCGAAGGGCTGGGTGCGCCGCAGCACGGCGCGGATGCGCGCCACGACTTCATCCAGGCTGAAGGGCTTGGTGACGTAGTCATCGCCTCCGACCGTCAGGCCGGTGACCTTGTCCTCGGTGTCGTCCCGCGCCGTCAGGAACAGGACGGGGAAATGCCTGCCCGAGGCGCGCAGCCGGCGGGTGACCGTGAATCCGTCCATATCCGGAAGCATGACATCCAGGACAGCGAGGTCCGGGTTGTACTCCTCGACGGCGGCAAGGGCGTCGCGCCCGTTGGCAGCAGCAACGACGTCGAACCCGGCGAAACGCAGGGAGGTTGAGAGCAGCTCACGGATATTGGGCTCGTCGTCGACGACCAGGAGCTTGGCTTCGGGTGCATTTTTCTTCACCTTCCCATGGTGCTCCGCTTTTCTGGGAAAAGTCTAGGAGCACCTTGGGAGGTTCTTGGAAGTAATATGCGTCCCGGCTGTGCGGTCCGCAGCTGGGCTCGCCCACTTTCTACGTATCCGGAAGGCCCGGAAGCTGCTGCTCGAACCAGGCCAGCATGTCATTCCACGCCTCCAGAGCCTGGGCCTCCACATAGCGGTCGCCGGTGTCATTGTGGAAGGCGTGGTTGACGCCGGGATAGATCTTCAGCTCGTGGACGGTTCCGGCCTGCTGCAGCGCCGCTTCCAGTTCCGGCACGCCGCTGGTGATCCGCTCGTCCTGCTCGGCGTACACCCCAAACACCGCGGCCTGGATATTGGGAACCTGGGACAGCTCCGGTGCCGGTCCATAGAACGGGGCTGCAGCCTTGAGACCGGACATCTGGGTGGCGGCCTGCCAGGTGATGCCGCCGCCGAAGCAGTAGCCGTTCATCGCGATCCGCTGCGGATCGACGAAGTCCTGGGTGATCAGGTATTCGAAGCCAGCCTGGAAATCGCCCACGTGGCGGTCCGCTCCGGCATCCGTGAGCAGGCTGGGCACGGCATCGCGGTCCTGGGCGTCGGTTCCGCCCTCGCGGGAGAGCAGGTCCACTGCCAGCGCGGCGTAGCCTTCCTTGGCGAAGCGCCGGGCGACATCCCGGATGTGCGGAGTCAGGCCGCGGTTTTCATGGCAGACCAGCACC
>NZ_JBNHHC010000133.1:0-5030 GCF_059091865.1 Arthrobacter sp. B0316-1-20 | reverse complement strand
ACCAGCGACAACGGCTTCCCGCTGAAGGCCAGCTACCCCTCCATACAGGAGTACCAGCGCACCGAATAGCCCCGCCGCACCGGCAGAGGAAAGGAGGAGATGGCCCATGCGGCAGCGGATCCGCTGGACCAGAACAACCGAAGCCGCCATAGACATCGACCCGGACACCGTGGCCGCCTGGGCCGCCTGGGCCGCCTCCTCCCCCGCCTACCGCCACCTCGCACCGGGACATACCACCCCCGGCCCCGCATCGACAGCCTCCATCCGGCACATGATGGCCGCCAACGCTCACTTCGCCGCCATGGCCACCACCCAATACGCCATCGCCCACGACCTGCTCAAAACCACCGACGGCGAGCGCGGAGACGATCCGCCGGCCGCCTCCGCGGCCCTCGCGTCTCGTGATGAACCTTAGGGCCTCCATCTTGGCCCGCTGGCCGGGGCAGTAGGGGAATGGCCGGCGGCAGGGGATCGCGCCGGCCGGCAATCCGTAGGAACCGGCCTAGGAGGGAAACCATGATGAAATCCAGAGAAGATTCGTATCTGCGAGGCATCGACCTGGCACAGGCAGCGCTGCACCGGTTGGATCCGGGCCTGGTCAGCAGCCCCACGATGGTTCAGGCCGTTGCCGAGGTTGGCCATCTGGATGATACGAAGGAGGTCTTCCGGGCAGCCGTCGCTTACCTTAGAACCCGCCAAAAATGTTCAATCGCAGTGTCGAGAGAGGACAGATCAAGTGTCTCGTCGATGGCGTGCATCATGGCAGGATCTCCTGGACCCCAGATCACGATGGGGGCATCGGGGAACCGGTCTTGGAGAACCGAACCGTCGGTGAAGTAGGGGACTGCGGGTGCTGGCGAGTAGTCCCGCAATACCGTCGGGGGCTGCCCGGCGCGGACGGGAGCCAGATTGATTAGCTCTGTGATTCGAAGGTCACCCTGGAGGCCGCGGAGCCAGTCGAGAATTCGTTGGGGATCACCTACCGTGCGGAAATCCAGGGATAGCTCTGCATGGTCTGGAACGATATTGGGCACGCTCCCCCCGGAAAGGTAACCGAGGTTGACCGTTTCTCTACCCAAGTACTCATCGGAGGCCGCAGGAAAGGCATCGAGGTTGTCGACTACTCCCCTCACGAGAGTCTTGATGGCGTTGATGCCGGCATGTGGTCGAGAACCGTGGGCGGCTACACCCTGGGCTTCGGCCCTCACCCAAAGAGCCCCACGGTGACCAAGCGAAACCTGGTTGTCGGTGGCCTCAGGAACAATGATCAGCGCGGGGTCTAATTGGGCCAGCTCCTCAGCTGCGACAACAGCTCCTTTACTGCCGATTTCCTCATCCGCCGTCAAGAGGACAGCTACGTCAGCTCCGGCGACGTTCGCGCGAATCAAGGTAACCAGTGCTGCGACCAGGCCACCTTTCATGTCAACGCTCCCCCTGCCGTGGAGTGTCCCTCGTTCGAAATCGATAGCACCGTCAAACGGGTGAGAGGACCAAGTGCCGGCGTTACCGGCTGGCACGGTGTCGGTATGACAGACGAACATCACCGGGGCCGACCCGCTGCCGGTGGTGAGCAACGTCCAGGGATAGTTGTTCCCGCGACTGATGGTGACATCAGAGGTGTGCTGCTCCACAAAGTCGATGCAGAGGCTTTGGAGATGGTGCTGGGCGTCCAGATTTCCAGATTCCGTCTCGAGTTGTACGAGCGTCTGCAGGAAACGTAAGTAGTTGTTCTCCATAGGTCTCACATCCCGGCTTTCATTTCCCGAGTTTCGTCATGACAGCAACCCCTCTTTCGGAGTTGGCACTCAACTATCGAGACAGCCACCCACCATCGATAGTGAGGGCAGCGCCACTGACATAGGCAGCTGCGTTTGACGCAAGGAACACGACTGCTCCTGAAAGATCCTGTGGGCGTCCCCAACTGTTGGCGGGAATACGGCGCAACATGCTTTCCGCCCGCTCAGCGTTCTCCCTGTGAGCAAGGGTGAAGTCGGTTTCCATGTACCCCGGGGCGATGGCATTAACCCTGATGCCATGCGGAGTCCATTCATTGGCCAGCGCTCGAGTGAGGCCAAGCAATCCATGCTTGGAAGCCGCATAAGCAGGAACTTCCACGCCGCCCTGGAACGAGTTGATCGAGGCGATGTTGATGATGCTGGCAGGGGCATCACCAGCCGCGAGAACACCACGAGCAAAAGCTTGGCTGAGAAGGAAAGGAGCAGTAAGGTTCACATCGAGAACTGCTAACCAATCTGATTGTGCCGACTCGATGGCTGGGCCTCTCCGAATAATCCCTGCATTGTTGACCAAGATGGTCGGCTGTGGGAACGCGTCTCGAGCCCACGAGATTAGATGTGCTGCGGTGTCCTGTGTTAGGGCACTGAGATCAGTTACATAAGTGGAGCAGTTAACCCCGCGGTCACGTACCTCCTCAGCTACCTGATCGAGGTCACCGAGCCCAACCGCCAGGATATCGGCCCCGGCCTCCGCAAGTGCGAGAGCCATGGAACGCCCAAGACCGCCTGAAGCCCCAGTCACCAGCGCTGCCTTTCCATCTAATCGGAAGAGCTCCAGGACGGGAGTGCGGGATGTCGTGGTCATAAGTGATATACCTTCGTTTAATCGTTTAATGCTGACTTCGAAATGTGGAAGGCCAGGGCAAACAGGCCCCGCCGGCAAGTCGCAGAACGCGTGTTAATCGCGACCCATGGGACGGGAGAATGTTCTAGCTCGTATCCCCACGTCCGCTTTTCTACATCCGCTTAGCCCTGCAGTGGTGTCAGCCCGAAGTCCAAACCGTCATTGCCTGCATCAGACGGCACGCGGAGCGGTCAAACCTGGCCAGACACCCGCCGCCGTCACTCGCCTGCGGGATTGGAACAGGTGCATGACGGCGGCAAGGCGTCTGACAGGACTTCAGACGGGTCGAACTACACGGCCCTCAGATCCACTCCCTTGGTTTCCGGCAGCAACTTCATTGCAACCAGGGTCAGGAGGCACAGAACGACGACCAAGGCCCCGGACAGCCATGCCAGATCGATCGACACGAACAACTGGTACACGTAGGGTGCGGTGCCGCCAAAACCAGCCACGGACACCGAGTAGGCGAGGCCGATGCTTTGGGTGCGCTGCGACGTCGGGAAGACTTCCGACATGATCGAGGACAGCAGCGAACCCGAAGCAGCCACGATCACCAGAGCAATTGTCGAAGCAACCAGCAGAGTCCACGGCTCCTCAGTGATCATTGCCATGAGGGGAATCTGAAGCACACCCATCGCGATCGCGAAGAAATAGATGACTGGCTTGCGTCCGATACGGTCAGAGAGCCGGCCCCAGAGCGGTAGCGCCACCAAACCTATAACCTGCGCGACGACCGTCACCCAATACGCCCCCTGAATGGACATTCCTTGCTGCGTGATGGCATACGTCGAAACATAAGACGACCAGGTGTAGTGGGCCGCTGTCACACCCGACACCATTCCGATGATCAAGAGGATTGAAACCCACCGGGGACGCGGATTCCGCCCCCCGACACCTTGGCCCGCAACTCCACTTTCCACCGGAGTGGAAATCGCTACAGGCTTCACCGCGACCTCGTCATTCTTCTCATCGAAGACCTCAGATTCGTGCATCCCCCGCCGAAGGTAGAGAGCAAACACCGCACCAAAAGCACCCAAGATGAACGGGATTCGCCATCCCCACTCGGCCACTTGCGATTCCGCAAGAACCAGGGAAATGACGCCTCCCAATACATACGCAATGACCGAACCACCGAAGATTGCGACGAATACGAGGCTTCCCCATTGCCCGCGCTTCTGCCGGGGGGCAATCTCGGGAATATAGCTGTTCGCCGTCGCCGACTCGCCACCATGAGCGAAGCCCTGAATCATCCGGATCAGAAGCAGCCCAATAGACGCACCGAGACCGATGGACTCATACGACGGCATGAGCCCAATTGCCACGGAGGCCAGGGCCATCATGACCATCGTGGTGATCATGACCTTCTTTCTTCCCTTACGGTCCGAGAGCGCTCCGAATACAACGCCGCCCAGCGGGCGCATGAGAAAACCAACCGCAAATACTGCCAACGTTGAAAGAAGAGCCGAGGCGGGATCTGACTGGTTGAACATCGCGGCCGCGATGAATGGAGCGAATACGGCGTAAGAACTCCACTCGTACCATTCCAACAGCTGGCCGATCGTACTGGCACGAAGGGATCTCCGACGCTGCCGGCGGGATATTGAATCCTCGCCTACAACAGGCTCTCTCGCATCTACTGATTGAACCATCAAATTACCCTTCTAATTCAGGTCGAACACATAGCGTGAAGCGTCCACTGCCAAAACGCTCTGACTACGTATTCATATCCGTGCTGCGAATTGGCTAACAAAAACGTCATGATGCCCGAAGTATTGACACATCAGCCCGGATCTCCGTGCCCGGGTTGACTTCGCTCTCCTGTCTATCCGTCATGAAGTTCGCCCCGCCTCCCCGCATCCACGTGCACAGGACGGCTGGACGCATCCCTCTGAAGAGGAAGCGTTGTACTTCGGAACCGATCGCTCACAACCTCGGGCAGGCCGGCCGGTCATTCCGCAAAACTGCACGGGCCGGGTCGACAGCTCGCATGCAGGGCAGTAACGGCTGATCGAGTTTTGAGGCTGGGCATTAGCGGCGACCGCCCACGCTACCCAGGCCTCTTGGCCCGTCAGTGCCGTGAACGTCGTACCAAGTTTTATCGTCTCGACGTGTCGTGTCAAGAATCACTTCAGGGGTTGACGAAACGCCGTGAGTACGATTTCATGAAACGTGAATACGATTTCACCACAGGCGGTGGCCCGGGTGACGCCAAGGAATGAGGTCAGAGTTGATGGACGCAACTGAAACAATCGCGTCGGTAATGAGCGTGGGCGGGCGACCAGCCGGGAGCCGGCGCGAGATCAAGATCATTGACACCACGCTGCGTGATGCGCATCAGAGCATCTGGGCGACGCGCATGCGGACTGAACACATTGAGCAGATGGCTGCGG
>NZ_JBNHHC010000132.1:0-5143 GCF_059091865.1 Arthrobacter sp. B0316-1-20 | reverse complement strand
TGCCGGGCGGACGCCTGCTGCAGCAGCGGAACAAGGCATACGAACTGCTCAACGCCATTCCGGGCGTCAGCTGTGAACAGGCCGACGGCGCGCTGTACCTGTTCCCCAAGCTCGATCCGGAAGTCTATCCGATCAAGGATGACGAGCAGTTTGCGCTGGACCTGCTCAAGCAGCAGAAGATCCTGATCTCCCACGGCACTGCTTTCAACTGGATCCGGCCGGACCACTTCCGCATGGTGACGCTGCCCAGCGTCGAGGACATCGAGGACGCGGTCGGTCGGCTGGCGGAATTCCTGGATACGTACAAGCCGTAGGCACGCCGCCATGACCAACGTCCGGAGTTTCGAGTCGAGCCCCAGCCAGCTGCTGCGGGTCCGGAACGGATTCCGGCTCAGGCGGGTTGATACCTCGGCTACCCCCGGTTACAAGGGGACCAAGGAGGAGGGCGCAGCCACCTTGGCGGCGTATGGCGAAAAGCTGGCAACGCTGCAGGAAAAGCTCTTCGCAGCGAGCCGGTTCGGCAACAGCGATTCGCTCCTGCTGGTGCTGCAGGGCATGGACACTGCCGGCAAGGGAGGCATAGTCCGCCACGTCGTCGGGCTGGTCGACCTTAGAGCCTCACACACCACGCCTTCAAACTGCCCACCGCCGAAGAGCGCCAGCATGATTTCCTGTGGCGCATTGAGAAGGAAGCGCCGGCCCACGGCATGATCGGCGCCGTTGACCGCTCCCACTACGAGGATGTGCTGGTCCACCGCGTGCACGCGCTGTCGACCCGGAAGGAAATCGAGCGCCGCTATACGGCGATCAACAATTTCGAACGGCTGCTGGCCGAATCCGGCACCCGGATCATCAAAGTGATGCTGCACATCAGTAAGGATGAGCAGAGAAGGCGGTTGCGCGAACGGCTCGAGCGGCCGGAGAAGCACTGGAAGTACAGCCCGGCAGACGTAACGGAACGGGCCTTCTGGAACGACTACCAGCAGGCCTACCAGGTGGCGATTGAACGGACCAACACCGTCGTTGCGCCATGGTTCGTGGTTCCGGCGGACAACAAGTGGTACGCCCGCATCGCCGTCCAGCAGTTGATGATCAATGCCCTTGAAGATCTGGACCTACGATGGCCGAAGGCGGACTTCGACGTCGAAGCGGAAAAGAAGCTGCTGGACGAGTCCTAGCCCTGGCTACCCTCTGTTGACGCCGAGCGCGCCGATTCCAGTCGGCGGCGGGCCCCCTCCAGCCATTCTTCGCAGCGTGCAGCAAGGGCCTCGCCCCGTTCCCACAGGGCCAGGGATTCCTCCAGGCTCACGCCGCCGGCCTCCAGCTGGGTGACCACGGCCACCAGTTGCTCCCGGGCCTGCTCGTAGGACAGTCCATCGACATCCGTGGAGGGAGCCGCCGGCTGCTGCGGAACGGTTCGCTGTCCGCCGCCGTTGGGGTTTTCGCTCATGATTGCCTCTTTCCGTTCCGGGCTGTTTACTGCCCATACTGTCTACTGCTTATGCTGCCTGCCGGTCACGCCGGCCGGTGCTCACGGCGCATAGCCGCATGCCGTCCAGCGCGGATGCCATCTACCGCGCCGTGCTACCGCGCCGTGGCGTGGAATTCGCCGACGGCGACGCGGATCCGCAGGTCTTCCCCGGACGCCACGTCATCCGCGATCCGCACCACACTGCCGTCAGCCTGCTGGATGACGGCGTACCCACGGTCCAGCGTGTTCTGCGGCGACAGCGCCCGCACCTGCGCGCGGAGGTGCTGGATGCGGTCAGTGTCGCGGTTCACGGCGGTGGAGATCGCCGAATGGGCCCGCTCCCGGAACCGCCGAAGGTCGTCCTGGCGCACCTCCACCATGCCCTCCGGACGGGCCATGACGGGACGGGTGCGGATGGCGGTGATGCGGTCCGTTTCACGGCTGACCAGATGGTCGATGCAGCGGTCCAGCTGGGTCCGCGCCTGCCGGATCCGCTGGAGTTCCTCGCCCACGTCCGGGACGACGCGTTTGGCCGCATCAGTTGGCGTGGAAGCCCGCAGGTCCGCGACTTCGTCCAGCAGCGGCCGGTCCGCTTCATGGCCGATGGCGCTGACAACCGGCGTGCGCGCCGCGGCCACGGCGCGCACCAGATCCTCGTGGCTGAACGGCAGCAAGTCCTCGAGGGACCCGCCGCCGCGGGCGATGATTATGACGTCAATCTCCGGCATGGCATCCAGTTCGCCCAGGGCGCCCATAACCTGGGACACGGCATTCACCCCCTGGACCGCCACTTCACGAATTTCGAAATCGACGGCCGGCCAGCGTAGCTTTGCGTTGCGCAGGACATCCTTCATGGCATCCGAATTGCGGCCAGTGATCAGTCCGATGCGGTGGGGCAGCAGCGGCAGCCTGCGCTTGCGCTCCGCGGCGAAGAGGCCTTCGGCATCCAGGGCGCGCCGCAGCATTTCGATCCGCGCGAGCAGGTCGCCCAGGCCAACGGGGCGGATGTCCTGTGTCTGCATCGAGAGCCGGCCGGTCTTGAGCCAGAAATCCGGCTTGATCCGCGCCACGACGCGGGCGCCCCGTTCCAGCGGGGTCGCCAGCCGGTTCATGACCGAAGTCCAGACGGTGAGGGAGAGCGAAACCTCGGCATCGGTGTCCCGCAGTGTGACATAGCAGACATTGGCCCGCCGGTTGAGTTCGATCACTTGACCCTCGACCCAGGCGGCGGGCGACCTTTCAATATGCATCTTCAGCTTTTCGGACAGCACGTGCAGCGGCCACGGGTGGTCCGCGGACGTGTCCGCGGCAGTGGCCGGCAGGGTGGTGACCGGCTCCGAAGTCGCCGTGCCGAGGTACCGGCCGCCGCCGTCGTCGTTCATGTTCTCATGCTCCAAAGCTGGGGACTCTGACCTGTTCATGTCTCATTAAGTGTCTATCAGGTGCCGCGGACAGTTTGACGCGCACCTGCGCCGGCGCCACGGCACGTACAGAAAGCGTTCCGGATACTCTGGCAGAATCGCGCACGGAGTTTCATTCAGTGTTGCAGACCTTGAGGGGAGGACGCATGCGGACCGTAGTTTCCGGCCTGATGGCGCTTGTCGCCCTGGTCCTGGCCGCGGCCGCCATTCCGGCGGCGTGGCTGGACCGGAACGTTGTGTCGCAGGAAGGGTTCGTCCAGCTTGCCGGGCCGCTGGGTGCCGACCCTGAATTCCAGGCGGCGTTGGCCCGAGACATTTCCCAGCAGGCTGCTGCCGCGTCCGGCATACCGGACGCATTGGTCCCGCTGGTCCAGCCCATGATGGAGGAAGCCGCCAGCCGTGTCACGGAGCTTCCCGGCTACCAGCAGGCATGGTCGGAGACGCTGCGCCGGTCCCATGAACTGAACCTCGGGGGAGCAACGCAGAACCCCTCCGGTACCGCCGGTGAACGTCTGGTGCTTGACGCCACACCGCTGGTGGCCCTGGTGGCGGAGGAAATCTCCACGGTCCTGGGCGTACCGGTTCCCGAGCCCGGACCGGCACTGGTTCCGGCGGCCGGACCGGATGAACTGCGGGTGGTGAAGTCGCTGCGCGGTGCCGCAGTATGGCCGTGGCTGGCAGCGGGCGCCGTTGTTGCCGGACTGCTCTCGCTGCTGTCCGCCCGCCGGACCTCGGCGGCCTTGACCGGACTGGGACTCGGCCTGGCCCTGACCGGCGGGCTCTACTGGCTGGCGCTGCAGGCTGGCAGCAGTGCGCTCCGCCAGGCTCCGGCCGGGAGCGAAGCAGCGCAGGCGTTCAAGGAGGCCCTGGTCTTCCGGGTGGCAGAGAGCTTCGGACAGTGGATAGGGCTGACCCTCGCCGGAGCGGCCGTGCTCGTGGTTCTTGGACTCGGTTCGAGGCTGGCCGCAGGCCGCCGGTAGCATGGAGCTATGTCCGCCACCTCCGTTTCCGTGCCCATGCCCAGCATTCCCCGCAAACGCCGCAGCCCCGAGGAAGTCGCGGCGGCGGCGCCCGTGGATAAACCGCGGAAGGTGCTGCTTGCTGCTCCGCGCGGCTACTGCGCGGGAGTCGACCGGGCGGTCATCGCCGTCGAGAAGGCACTGGAGCACTATGGTCCGCCGGTCTATGTGCGCAAGCAGATCGTGCACAACCGGCACGTGGTGAGCAGCCTCGAGGAAAAGGGCGCCATCTTTGTCGACGAGACGGACGAGGTGCCTGAAGGCGCCCTGGTGATCTTTTCCGCCCACGGCGTCTCCCCGGCGGTGGTGCAGTCGGCCGAGGACCGCGGCCTGCGGACCATCGATGCCACCTGCCCCCTGGTCACCAAGGTGCACCGCGAGGCGGTGCGCTTCGCCAAGGATGACTATGACATCCTGCTGATCGGGCACGAGGGGCACGAGGAAGTCGAAGGCACTTCGGGCGAGGCTCCGGAACACATCCAGATTGTCAATGGCCCTGACGACGTCGACAAGGTCCAGGTCCGCGATCCGAACAAGGTGATCTGGCTTTCCCAGACCACCCTGAGCGTCGACGAAACAATGCTCACGGTGAACCTGCTCAAGGAGCGGTTCCCCACGCTGCAGGATCCGCCCAGCGATGACATCTGCTACGCCACCTCCAACCGCCAGGCCGCCATCAAGAAGATCGCCCCCCAGGCAGACCTGGTCATCGTCGTCGGATCGGCAAACTCGTCCAATTCGGTCCGTCTTGTGGAAGTGGCTTTGGAGTACGGTGCCAGGCAGTCCTACCGGGTGGACTTCGCCAACGAGGTCGACGAGTCCTGGTTCGAAGGCGTCTCCACCATCGGCATCACCTCCGGTGCATCAGTGCCGGAAGTGCTGGTCCGCGATGTCCTCAGGCTGCTGGCCGACTACGGCTACGCCGATGTGGAAGAGGTCGTGACCGCAGAGGAAGACATCCTGTTCTCGCTGCCCAAGGAACTGCGGGCTACGCTCAAAGCCGTGGGGGATTCCTCCCGCGGACTGGGCGGACGCGGAGCCCGTCCGACGTCCTGACCGGCATGCGGGAGCAGCAGGACCAAAGCCTCGCCGCGCTGCTGGCGGGCATGCGGCCCACGCTGCGGCAGGGCTCCTTCGTCTTCATTACCGTGCCTGACCGGGCCGCACTAGGTACTGCAGTGCCCCTGGCCACGGTTGCCGAGGCGGAGGGCCTGAGCGCGGTCCTGGCCAGG
>NZ_JBNHHC010000131.1:0-5155 GCF_059091865.1 Arthrobacter sp. B0316-1-20 | reverse complement strand
GGGTGGGGTCCCACTCCGCAGCGATGCGGGTCGTAGATGCGCTTGCCGAGGACTTGCCGGCCGAGGACGCGAGTGTGGATGCGGTGGAGCCCCAGGTCACCCCGGCTCCGACGGTCGCCGTGCGGGCCTCCGGGTCTACTCGGAGGTCCTTTATGGGCCGCACATCGACCACCAGGCCGTCGTCGTTCATGGACATGCCGGCCACGGAGTGGCCGCCGGAACGTACGGCGACGGGCAGTTTATGTTTCCGGGCGAGGCCCAGGGCCTGCCGCACGTCATCGGCCCCGGCGCATTGCGCGATCACCGCCGGCCTGCGGTCGATCATCGCATTGAAGAGGGCCCGGGCATCGTCATAGCCCGCATCATCCGGCCTGATCCAGTTCATGGCAGCAAGGTACGCCCGGCCCCGGCTACCCGCCAGAGTGCGGTCGGTCCGCCGGTCTGAAAAGATGGGGTGGGTCGACGCAAAGGACGGACACGGATGACGCAGGGAATCTACATCAGTGCGATGGCAGCGGGCTCGGGGAAGTCCCTGATCAGTTTGGGACTGGCGGACATGCTCCACCGGCACGCCGGCAGGATCGGCTATTTCCGGCCGGTCATTCCCGGCGACGATCCCGAGCAGGACCCGATGGTGCTGCTCATGCGCAGCACCTTCGACCTCGGCCCGGAGCGCAGCCGCGGCGGACTGAGCTCCCGGGAAGCCCGTGCCCAGCTGGCAGCCGGGCAGCGGGAGGAAATCGATTCCCGCTGCGTGCAGATCTTCGGTGAAATGTCCCAGGTCTGCGACGTCATCCTGGTCGAAGGTACGGATCTGAGCGGCCACGATGCCGCCGTCGAATTCGATCTCAACACCCGGCTGGCCAAGAACCTGGGGGCCACCATGCTGGTGGTGATCGGCGCCCAGTCCATGGACGTGCAGGAAACCGTGGACGCCGTGGAGGTCGCCCGCAAGGAGCATATTGCCGCCGGGGCCACCCTGCTGTCCATCATGGTCAACCGTGCGGCCCCAGAGGATCTGGAGGAGCTTGCCGGCAGCGTCCGTCCGGGCGTGCATGGCTGGCCGGTCTACGTGATTCCGGAACAGGACGAGGTCGCCCAGCCGACCATCGCCGAAGTCGTGGCAGCGCTGGGCGCGCGGCAGATCGCCGGCAGTGGGCAGCTGGACCGGGACATGAGCAGCATCGAGATCGGTGCGATGACCGTGGGCAATTTCTTCAGCCAACTGCGCGACGGAGCCTTGGTAGTGGTCCCGGGCGACCGTGCCGACATCATGGTCGCGGGCCTGGCGTCGTCCCTGTCCCCCGACTCGCCCGTTCCCTCCGGGATGGTCCTGACCGGCGGCCTGACCCCGGAACCGGACATCATGCAGATGCTCGCCCAGGCCCCGTTCCCGGTATTCAGCGTTGCCGAGGACACCTTCACCACCACGCACCGGGTAAGCCAGGTGCGTGGCGAGGTCTCCTCCGGCCAGCGGCGGAAGGCCGCCGCGGCGCTGGGTGCCTGGTCCAGGCATGTGGATGAGCAGGAACTACTGGAACGCCTGGCCCTGCCGCATCCGACCCACATGACACCGCTGCGCTTCCTGCATGAGCTGATCGAGCGTGCCCGCTCGCAGCGCCGGCATATCGTCCTGCCGGAGGGGCTCGATGTGCGGATCCTCCGCGCCGCCGAGATCCTGCGGCGCCGCGATGTCTGCGACCTGACCCTGCTGGGCTCCGAATCCCAGGTCCGCGAACTGGCAGCCACCGAAGGCGTGGACCTGACCGGGCTGCGGATCGTTGACCCGGCTACCAGCCCGCTGCGCGAAGAATTCGCCGCCGAATACGCCCGGTTGCGGGCCCACAAGGGCGTCGACCTGGAAACCGCGATGGAAAACATGCTTGACGGTTCATATTTTGGAACCATGATGGTCCAGCTGGGCAAGGTGGACGGCATGGTCTCGGGGGCCGCCCACACCACGGCCAACACCATCCGCCCCGCACTCGAATTCGTGAAGACCCGCGAGGGCGTCGACATCGTCTCCTCCGTCTTCCTGATGCTGCTGGAGGATCGGGTGCTGGTCTACGGCGACTGCGCGGTCAACCCGGATCCGAACGACCAGCAGCTCGCGGACATCGCCATCGCCTCGGCCGAGACCGCGGCCAAGTTCGGGATCGATCCGCGGATCGCGATGCTCTCCTACTCCACCGGCACCTCCGGCTACGGTGAAGCGGTGGACAAGGTCCGCCGCGCCACTGAACTGGCCCGCAGCCGCCGCCCGGACCTGGCCGTGGAAGGCCCCATCCAGTACGACGCCGCCGTCAACGCCTCGGTGGCCGCGTCCAAGATGCCGGATTCATCGGTGGCCGGACAGGCCACCGTGTTCATATTCCCCGACCTGAATACAGGCAACAACACCTATAAGGCGGTGCAGCAGTCCTCGGGGGCGGTCGCCGTCGGACCCGTCCTGCAGGGCCTGCGCAAGCCGGTCAACGATCTGTCCCGCGGCTGCACTGTCGAGGACATCGTCAACACCGTCGCGATCACCGCCATCCAAGGACAAACAGGTCCAGACCACTCAACCATCACCGCAAAGGAAGCCTAATGCTCATCCTGGTCATCAACTCCGGTTCATCCTCGCTGAAGTACCAACTGCGGGATGTGGACACGGAGGCCGGCAGCGACACCGTCGTCACCGACGGCCTGATCGAGCGGATCGGCGAAGGCGAGATCAGGAACCATTCGGAGGCTCTGGAGACCGTCGAGGCCCGCCTGACCGAAGTGCTGGGCGGGCGGAAGATCGATGCCGTCGGCCACCGGGTGGTGCACGGCGGCGAGCGCTTCGACGAACCCGTGCGCATCGATTTCGAAATCACCCGGGCGATTGAACGGCTGGCGCCCCTGGCACCGCTCCACAATCCGCCGGCAGCCCTGGGCATCCGTGCTATCACCGCGAAGTGGCCGAAAATGCCTCAGGTGGCCGTCTTCGATACCGCCTTCCACCGCACCTTGCCCGAGTATGCCTGGCGTTATGCGCTCCCGGAGGACCTCTACACGGTGCACGGCATCCGGCGCTACGGTTTCCACGGAACCTCGCACCAGTTTGTCTCCGCGCGTGCCGCCCGGCTGCTGGAGATCGAGCCCCGGCGGTTCAATGCCGTGATCGCGCACCTGGGCAACGGCGCCTCCATCACCGCCATCCGCGGCGGGGTCAGCGTGGATACGTCCATGGGCTACACGCCGCTGGAAGGACTGGTGATGGGAACCCGCTCCGGCGACCTGGATCCGTCGGTGCTGGTGGCGCTGCAGCGGAAGGGCTTCTCCGCCGACGACCTGGACCACCTGCTCAACCGGGAATCGGGTCTCAAGGGCCTGTCCGGCAACAACGACATGCGCCAGGTGGTCGAGGCCGCGGAAAACGGTGATGACAAGGCAACCCTGGCCCTCGAGGTGGCGTCCTACCGGCTGGCCAAGTACATCGGCGGCTACCACGTGGCCGTGGGCGGCGCCCAGGCTGTCGTATTCACCGCCGGCATCGGAGAGAACTCCGCCTACTTCCGCAAGCTGGTCATCGACCGGCTCGGCGCCCTGGGCATCGAACTGGATGACTACACCAATGTCCGCCGCAGCAAGGAGGCCCGGGTGATCAGCACGCCCGAGTCGGCCATCCCCGTCCTGGTAGTCCCCACCGACGAGGAGCGTGCCATCGCCGAGGCCACGGCGGAGCTGGTGTCCGCCAGCTGAGGCGGCCCGGGGGCTGACGCGGCCCGGGCTGATGGGGACTTCTCCCCATCGCGGTCCGCGGTCCGGTCCAGTAGCGTCGCGGGCATGACCACTGTGCTGACTACGTTTACGACCACCACAACCACGGATCCGGCCGCCGCAGCCGGCGCCCTGTTCGGCTCGCTGCTGACCCTGGTGGTGACTGTTGCGCTGGTTGGCCTGATCTACATGGGATTGTTCCGGAAGGCAGGCCGCCCGGCCTGGGCGGCCTTCGTCCCCGTCTACAACTCCTATGTCATCCTGAAGATCGTCGGGCGGCCCGGCTGGTGGCTGGTGCTGCTCTTTATTCCGATGGTCAACGTGGTCATCTCCATCCTGATGATGATCGACCTGGCGAAGTCCTTCGGCCGTGGCACCGGATTCGCGATCGGACTCATTTTCCTGCCCCCGATCTTTGCCCTCATCCTCTCCTACGGTTCCGACCGGTATGTGGGGCCCGCGGCGCTCGGCCCGCAGGGAACCGGCCTCCAGGGAGCCGGAACCGGGTACGCCGGGATGTACGGCCAGCAGCGCTAGGTGTACCTGGCGGCTAGGCCATCCCCGCCAGCCGGGCCAGCGCCGCCGCAGCCGCGCCGGCGATCACGACCACCAGGAACGGCGCCCGCAGCAGCAGCGCCACCAGGGCGGCGGCCAGCGCAACCAGCCGGGCATCGGCCACCACGGCCTGCCCGGAGGCAAGGGTGTTGGTAACCGTCAGTGCGGCCAGCAGGCCCACCGTCAACGTCCCGGCCACCCGGGACATCCGCGGGTTATCCATGACCTTGGCCGGCACCAGGTAGCCCAGCAGCTTGGTCGCGAAGCTCAGCAGGCAGGCTGCAAGCACCCAGATCCACAGTTCCATGGTTCAGCGTCCTTCAGAGATCGATGCCGGTTCCGGTGACGGCTCCCTGCCCGGCGCCGGTGGCCGGGCGTCCGGATCCTTGCGGAACCAGCCGAGGACGACCGCCACTGCGGCAGCCACCAGGATGGGCAGGCCGCTGGGCAGCAGGGGCACCGTCAGGACCGTGGCCAGAGCGCAGACGACGGCGATGGCCGCCGAATCGCGGGACTTCAGCCGCGGCCACAGCAGCGCCAGGAAGGCGGCAACCGCCGCCCCGTCCAGCCCCCACTGCTTCGGGTCGCCGAGGGCATCCCCGACAACGGCGCCGACGGCGGTGAACAGGCTCCACAGCGCCAGCACCCCGAGGCCCGCGGTCCAGAAACCCCTCCGCTGCTCGGCCGGGTCCGTCTGGCCGGTGGCGGTGGCGGTCGATTCGTCGATGGTCACATGGGCCGCAGCGGCCTTGCGCCAGCCGCGCGGGCGCACCAGGGCGTTGATCTGCATGCCGTAGACGCCATTGCGGATCCCCAGCAGGGCGGAGGCACTCATGGCTGCCAGCCCCGTGCCGCC
>NZ_JBNHHC010000130.1:0-5170 GCF_059091865.1 Arthrobacter sp. B0316-1-20 | reverse complement strand
TTTTTCGGGTTGGTCCCGGCGGACAGTGGCAGCACCCGAAGACTGCTCGCGGGGCACCACGAGCAAACCACCTGGTGCGCCCCGGTGGTGGGGTCCTGAGTGTCTTTGTGATCCAGAACTCAGCCGGCGATGTTGCCCTGTTTAGGAGTCAGTCGGGTAAACACGGACTCTCACGATTCTGTAGATTTGTGGACCTTAATGACCGTGTCGCCGGATGGACGGAAACGGCGCGGGTCCATAGTCTCAGGTGGCGTGGTCTGAAGGGCCACTGTCTTAGGTACCGAGGTTGATGCCTATCGAGGGCCAGGAATCACCTCCGCACCAGCATGGATACTCCGGATCAAGGACACAGGCAGCAACCCCGACGCCGGCCCGGCTTCCTACACTGGAGCTCAGGCACTCAGCCCGAGAGGTCCGGAACCGCGATCTCCTGGGCGGATCGCGGGAATAGACGGCTTCCTCCCACGCAATTTTCCTTAGCAGTGCGTTAGCCATATATCTTCTGCAAACCCCTGAGTTACGTTATGACGGGCTTCGGGACAGCAACTTCGATGATGGAAAGAACCCAGGGTCACCGCTGAGAAAACGGACCTCAGATAAGCGGGGGCCAGCTTGTTAGCTGCCTTGGAATTCGCGTTTGAGGCTCTATGAGCAGCCCATCATAATTTGCTTGACGCTGGGTATGACCTGAATTATGGTTAGCTACCGAGCGATCGATCGGTAGCACGAATGGGATCGCACAACAAGGGACCGCAGCGCTGACCCGACTACTAAGACTGTCCTCGGACGGCATGTATCCCGAGTTGCCGATGCGATCCGCACCGAAACATGCGATGCCTTAACTATCGTCCTGACTAACCTTTGCCGTCTGGTTAAGAGGGGTATGGGCCGAGGGACCGGACCCGGAATCAACGAACAACTGACATCGCACCACCACAAAGGAATCTCCATGGCACTTAACCTCAATGTCGAGCAGCCACCAAAGGCGGCCAGCGCAGCATCTATCAGACGACGCTCCATGATGGCCAGTACAGTCGGCAACGTCTTGGAATGGTACGAGTGGAGCGCCTACGCGGTGTTCGCGCCCTTCATTGCGAAGGCAATGTTCAATTCAAGCGATCCCGTCTCAGCGTTGCTGTCAACCTTGGCGGTATTCGCTGTTGGTTTCCTCATGCGACCACTCGGCGGCATCGTTTTCGGACGCATTTCAGATGTGAAGGGCCGCAAGTTCGTTCTGATAACAACGATGCTCATGATGGCAGGCGGGTCGTTGCTGATTGGTCTAATGCCCACCTACGGTCAGATCGGCATTGCAGCTTCCGTTCTGTTGCTTGTCGCCCGCGTTGCCCAGGGATTTGCGCACGGCGGTGAATCTGCAACTGCCAATACCTACATCGCAGAGATTGCACCCCACAATAAGCGCGGTCAGTGGGGCTCTATTGTATTCGTGGCAATCTTCGGCGGATCTGTCCTTGCCTTCTCAATCGGCGGCGGAGTCACGAATGTCCTCTCCGATACGGAAGTTGCCGAGTGGGGATGGCGTATCCCGTTCCTCTTCGGCGCCGTACTCGCCCTTGCCGCACTGTACATGCGACGCGGCATGAGTGAAAGCGAAGTCTTCGACGGACAGCAGGAAGCGCAGGCTGTAAACACGTCCCCGCCCCTGGACCGCAAAAAGCTCGTGCGGTCCATCCTGATGATGATCGGCATGACATCCGGCATCACAGCAGCTCACTATACGTGGACGTCGTACGCGTCCACCTATGCGATCACCAGGCAGGGCATGGATGCCGAAGGAGCCTATTGGGTTACTGTTCTCGCGCAATTGATTGCACTGGTCTCGCTGCCTCTTTGGGGCAGGTTGTCCGACAGGATCGGACGGCGCCCTGTCCTCATCGGCTTCGCAGTCGCGATGATCATCGCCCAAATTCCACTGATGAGTATGATCAACTCCCAGCCTTGGACGTTGTTCGTGGCCTCCACGACGGCTCTGCTTATCGTGGGCGCTTCCGGTGCCCTGCTCGCGTCCGTTCTTTCTGAAGCATTCCCAACTAGGATCCGGACGCAGGGCATTGGTTTCGCTTACTCGTTTTCGGTTGCAATTTTCGGCGGCACTGCACCTTATCTCAATGCACTTTTCAACAGCTGGTCTCTGGGCTGGATGTCGAATGTCTACATAATGATCCTTTGTGCAATGACGGGCCTCGTGGTCTTCAAACTGCGTGAGACCAAAGGTATCGACTTGAAAGACGCTTAGCAGCTCAGTTCGATGGCATCTGCCCCTTGGCTTCCAGCTAAAGGGGCAGATGCTTTTGCGATGATACGGTCCGGTGTCGGTTCGGACTTAGGCTGGCGAGTTTTTACGGTGAGCCAGGGCCGGCGTTTCCTGGGGCACGGGTAACTACGGGCGCACCACGGGGAAGCTTTCGCGCCTTGAAGTAGTCAGCCGGGCACTGGTTCCGCAGGCAGAACAGTACTGTTCGGGTTGCGGAATTGGGCATCCGTGGCCGTTGTTCTCTTTGTCATGTTAGCGGCCATGAAAAACTGCCCGTAGGCGGCCACGAAAATGCCCACTGACGGCCAGTAGAACTGCCCACCGGTGGCCATGAGATCTGCCCACTTCCTTACTTGTCCTGCCGCGTCTTAAGCGGCGGGGGCCTCTCCCCGGGATTTGATGACGGTGTCTAGTCGCACCAAATGTCGCCCCGGGAAGAGGCCCTGTATGAAGTCTGACGGAGAAATCATGGAAATTCTTGCTGCCTATGATCTGACCGGATCGTTGCGTGCAACCGCGGAACTGACGGGCTGTTCCCATCACACTGTTGCCAGGCATGTTGCGGCGCGGGATGCGGGGCGACCCATCGCTGAGCCAGCGCCCCGTGATCGTGTCGCTGACGCGTTCCTGCCCAAGATCGAGGAATGGGTCGAGGCATCCAAGGGCAGAATCCGCGCCGATAAAGCCCACGAGAAGCTGCTCGCCTTGGGTTATGCGGGTTCGGAGCGGTCCACCCGCCGGGCGATCGCCCAGGTCAAGGCCGCCTGGCGGCTGGGTCACACACGTGTCCACCGCCCCTGGATCGCGGAGCCGGGGATGTGGCTGCAGTACGACTTCGGTGACGGGCCGCGCATCGGCGGAGTGAAGACCATCCTGTTCGTGGCCTGGCTGGCGTTCTCGAGGTTCCGGATCGTGATCCCGTTGCGGGACCGGACCGCGCCGAGCGTGTTCGCTGCCCTGGACCGGTGCTTCCGGGTCCTGGGCGGGGCACCTACGTATGTGCTCACCGACAACGAGAAGACCGTGACCACCGCCCACGTCGCCGGGGTACCGGTGCGCAACCAGCAGACCCTGGACTTTGCCCGGCACTACGGGGTCACTGTGCTAACCTGCCAGCCCGCTGACCCGGCTACGAAGGGCGGGGTCGAGGCCTCGGTGAAACTGGCCAAGGCTGACCTGGTGCCGACCGACACCAACCTTCGGACCCAGTACTCCTCTTTCGCTGCGCTTGAGGCGGCCTGCGAGGCGTTCATGGACGAAGTGAACAACCGTGAGCATCGCACCACACGGCGCAAACCCGCCGCGGTGCTCATCGACGAAGCGCCCAGGCTGCACCGTATTCCGGATACCGCGCACACGGTCGCGTTTGGGCTGGCCCGCACCGTTCCGGAGAACACCCCGATGGTGACGTTCGAGAACGCCCAGTATTCCGTCCCGGCGCACCTGCTCGGCGCAAGGGTGTTCGTCCGCTCCCACGGCACCGGCCCGGGCGAACAGATCATCATCGTCCACCACAGCCCCGGTGGCCCGGTTGAGGTCGCCCGGCATGAGCGGGCACGGCCCGGCAGCCCGGCCATCAACGATGAGCACTTCCCCGGGACCAGGACCCGGATCCCGGGCGATTACACACCCAAAGCCCGCACCGCTGACGAGGCCGCGTTCCTCGCCATCGGCAACGGCGCCGCCACCTGGCTGGCCGAAGCCGCCGCAGCCGGCACGGCACGGATGCACGTGAAAATGGCCGAGGCCGTGACCCTGGCCAAACTCGCAGGCACTGCCGCAGTGGATCGGGCCCTGGGCGACGCCGCACTCCATGGCCGCTTCGCCCACGGCGACCTGGCCTCGATCCTGAACGCGAACATCAGACGCACCACCACCCACGCCGCGGACGAGACCCGATCCCTGACCCAGGGCACGGGCGCCTGGGCAGGCTTGGGCGCAGCGACCTCAGACACCGTAAGGGAGCAGAGCCGATGAGCCCCGTCAGCACCACGAACACCACCGCCCCGGCCCTGCCGGCCGAGCTGGAAGCTTTGATGCGGCAACTGAAGATGCCCCACGCCCGGGCCTTGGCGCCGGAACTGATCGCCACCGCACGCGCTCAGCGCTGGGAACCGGTCGAGATCATCAAGGCCCTGTTCGCCGAAGAAGCCGCCGGCCGGGCCCGGTCCATGCTCGCCACCCGCCGCAAGGCAGCAGGCTTCCCGACCGGCAAAACCTTCGACGCATGGGACCCCGCGGTCTCTTCGATCCCCGCCCCGACCCAGCAGGCCCTGCGCACCCTGGAATGGATCACACGGCGGGAGAACCTGGTCGTCTGCGGGCCCTCCGGCACCGGGAAAACCTTCTTCCTCGAAGCCCTCGGCCAGCAGGCCGTCGAAGCCGGCATGCGCGTGGCCTGGTTCAGACTCGAGGACCTCGGCGCCCTGATCCGGGCCCACCGCACCGACGACAGCGTCACCCGCGCCGTCACCAGAATCCTGCGCGCCGAGCTGGTCGTGATCGATGACATCGGGCTTCTGCCCGTGGCCACCGACGCCGCCGAAGGCCTCTACCGGGTCGTGGACGCCGCCTACGAAAAACGCTCCGTCGCCATCTCCTCGAACCTGCACCCCGCGGGCTTCGACGAACTCATGCCCAAAACCCTGGCCACCGCCACCGTGGACCGTCTCCTGCACCACGCCCATGTCTGCCAGACCAGCGGCGACTCGATCCGCCTCACCCAGGCCCTCGCCGGGAAAGGAGTCAGCCAACTGAACTAACAAAAACCAGCCATGGCCAATCCCGCCGAACCGCTCAGTGGGCAGATCTGTTGGCCATCATCGGGCAGTTTTACTGGCCACCAGCGGGCACATCAACTGGCCGCCCGTGGGCAGAAACCAATGGCCATTGACA